>JAICMO010000141.1 GCA_025929185.1 Pseudolabrys sp.
CGCGATGCGTTTCGCCTGATCGAGGAGCCGCGACTATCGCGGCTTCTGCGCCTGCGGCTTCAAGACGACACCCGACTCGCGACGACCGGCGACCCGCAGTTGCGAACGCCTCCGCTCGACGTTCGCGATCCGCGCAGACTCTCGCCCAAGATAAGAGCGACGATCTTTCCCCGTTGGTTCGTGTGCGATGCCGCGCAGGGTGATCCGTCCGATCGCCGGCGGCTTGTGCGCTTTCAGCAGCTGGAAGCTCCCAAACGACACGACTACCGCGGCGACGATGGTAAGAAGCGGCACGTTTCACCAATTCGCTTCGTCTGCGGATGCGAGGACGGTCATCTTCAAGATGTTGATTGGCGACGAGTGGTTCACCAAAACACGACCGGCCGCGAGGGCTGCCAGGAACCGCTCTGGCTCGAGGATGGCGGCACGACCGGCGATCCTCGACAAACACGCATCTACTGTGAATGTGGCGCGTCGCTCTCATTGAATGACTTGTTCTTGCCTGGCCGCTTAGGCCCCTGCCGCGCCGAGTGGCCATGGATCGACAACAGTCGCGATCCTAACGGTTGTCGTCATCCGGACGGTTCACCGCGCATGCTTCGTCTTTTGACCCGTAGCGCAACAAACACTTATTTTCCGCAAGTTGCCCGCGTCATTTCCCTTCCGGCCGCGGCCGATCAATTGGCGGAGTTGGTGACGAGCGTCTGGTCTGCATTGCAGAACTGCACTTCGGCGGAGGACGTAAAGCTGGCACGGCGCTTCAACCCGCAGGTGGCAGCGACGTTGGAAGGATACACCGACGAGGAGATTTGGTCGCGTATCGCCGTATTGCAACGTTCTGACGATCAGGCGGATCAAGCGGAAAATCCGCGCTTGGCCGAATTCGCGATGCTAGGCAGCGGTCAGGCGATCATCGGCACTCCGACACCTGACGCGCTGCTGCACGCCGAAACACTTCCGAGGACCTTGTGGGACCCCGGCAACTCGCCGGTGTTGAAAGGTATCTCTTCTCTTGTTGCGGTCCATCGGTTGCGCGAAGTGGCTTGCCTGTATGGCTTCACGCGTTTCGAGCCTGCCCCGGTCGTTACAGAGGAATTCGAGGATGTGGGTCTTGCCGTGCGGGGCGCGCCTCTTGCCCGCAATCCAATGTGGTTGCCCGCTGTTGAACAGTTTGGGGAAGGACTTTTCCTCACATTTGATCGCAATGCTCTCCAAGATTGGCGAGCGCGGTCTGAAGTCCAGAACAGAATCGCGTCATTGAACGTGGGGGCCGATCGTTGGCTTCAGCAGCGCCGCCAACGCGGAGAGAACATTCCGGATCGCGCCATTCGCGATCAGCTTCGTCCGGAGTATCTGCTCGCGCATTCTCTTGCGCATGCATTGATCACGGAGGTCGCCATAGATTGCGGCTATCCCGCGAGTTCAATCCACGAGCGCATCTATCTATCTGCGGGCTTCGGCAATGTGGTCCCCGCAGTTGGAATTCTCATTTACACGGCATCGGCGGGCAACCAGGGCACGCTTGGGGGCCTCGTCGAGGTCAGCGGCCGTTTCGCGCAGGTTCTAGAGAGCGCCCTCGAACGGCAGCGGCTGTGTTCCGGCGATCCGGTCTGTGCTGACCATGATCCCGCCGCTGCTGCTGACGATCGGACTCTGCACGGCGCTGCTTGCCATGGCTGTTTGGTCATTGCTGAAACTAGTTGCGAGGCCCGCAACCTATTTCTGGATCGCGCTCTCTTGGTCGACACCGTCGGCCCCTCCGGCGTGGGCTTTTTCTAGACCAGCGGCTGGTCTGCAGTTGCTCCCATCGGCGGGTCGAGCCTGACTGCGCTCGCCCCATCAACCGAGGGAGCCACGGATGGCGCGAGCCCGCAAACCCCATCCTGCCGATGTTGGCAACGCCAATGTGGTCGCATCGGCGGTCCGCTTCGAAATCGCCCTGTTCCTTGGGGTTGGCCGCTACGCCACCGATACCGCGGAGACACTCGACGAAGCGCGCAGGAAGGCTGCTCGCTTGGTCGCGATGCACCGTAATGGCCGGCGTCCACTGATCTACGGCGTCACTGCCGATGGTCGATCGGGTCTCGTCACCGACACGCCCAATATGGAGGACCCGATGAAGACTTACGCGAAGAAGTTCAACGCTCAGCGCGCCGCGAAGGCGGCGGGTCACGAGCCCGACGAAATCGAAATCGTGAAGACGAAGGACGGCTTTACGTGGCGCGTGAAACGGCAACGGAAGTCTGCGGCCAATCCCCGCGATGCAAAGCTCGCCGCTGATCCTTCGCGAGAACCGCCGGCAGATGGCATGAAACAGTCCGCCGCACCGAGGCCGCCCGCCGGCAAGCGCGCGGCAATCGAAGCCGCAGCCCGCAAAGGCAAGTTGCCGGAGCCGCCCGATTTCAGCGCGCCGACGCATACGCGGTTTCGCAACAAGCTCGCCAGCGTCGTTGAGCTTGCCAAGGCCGGCGATCTGAAAGGGCTGCAAGCCTTTCAGATCAATCCCGTCAGCTCGAGCCCGAAGGCGATCGCCCGCTACCGCGATCTCTGCATGGTCGCGCTTGAGGCGCGCCAGCAAGCCGCCTGATCGCGATTTGGTCGGTCGGCGAGATCCCAGGGCGCCACGCGGCCCGTCACATGACGGGCCGTGCTTTATTTCCCGGCCGGCCATAGCACGGCCGGTTTTGATGCTTGCACGTTGAAAACAGCTGCGACCAAAGGGGCACCTGATCTCACGATAAGGGCGGCTCTTCAGATCGAGGGCTTCCCGATCATAAAAAGAACCCGATCGGGACGATTTGTGTGGAATCGCCCGCAGGATGGCCGAAAACATCCCGAACGGGACGATTTTTGCCCTCCGACTTGACAATTCTAACGGCGAGCGCTTTCGGCGCCATTACGCGCGCGCGTCCGGCCGCGATCACGTCGTCGGCACCGATCAGCACCGCATCATGGTCTGCACGCGCTGCCTCCAAAGGTTCGCGGCGCGCACCCGCGCACCCGCAAAGGTGCGCACTCAAGGGCAAGGTGCGCACCCGGAATTCTTGTCTGCCGCTAGAATTCGATTGGGCCTTTGCCGCCCACATACGTTTGCGCCGGGGAAGAACCTAAGGCCGGGCCGCCCTGTGTTCGCTTTCATCCAAGATCAGCAACTGGGACACGAGGCAAGGGACAAATCCCAAAGAGATTTGTCCTCTTTGTCCTGTTGAGTCCTTGGGGTGAATTCGGGATTTCTCCCGTTTTGCCCGATTTGTCCCATCAGCACCTCTCACGACAAGGACCAGAGCTTTCCGCCGTTCATCGCGAGCACGCGCCGTTCCAAAAGCGCAGCGATGGTCCTTCGGACGACCTTCTTTGCCTCGGAAGGCGACGCCGCCATCACTCGCCCGGCGCCGAACTGGACAAAAGCTTCAAAGTCCACGACGCGCACCCGGCCTGCGTCGGGAAACCCGGTTCCGGCCGGATTTGGCGCGCCGTGGTCGAGGACGAATTGGGAGAAGGCATCATAGACGATGTGCTGAACCTTCCCTTGCGGTCGGGGCCTTCCTTTCGGTGCGTCGGCGTCAATTGCAACCGCGCACGTGACTATGTCGCCATCCTCGTCTAGGCCCACCGTCGTCGCCTTCAGCGTGAACCCATATTCGGCGCCGTCGGCGCCGTCGCGCTGTTTGGTGACCTTGATGGCCCCCGGCTCGCCCTGCTTTCGGGTGATTTCGATCTCGGTCGAGACGGCTCCGAGCAGGAGACTGTGGCCCCGTGCGCCACGCGCTTCGTCCTTGCCGGTATGGTGGACGATCAGCACAAGGCAGCCGAGCTCTTTTGAGATTCGGTCACACAAGTTGACGAACGCGCCCATGTCCTCTGCTGCGTTCTCGTTTCCGCCAGCGATGTTGCGGCTGAGCGTGTCGACGACGACAAGCCCGCAGCCTGGCTGATGCGTTCGTACATCCTGGATCAGCGCGAGCGCGTCCGTCTCATCACTGCGGAGGTTCAGCATGGCGGTGGAGAAGCGGAATCCCGGCGGGCACGGCGCACCGTACTCGGCGCACCACGAAACGACCCTGTTTGCGAAAACGCCGCCGCCCTCTGAAGCGATGTAGGATACCGGGCAGGTTTTGGTTTTGAGTCCGCGCCAAGCCATGCCGGCCGCGGTGCGCAGCGAGATGTCGAGGACGACCAGAGACTTTCCGCAACCGGGTCGGCCATAGACGACGCCCATCCCCTCTTTAGGGAGCAATCCCTTGATGATCCAATTGCCGCTTAGGACGGGCCTGATCGAGCCGCTCACCCATTCGAAACGGGGCGGCGGTTTCGGATGCGGCCGCCTCGAAATGCTCTTGGCAATCTCCGCGGCAGTGGCCGCCTTCCAGCCACTCTTCAGCGTTGGCAGGATTTCGTGGCGATCGAGCCCCGCATCCATTGCGGCTTCGACGAGGCGGCGCCGAGCGTCCGGTCCGTCAACCTCGCCATGAGCCGCCATGCGCGCGGTATCAAACGCGACTCGATTGAGCGTGTCGTTGCGGGTGCCCGGCGGCGCGTTTTTAAGCCTGTCGGCCTGCACACGCCCGATGCCGGGTTGGAATCGGTCGAGCATCCATTCCGGCAATGGAGCGAAATCGTAGAGTCCGGGCGGCAAGGCCCATGTGTAGACTTTGCCGTTTTCATGGACGGAGCCCGGCCCCACAACATAACCGCCATCGCCGCGGATATCGGCACCGGGGAATATGCCAGCCGCGTTCGGAACATCGAAGGAGCCAGGGTGGCGGAAATAGACATGACGGCCTTTCCCGGTGCGCACCGTAGGCGTATGCGGCAGCCCCAACCGCTTCGCCTCGCCTATGGCCGCATCGCTATCGAGATCGAGGACCACGATCTTGGAGATGCGGCCGGTAACGATGCCGATATTGCTTTCTCTCGCCGCCCATTCGCGCAGTTGCTCGAGGGATGCGCGCTCCACTTGGAATTTCTTCCACTCACAAAGCGGCCTCTTCCCGCGAGCTTGAAGAGGGAAGACGCTCCATCCTTGTGAAACGGGCGCAGCCCAGATGTTCGGCAGCGTGGACAGGTCGTCCATTTGACACCCTGTCGCGAGTTCAAACTCGATGCTGCCTACCGCGCTGAACAGTTGCGCTATCCGGGGGTGCGTTCGGGCCAATGGTTGGCAAGCGCCCGAGCCAGTTGCGCAGATCGTCAACGCGAATGAGAGTCTTGCGGCCGTATTTCGCGGCGACGAGGTCGCCGTTCTTGATGGCCTCGTAAAGCGTGGTTCGACCGATCCGCGCGGCAGCGCAAGCCTCGGCGACGGTCAGGGCAAGTTGTTCCAAGATTGTCTCGCCATCGTTGCCGGTTTGACTCCGGCGGTCAGGCCCGCGTTCGTGCGAGCGATGGCAAATCAATATGAACAGAAACTCTGGCCTGTCGCCCCAAAAATTCAACGAGTTTGAACGCCCGAACGCAGGCAGCAGCCGTGTAAACGCGGTCGATTCAGCGGCCACTGCGGCCCAATGCAGCCGTCATTTTTTGGCGTTGTCGCCAACCGGAATCGGTCTTTCACGCTCGGCTGCGATTCGCTACCTGACGTGATTCATGAGCGAACGGCAGACTGCGGCGCCGGATATATCGTTCGATTTGAGCTGCCGAGATCGAGGGTCGGCTTAGCGACGGGAATCGAACCCACGATTTTTTAAGGCGGAAATCGCGTTGGCCTCCGTGTTGGCCTATGATGTGATCTCATTAAGAGACACATTATGTATCAACGGCTTGCGTTCAATGTTCGATTCCGCCCCTGGGCACCACCCATCAATAGCTATTGATCACCGGCCGGTCCTGCTGCATCAGCCTGCCAATGAAGTGATGCATGTGGAAATGGATGGCGCATTTGATCACGTAGACGCGCAGCACGGCCGGATTCCGCCGCGCTCTCAAGACGTGCCAAATTTGCCGCCGATACACGCCACGCAAAGTCCGGTCCGGCACGCGCGACATGAGGCGGGAGAAGATGCCGAGCGCTTCGAAAGCAAATCGCAAGTGTCGCCGCCGCCGCAGCCAAGGATGGGCCTTGGCATAATGCTGCCACGCACGGTTGATCTCCAAACCGGCGCCGATATAGAGGTCGTCGATACGCTGGAAATAAGCGCGCCAGTCGTAAAGCGCTGACATCAGGCCCACGTATCCGACGCTCAATTCATCGCGCGTCATTTTCAACGGGATCACGTTCGTTCCCTGCGCGGGCTCGTCGGCGGAGTCGAGACGACCCGCCGCTGCGAGCCGCGCGTAGAGCGGCGTCTTGGGCAGCGCGGAAAGCATGCCAACCATCGCCGTGCTGATGCGAGCCTCGTGCAGGAAATGACGGTGGGCGTCGAATGACGATTCGCTGTCGTTATCGAAACCGAGAATCATGCCGGCCCAGACTTCCATGCCGGCGTTCTGAATGCGGCACACTTTGTCGACCAGCCCGTCATTGCCGCGCACGTTTTGCAATTTGCGCGCCTCGCGCAGCGATTCCGGGTCAGGACTTTCGATACCGACGAACACGGCCTCGATGCCGGCTTCGACCATGAGCCGCATCAATTCGTCGTCATCGGCAAGATCGAGCGAGGCCTCGGTCACAAAGCTGAGCGGAAAGCCGTTGGCGGCTTGCCAGGCGATGACGTGGCGCAATAGCTCCTTGATCGCCTTCTTGTTGCCGATGAGATTATCGTCGACGATGAAGACCGTGGAGAGATTGTGAGCGCGCAGGTTTTCCAATTCGGCAATCACCTGTGCCGCCGTTTTCAGGCGCGGCTTGCGGCCGAAGACGACGATGATGTCGCAGAATTCGCACAGAAACGGGCAGCCGCGCGAGAATTGCACGCTGCCGAAAGCGTAGCGGCTCGTTTTCAGGAGATCGAGGCGCGGCGGCGGCACACGTGTGAGGTCGGTCTTGTCGGCCTGCTCGTAGCGCGGCTGCGCACGCCCGCGAATCCAGTCGGCGAGAAACTGCGGCCAGGTTTCCTCGGCTTCGCCGATAAAAATGACCTCGGCGAGGCCGTCGAAATAATCCTCCTTGATCGTGACCCAGGGGCCGCCGACGATCGTGAACGCGCCGCGCCGCCGCAACTCGCTCAGAATCTCGCGCATGCGCCGGCGCTGAACCACCATGCCGGTCACGCCGACGATGTCGGCTTGCGCGCAGCGGGCAAAATCGATCGGCTCGACGTTTTCGTCGACGATCGTGACGCGGTGCTCCGCGGGGGTCAGCGCGGCAAGCAAGGGCAGCGCCGCGACGGGCATATTGGCGCGCTTGCCCATGAAGGGCAGCGCGTGTTCAAGGCCCCAGAACGAGGTCTCGAAGCGTGGATTGATGAGGACGATGTGCGCCATGGGCCGCCACTTCGATCCCGCCGCATGCTAACAGCGGGCGCTTGCCGGTGTCGAGTTCGTAAAGGGTGTTGTTATTAGCTAGCCGAGTTCGCGCGCGGCGCCCGGAACAGGCCCAGGAACACCGACCTGATCCATCGGTTGCCCGGCTCGCGGTGGAAACGGTTGTGCCAATATTGATAGATTTCGATCTTCGGCAATTTGATCGGCGGCCGGATGATTTCCAAATTCAGATCCTCCGCCAGCACGGTCGCGATCGACATCGGCAGCGTGGCGATTGCGTTCGTATGCTTCGCAATGACAGCGGCGGCAATGAAGATCGGCACGCGGCAGATGATGTTCTGCGGCGGGATTGCCGTCTCCACCGCGCGCTCGGCAAGCTTGTGCGCATGTCCGGTGCCGAGCGTTGAGACCAGAACGTGATTCTCGGCGATGAATTCGCGCAATGAGGGATTGCGGGACAGCCGCGGGTGGCCGCGGTTGACGACGCTGACATATTCCTCCGTCCATAGAAACTGCCGGCGGATTCCTTTCATCAGCGAGGCGAACGATCCCATGGCAAAATCGATCGTGCCGGACTCAAGCCACGATTCAAGATGCTCGCCTTCGAGCTGGATGACGCGCAAACGCACATTCGGCGCCTCGATCATCACGCGATTGACCAGCGGCGGCAACAGCTTGATGACGCCGGCATCCACCACGCAGAACTGAAACGTGCGCGTCGACGTGCGCGGGTCGAACGCGACGTGCTCGCCGCGCAATGCGCGCATCTGGTCCAAAATTTCGCCGACCGGCTTGGCCAGCGCGATGGCCTTTGGCGTCGGCTCCATCTTGTGCGACACGCGCACGAACAACGGGTCGTCGAAATATCGCCGCAGCCGCGCCAGGGTCTTGCTCAACGCCGGCTGCGTCACGTCCAGCACCTTGGCGGCGCGCGTCAAGCTGTGCTCGCGCAGCAAAACGTCGAGCACGCGCAGTTGATGGAGATCGAGCTCCATCGCATAACTATTCGGAATGTAATTTATATCCATGAATTGATAGTGTAACCGCTCTCCCGGCCATAGGCTAGCAGCCGATAACAAGAATGCCGGCGCGACGCATGACGCCGGGTGCGCTTCTTGGGAAACGCTGGAGGCCGCGATGCTGCGCACGGGCGAGCACTATCTCAAGTCGCTGAACGACGGGCGCAAGGTCTGGGTCGGCAATACCGAAATCGACAATGTCGCGACGCATTCGTTGACGCGGGACTACGCGCAACGCACGGCGGAATTCTTCGACTTGCATCGCCGGCCCGATTTGCAGGACCAGCTTACGTTCGTGGACGAGACCGACACGCGCCGGTCGATGATGTGGTTCCAGCATCGCAGCAAGGAAGAGCTCGTTCGCAAGCGCCGCTACCACGAATTCATCATGAAGCACTTCGTGGCGGCCTCGATGCCGCGCACGCCGGATTCGCAGAACTACATGCTGGTGACCTACATCGACGATCCCGAGCCGTGGGAGAAAGCGTCGATCGGGGCCGAGGGCCGCGGGCTCGCCGACAATATCCGCAATTTCTGGCAATACGCGATGGACCGCGATCTCGTGGTCGCGCCGCACTTCGTCGATCCGCAGGCGGATCGCTCCGATCCCAACGCGCATGCGACGTCGCCTGCATTGCGCATCATCGAAACAAATGATGAAGGCATTTTAGTCAACGGCGTGAAGGCGATTGGTACTGCGTCCGCCTTCGCTGATTTCTTGCACCTCGGCGTATTCTTCCGGCCAGGCGCCAAAGGCGACCAGATCATCTATGGCGTTTGCCCGGCGAATCTTCCGGGCATCAGCATCGTCTGCCGCGAGAGCGTCGTGGCGAGCGACCCGGTGGAGCATCCGCTTGCGTCGCAAGGGGACGAGCTCGATGCCACCGTGATCTTCGACAAGGTGCTGATCCCGTGGAAATACGTCTTCCACATCGGCAATCCGGATCATGC
>JAICMO010000238.1 GCA_025929185.1 Pseudolabrys sp.
AGCGTGGCGAAGATGCTATTGCTAAACCGCATGCCCGGCCTTTCTTTCTGTGTCTCGACAACCAGAAAGAACCGGTACATGCCGGCGGGCCGGGCATGCACTGCGACATGGTGAATCATTCCCCGGACAACCCTGCGCGAACGCGGGGACGACAGTCTGATGCCCATCGTCTACGAAAAACTGCTCGCCCTCAAAATTCCCGAGGTCGAGCACACGTACGGACCCAGGGACTGCATTCTTTATGCGCTCGGTCTTGGCCTCGGCCACGATCCGTTGAACGAGGACGAGCTTGCATTCGTTTACGAGAAAAATCTGAAAGCGCTGCCGACCTTCGCGCTGGTGCAAGGCTACACGCCGTATTGGCTGCGCAACCCGCAAACGGGCGTGGATTGGACCAAGGTCGTGCACGGCGAACAGAGTTTGATGTTGCACAGGCCGGTCGCAACTCAGGGCGCCGTTATCGGCCGCACGCGCATCGTCGAGGTGATCGACAAAGGCGAAGGCAGGGGCGCACTCGTCTATTCCGAGCGCCTGGTGACCGACAAGGCGAGTGGAGCAACGCTTGCCACGTTGAAGCAGACCACATTCTGCCGCGCCGACGGCGGCTTTGGTGGGCCGAAGCGCGAAACGCCGCAGCCGCACGCGTTGCCGGAGCGCGCGCCTGACGCCGTGTGCGACCTGCCGACGCGGCCGGAAACGGCGCTGATCTACCGGCTTTCCGGCGACATCAACCCGCTGCACGTCGAGCCGGACTACGCCAGGAAAGCCGGCTTTCCCCGCCCGATTTTGCACGGCCTTGCGACATTCGGCGTCGCGGGCCACGCACTGCTCAAGGCCGTTTGTAGCTACGATCCGGCGCGACTGAGATCGATGGCTGGGCGTTTCTCGGCGCCGGTTTTTCCGGGTGAGACCATTCGCACCGAGATGTGGCGTGACGGTTCCGTGATAAGCTTCCGCGCACGCGCCATCGAGCGCGATGTGGTCGCGATCAACAACGGCCGCGCGGAAGTTGTGATCTAACAGGCTTGAGACCATGACCCGTCATCCTGAGGAGCGAGCGAAGCGAGCCTCGAAGGATGATCGGCCACGGCCGTCACCCTTCGAGGGCCGCACTTCGTGCGGCCCTCAGGATGACGGGTCAAACGCCGAACAGGTGACAGTGTTTTGAGTAGCAAACGTACATCCGAAGCGTCTGACGACTTCGCCGAAATTCGCGACGGCGTGCGCGCGCTGTGCGCGAAGTTTCCCGGCGAATATTGGCGCGCGCTCGATCGCGAACGCGCCTATCCGACCGAATTCGTCGCGGCACTGACCGAGGCCGGCTATCTCGCCGCGCTGATACCGGAAGAATACGGCGGCAGCGGTTTGGGCATTCGCGCCGCGGCCGCAATTCTCGAAGAGGTGCAGGCCTCCGGCTGCAACGGCGCTGCCTGCCACGCGCAGATGTACACCATGGGCACGATTCTGCGTCACGGCAGCGACGAGCAGAAGGCGACCTATCTGCCCGATATCGCGGCGGGCGGCCTGCGCCTGCAAGCCTTCGGCGTCACCGAGCCGACATCCGGTACGGACACGCTCTCATTGCGCACGACGGCGCGGCGCGAGGGCGATCACTATGTCATCAACGGACAGAAAATCTGGACTTCGCGCGCCGAGCATTCCGATCTTATGCTTTTGCTCGCGCGCACGACGCCGAAAGAACAGGCGAAGAAGCGCACTGAAGGATTATCGGTATTCCTGGTCGACATGCGGCTTGCGCAAGGCACCAGCATCTCGATCAATCCGATCCGCACCATGATGAATCACGCCACCACGCAGGTCTTCTTCGACGATCTGCGTGTGCCGGCCGAGAATCTGATCGGTGAGGAAGGACAGGGCTTCCGGTATATTCTTTCCGGCATGAACGCCGAGCGCATCCTGATCGCGGCGGAATGCATCGGCGACGCGAAGTGGTTCATCAACAAGGCGTCGGTCTACGCGAAAGAGCGCTCGCTGTTCGGCCGTCCCATTGGACAGAACCAGGGCGTGCAGTTTCCGATCGCGCGTGCCTATGCGCAAATGCGGGCTGCCGAATTGATGGTGCGTGAAGCGGCGCGGCTTTATGAAGCCGGCAAGGACATCGGCGCGGAAGCCAACATGGCGAAGCTGCTCGCCGCGGACGCTTCTTGGGCGGCTGCCGACATGTGTGTGCAGACGCACGGCGGCTTCGGTTTCGCGGAGGAGTACGACGTCGAGCGCAAATTCCGCGAGACGCGGCTCTATCAAGTCGCGCCGATCTCGACCAACATGATCCTCTCCTATCTCGCCGAGCACGTGATCGGCCTGCCGCGGTCGTATTGATTCCATCTGTCATGCGCCGCCAAAGCGGAGCATCCAGTACGCCCAGCCTGAGTTGATTATCTTTGCGCCGGCGGCTACTGGATCATCCGCATTCGCGGATGATGACGGCGGAGTGTGCTTCGCTTCCGAGATCAACATGACTCTCCCTCTCTCAGGCGTCCTCGTTGTTTCGGTTGAGCAGGCGGTCGCGGCGCCGCAATGCACGTGCCGTCTGGCGGACGCGGGCGCGCGCGTCATCAAGGTCGAGCGGCCGGAAGGCGACTTCGCGCGCGGTTACGACAGCGTCGTGCATGGCGAAAGCGCGCATTTCGTCTGGCTCAATCGCGGTAAGGAATCCGTCGTGCTCGACCTCGGCAAGGCCGATGACAAGGCGGTGCTGGAAGCTTTGATGGCGAAAGCTGACATATTCGTGCAGAACCTCAAGCCCGGCGCGCTGGCTAAACTCGGCTTTGCTATTTCGCGCCTGCGCGAGAATTATCCGCGGCTCATCTGCTGCTCGATCTCCGGTTACGGCGAGAGCGGGCCCTACGCGCAGCGCAAGGCCTACGACCTCTTGATCCAGGCCGAGTCGGGGTTGTCATCGGTCACCGGTGGGCCGGAAGGGCCTGCCCGCGTCGGCGTTTCGGTGGTCGATATCGCTGCCGGTCTCAATGCTTACGAGGCGATCCTCGAAGCGCTGTTCGCGCGCTATCGCACCGATGAAGGCGCGGAGATTTCGGTTTCGATGTTCGATGCCATGGCGGAATGGATGACCATACCGCTGTTGAACGAAGAAGGCGGGAATCCGTTCAAGCGCATCGGGCTCGCCCACCCCACGATTGCGCCTTACGGCGTGTTCAAGACGCGTGACGGCGCGGACATTCTCATTGCCATCCAGAACGACCGCGAGTGGCGCATTCTGGCGGAGAAAATTCTTGGCAATGCCGCGCTTGCAGATAATCCGAAGTTTGCAACGGTGCCGCAACGCCTCGTCAACCGCACCGAAACCGACGCGCATGTCGCCAAGGCGTTCACCGCAACGGACGTCGAGCCGTTAACAAAGAAACTGGAAGCGGCTCACATCGCTTTCGCGCGGGTGAATGACACGGCTTTGCTCCGCAAGCATCCGCATCTGCGCCGCATCGCGGTCGATACGCCAAGCGGCCCTGCGAGGGTGCCGGCGCCGGCCTATAGGTTCGCCGGTGAGCAGCGGCGTTATGGTCCCGTGCCGAAGCTCGGCGAGCATACGGCAAAGGTGAAGGCGGAATTTACGCCTCAGCGCTAGTCCATTGCGTGGACTTCTTCCTGACTCGGCCCGCCCTGCGCATTCTTCTTCGACGAGCCGATGATCAGCACGAGCGGGATCATTGCGAAGGTTAACAGCATGATCAGCTTGAAATCATTGATATAGGCGATCATCGACGCCTGCTGCGTGACGATGCGGTCGAGCAACGCAAGACCCGTCTGGGTATGCACGTTGAGATGCGAGGTGACATCCGGCAT
>JAICMO010000101.1 GCA_025929185.1 Pseudolabrys sp.
CCGGACACGGCGGATTGGGTGCGCACGCGGCTTGAAGACTACCGGCGTGAGCACAATGCGACCATCCTGCTTGCGTCACACAACATGAACGAGGTGGAGCGGCTGTGCGAGCGCGTCATTATTATGAAGCGCGGCCGCATTCAGGACGACGATGCGCCCCAGCGCCTGCTCGCGCGCTACGGCCGCGAGACGCTGGAAGAGGTGTTCCTCGACGTCGCGCGCGGGAGGCGCGAGCAGCATGAGGCGGCGCAGTGAGGGTCCATTGTCATTCCGGGGCGCGAGCGAACCCGGAATCCATAATCCCGGTGCTGCGGAGTATGGATTCCGGGCTCGCGGCCTTCGGCCGCGCCCCGGAATGACAGGCGAGATAACCCAATGAGCAGCACCCCCGATGTCGGACTAAACTTCTCGCTCAACCGCGTCGGCGCGATGGTGCGCCGCTATTGGTATCTCCTGCGCTCGTCTTGGCCGCGCATCCTCGACCTTGTCTACTGGCCGACGGTGCAAATGCTGATGTGGGGATTCTTGCAGCTTTACGTTTCGCAGAACGCCGGCTTCTTCGCGCGTGCCGGGGGTGTCTTCATCGGCTCGGTGCTGCTGTGGGACATCCTGTTTCGCGGCCAGCTCGGATTCTCGATCTCGTTTCTCGAAGAGATGTACGCGCACAATCTCGGCAACATCATGATGTCGCCGCTGCGACCGGCGGAGTTCATCGCTTCGCTGATGATCATGAGCATCATCCGCCTGTCGATCGGCATGGTGCCGGTCACGTTCCTGGCGATTGCTTTTTTCGGATTTAATCTGTGGTCGCTCGGCCTCGCGCTCGCGGCCTTCTTCGTCAATTTGATTTTGACCAGTTGGTCGATCGGCATTTTCGTCGCCGGCTTGCTATTGCGGAATGGAATGGGCGCGGAGAGCCTCGCCTGGACCATCATGTTTTTATTCCTGCCGCTGACCTGCGTTTATTATCCGGTCGCCGTGTTGCCGCATTGGCTGCAATACGTCTCCTGGGCACTGCCGCCGACCTATGTGTTCGAGGGCATGCGCGCGCTTTTGATCGAGCACGTGTTCCGAACCGACCTGATGCTTGAGGCGTTAGGTTTCAACGCGGTTCTGTTCGCAGCTGCATCATTCGCGTTCGTGATGCTGCTGGAGAGCGCTCGAAAGCACGGTTCACTGTTGCAAACGAGTGAATAAGGCAAAAAAGCTCGATATTTCAGGGATGGAACCCCATTTATTCGGTGTAAACCGGATGCCAAGAACTTATCTGTAAGTTGACGCTATGACGGAAAAGCGACAGTCTGCTGCGGCGCAGCAGGGGTTGGGGACTAAGCGAATGGCGATTGGCGAGTTCGACGGAGCAGCAAAGCTCTCCGGCGAGAACGGCATCTTGCTCTCGGCGCCGCTCTACTGGATGTACGAAATGGGTCACGCCGCGCTCAATCCGTCGCGCGCGCTGGCCGACGTGACCAAGCTGTTCTTCAGAAATCCCGCCAATCCGCTGTCGCATACGACTTACGGCAAGACCATGGCCGCGGCTGCCGAGGTGTTCGAGCGCTCGACGCGCCGCTACCAGCAACCGGAATGGAAAATCGAGTCGACCGTGGTCGGCGGCGAGCGCGTGCCGGTGCGCATCGCGACGATCTGGCGCCGACCGTTCTGCAATCTTCTGCATTTCGAGCGCGCCTTCACGCGCGCGCCGCGCCGCCCGCAGCCGAAGCTGCTGATCGTGGCGCCGATGTCCGGCCACTATCCGACGCTGTTGCGCGGGACGGTCGAGACGTTTCTGCCGACGCACGATGTCTACATCACCGAATGGGTCGACGCGCGCATGGTGCCCGTCGCCGACGGCAAATTCGATCTCGACGACTACATCGATTATCTAATCGCGATGCTGCACCGTCTCGGCGGAGACACGCACGTCATCGCCGTCTGCCAGCCCTCCGTGCCGGTGCTGGCGGCCGTTTCGTTGATGGAAGCCGACGACGACCCGTTGGTGCCGTCATCCATGGTGCTGATGGGCGGTCCGATCGATACGCGCATCAATCCGAACGCCGTCAACGAGCTTGCCGAGACACGCGGTCTCGACTGGTTCCGCACGCATGTCATCACCAAGGTGCCGTTCCCGCACGCGGGCTTCATGCGCGACGTCTATCCCGGCTTTTTGCAGCTCAACGGCTTCGTCAGCATGAACCTCGAGCGCCACATCGAGGCGCACCGTAATCTGTTCATGCAGCTTGTGCGTGGCGACGGCGACTCGGTGCAGAAGCATCGCGAGTTTTACGACGAATATCTCGCGGTCATGGATCTCACCGCGGAGTTCTACCTACAGACCGTCGATACGGTGTTTATCCGGCATGCGCTGCCCAAGGGCGAGATGACCCACTACGGGCGCAAGATCGATCCGACCGTCATCAAGCGCGTCGCGCTGATGACGGTCGAAGGCGAGAACGACGACATTTCGGGCGTTGGACAGACGGAAGCGGCTCAGCGGCTCTGCTCCAACATTCCTCCTGAAAGCAAAGTGCATTACCTGCAACCGGGCGTCGGCCACTACGGCGTGTTCAACGGCTCGCGCTTCCGCGCCGAGATCGCGCCGCGCATCTCCGATTTCGTGCTGTCGCACAATGGCGTGCGCGTGCAAGCCGCCGACAGCCGCCCCGCCGCCTGACGAAGCGGCCGCGGCCGAAGGCCGTTCCTCCGCGCGCCTGCGTTTCTTTCCGCCGCGTAAGCAGCCTGGGAACGGCGGTGCCCGGCGAAGCTTAATGTGGCAGTATTTCGCCGGAAACTGATTCCCGGAAGACCATAACGATGCCGCTCCGCGCCTTGCTTTATCGCCGTCCACGCGAGCCGCAGGCGATCGATATCGCGTTCGATCAGGCGGTCTACCTCGTTCATGTGCGGCGGCATCGCCAGGCGCGCCGCTACACTTTGCGCGTGCAATCGTCGACGCGCGAAGTGGTGCTCACCATGCCCTTGCGCGGCAGCATGCGAGAGGCGCGCGATTTTGCGCAGAAGCACGGCGCGTGGATCGCCTCCCGACTGCGCCGCTTGCCCGAGCCGGTGCCGTTTGCCGATGGAGCGGTGCTGCCGTTCCGCGGCGTTTTACACCGAATCGCGCACCGGCGCGGCGTGCGCGGGACGGTATGGAGCGAGACAGGCCGTGACGGCGAGCATTTGCTTTGTGTGGCCGGTGAAGCGCCGCACATCGCGCGCCGCGTTGCCGATTTTCTCAAGCGCGAAGCCAAGCGCGATCTCGAAAAGGCGAGCCGCCATGCCGCCGCTCGGCTCGGCGTGACGATCAAGCGCATTTCGGTGCGCGATCAGTCGAGCCGCTGGGGCTCTTGTTCGAGCACGGGCGTCTTGTCCTATTCGTGGCGGCTTATTCTCGCGCCGCCATTCGTGCTGGAATATCTCGCCGCGCACGAGGTGGCGCATCTGCTCGAGATGAATCACTCGCGGCGGTTTTGGCGCGCGGTTGAGCGCATCTTGCCCGACATGCGCCGCGCCAAGGCATGGCTCGACGCGGAAGGCGTGGATTTGCATCGTTATGGAGTTACGGGCGACGGCATATCCGTGTACGGCGGTTAGCTGGCCGGCGCCCGTCATCTTATGCTTCGCCCCAACACATTCGCGCTGACGGCGCTGCTCGCCGCGCTGACCGCGGTCGGGCCGCTGACGACGGACATGTATCTGCCGTCGCTGCCGCAAATCGCCCGCGCGCTCGGCGCCTCGACCGCGCAGGTGCAATTCACGATTTCGTCTTATCTGATCGGATTTGCCATCGGGCAGATCGTCTACGGTCCCTTTTCCGATCGCCACGGCCGCAAGCCGGTGTTGCTGGCCGCCGTCGCGGTTTATTGCGTCGCGACGCTCGGCTGCGCCTTGTCCACATCGATCGAGATGTTGATCGTTGCGCGCCTCATCCAGGCGGTCGGCGGCTCCGGCGGCATCGTGCTGGCCCGCGCGATCGTGCGCGACCTTTATTCCGGAGCACGCGCCGGCCGCGAGCTTTCGGTGATGGCTTCGGTTATGGCGCTGGCGCCGGTGATCGCGCCCATCATCGGCGGCACGCTGCAAACCGTCTTCGGCTGGCAGGCGACCTTTATATTGCTTGCCCTATCCGGTCTCGCAGGAATCGCGCTGATCTATTGGCTGTTGCCCGAGACGCTGGGCAAGCGCGCGGAGCATCCGGTTTCATTGGGGAGCATGCTCAGATCTTACCGTCTCGTGGCGAGCAACCGCTGCTACCTCGCCTACGTTGCGCTCGTCGCTTTGAGCTTTGCCGGATTGTTCGCCTGGATTTCCGGCGCGTCGTTCGTGTTGCAAAATCTTTATGGGCTGTCTCCATTCCGGTTCGGCTTCGCGTTTGCCGTAGGCTCGATCGGCTACATGATCGGCTCCGCGCTGGCCGCGAAGCTCGTCGCGCGTTACGGGCTCGATGTGACGGCTGGCATCGGCAGCGCGGCCAACGCCGTTGGCGGCGTCGGCATGGTGGTGTCGGTGGCCGCCGGCGTGGGCTCGGCTGCTTTTATCGTGCTTCCGATGGCGGTGTATCTTGCCGGAATGGGCATGGTGCTTTCGCAAGGGATCGCCGGCGCCATGTCGCCCTTTCCGGAAAGGGCCGGCGCGGCATCCTCCCTGCTGGGCTTCGTGCAGCAAACGACAGCTGCCCTCTGCGGCGCGGTGGTCGGCGTGCTGCTCGGCCAGACGGCATGGCCGCTCGCCGGCGCTGTTGCCGCGATGGGATGTTCGACGTTTCTGTTGTGGTTGCTCACGCGCGGCGTTCGCGCGCAAGCCGCCGCGCATCCCTGATTTCAACGCCGGCCGAAAAGATTATCGAGCAGCCACCCGTCGAGGCTCGCTGTGCCGGTCGTTTGCGGAATGGGTGCAGGCGGTCGGAGCGGTTCGTCGCCACGCCTCGGACCGGTCAGGCCGGACAAAAGACTTCCCACCGGCGCGAAAATATCTTGACCGGTGCCTGGCAGACTGCTCGGTGCGATGCCCTGATGCGCAACGCGCATGAAGCGGCTCCAGATTTCCACCGGCAGGCTGCCGCCGGTTATTTTCCTGGTCGGCGAGCCGTCGTCATTGCCGAGCCACACGCCGGTAACGAGGTGCGTCGTGTAGCCGATGAACCACGCGTCGCGGAAATCCTGGCTTGTGCCGGTTTTGCCGGCCGCCGTCCAGCCGGGCAAATTCGCCTTGTGCGCCGTGCCGATGGTCAGCGTCTGGTGCAGCATGTAATTCATCATGTCGACGTAGGCCGGATCGACCACGCGGCCGAGCGGGCGCTCGCTGTGTAGGTAAATGAGCTTGCCGCCCGCCGTGGTGATGCGGGCGATGACGTGCGGCGAGACGGCCATGCCGCCGTTGGCGAATGCGGCATAGGCGCCGGTGAGTTCGAGCACCGAAACCTCAGATGTGCCGAGCGCGATTGAAGCGTTCGGCTCGAGCCTCGAGGCGATGCCGAGCCGGTGCGCCGTTCGGATTACCGCCGCCGGCCCGAACTCCATGGTCAGCCGCACCGACACGGTATTGAGCGAAAGCGCCAGCGCTTTCGCCAGCGAAACAGGGCCATGATATTCGTGCTCGTAATTTTCAGGACGCCAGCCTTTGACCTTGATCGGCGCGTCTTCGCGCACGCTGTCAGGCGTCAACCCATGCTCGAGCGCGGTCAAGTAGACGAACGGCTTGAACGCCGAGCCCGGCTGGCGTTTGGCCGCGACGGCGCGATTGAACTGGCTCTCGCCGTAATTGCGGCCGCCGACCAGCGCGCGCACGGCGCCGTCCGGCGTCATCGCCACCAGCGCGCCTTGGCTCACGCCGCTTTTCTCGCCTTTCTGCGCGATCTCATCGGCCAGAGACTTCTCGGCATTGGCCTGCAAGCTGGAATCGATCGTTGTCTTGACGACAATGTCCTGGTCGACGTGGCCGATCAGGTCGTTGAGAATGTCCATGACCCAATCGGCGACGTAGTTGACCGACCCATTGCCGGCTTGTGCGGCGATCTTCGGCGGATGCGCGAGCGCGAGTTTTTCGCTCGACTTGCTGATGAAGCGCAGATCGGCCATGGCGGCGAGCACGACGCGCGCGCGCTGCTCGGCAGCATCGAAATTCCGCGTCGGCGCAAGACGTGAAGGGGATTTGACGAGACCGGCCAGCAGCGCCGCCTCGGCCAAGGTCACGTTGCGTGCGGACTTGCCGAAATAGCGCTGCGAAGCCTGCTCGATGCCATAGGCGCCCGCGCCGAAATAAACGCGGTTGAGATAGAGCTCGAGAATCTGCCGCTTGCTGAACTTGCGCTCGAGCCAGAGTGCGAGCAGCACTTCCTGCAATTTGCGCTCGATCGTGCGCTCCTGGGTCAGAAAGAGATTTTTTGCCAGTTGTTGCGTGATCGTGCTGCCGCCTTGCGAATAGCCGCGGTGCAGAATGTTGGCGACGAAGGCGCGCGCGATGCCGAACGGATCGACGCCGTAGTGCTTATAGAAGCGCCGGTCCTCGATGGCGATGAAGGCTTTGGGCAGGTACGGCGGCAGCTCTTTCAGCGAGAGCACCGCGCCACCCATGTCGCCGCGCGTTGCGAGCACGTGGTTGTTGGTATCGAGGATCTGGATCGACGGCGGGCGCTTGGGGATTTCCAGCGATTGGATCGGCGGCAAATGTGCGCCGATCCAGATGACGGCGCCGATGCCGCCGATGCCAACCCATAACGAGAGCACCAGCCCCCAATAGGCAAGGCGCCTGAGGGGCGAGCGCCGCCAGCCACTCCGGCCGCGGCGTTTCGGGTGCGACCGCTTTCCCGCTCCGTTGCCGGCAGCCGACGCACGATCGGCCGCGCCGACGCACAGGTCGCGGCCGCCACGGACATCGAATTTCGGCTCCCGGCGCGCTCCCGCCTTCTTCCGCTCAGCCGCCATTGAATAGCTGTCCCGCCGATGGCCGGCTGACCTGTTCGGCACCGGCCCCCGGATCACGCTACGGATGGCGATTTAAGGGGCCGTTAAGGGCTCGCGCCGCGTTGGACAAAGGGTTTGCCCGCCAAGCGCTTAGACCGCTTCGGCCTTGACCCTGGCGGCCTTTGCCTCCGGCTCGCGGGCCGCAAACAACGCGATGAGTGCGCGCTTGATTGCCGCCTGGCGGGTGGGCGAACTGATCTGCGCGCCCAAGAGGTCGGTAACATAAAAGACGTCCACCACGCGCTCGCCGAACGTGGCGACGTGTGCGGAGGTGATATTGAGGTTGAGCTTCGAAATCGTCGCCGTCAGTTCGTAGAGCAAGCCGGTACGGTCGAGCCCGGTCACCTCGACCATGGTATAGCGATGCGACCATTGATTGTTGATGGTGACCGACGGCTCGAGCGCGAACGCCCTGATGCGCCCCTTCGGCGGGGCGCGCTTGGCCACGATCTCCGGCAGCCGCAATTCGCCGGAAAGCGCCTTTTCAATCGAATCGGCGATGCGCATTGCGCGCCGCTCTTCGTCTTCGTCGCGGTCGAATTCGCGCGACACGGCAATGGTATCGAGCGCGCGGCCGTCGGTCGTCGTGTAGATCTGCGCGTCGACGATATTGGCGCCCGCCATCGCGCAGGCGCCGGCAATGATCGACAGCAGCCAGGGATGATCGGGGGCAAAAATCGTGAGCTCCGTCACGCCCCGTTCGGCGTCGAAGCCCACCGACGTCGCAAGCGTCTTTTTGGAATCTTCGGCCTCGCGCACGAAGCGGGCGTGTTCGACCTTGTGATCGAGGTCGACCTTGAGCCAATAGGCCGGATAGAGCCGTGGCATGTAGGCTTCCAGCCGCTCGGCCGGCCAATCTTTAAGCGCTTGCTTGAACTCATCCTGCGCGATGGCGACGCGCTGGGCCCGGTTGACCTCGGAGAAGCCGCCGGTCAGCGCGGGTTCGGTCTCGTAATAGAGGGTGCGGATAAGCTGCGCTTTCCAGCCGTTCCACACGCCGGGGCCGACCGCGCGGATATCGGCGGTGGTGAGAATGGTCAACAGCTTGAGCCGTTCGGCCGACTGCACGAGGCTCGCGAAATTCTCGATCGTCTTGCGGTCGGAGAGATCGCGCGATTGGGCGACGCTCGACATGACCAGATGATTTTCGATGAGCCACGCGGCCAAATCAGTTTCCGGCGCAGAAAAGCCGAGCCGCGGGCAGACGCGGCGCGCAACGCGCGCGCCGGCGATCGAGTGGTCCTCCGGCCGGCCCTTGGCGATGTCGTGCAGGAACAGTGTCACGTAAAGCAGCGCGCGGTGCTCCGGCTGTATTTTGTGGATCAGCTCGTTGGCGAGCGCGGTTTCCTTGTTGGCGCCGCGCTCGATTTCGGCCAGCACGCCGATGCAGCGCAGCAGGTGCTCGTCCACCGTGTAGTGGTGATACATGTTGAACTGCATCATCGCCACGATCTTGCCGAACGCCGTGATAAAGCGCCCGAGCACGCCCGACTCGTTCATCCGCCGCAGCACGGTTTCGGGATCGTTCTGCGAGGTCAGGATTGCGAGGAAAAGGCGGTTGGCTTCCTTGTCGGCGCGCAAATGGGCGTCGACGAGCTTGAGCGAACGCGTAATCGCGCGCAGGGCGTCGGGATGAAAGGCGAGATTATGCTTCTGCGCGAGATAAAAGATGCGGATCAGATTGACCGGATCCCGCTTGAAGACATTGGCATTAACCACCGTAATACGGTTCTTGTCGACGATGAAGTCGTCGCTTTCCGAGAGCGCACGATGGCGCGTGGGACGTAAGCGGGCCATCATGCGGCTGAGCACCGGCACGCTTTTCGCCTGACTATCCTCAAGCTCCGCGCAAAGAATGGCGGTGAGATCGCCGACGTCCTTGGCGATCAGGAAGTAGTGCTTCATGAAGCGCTCAACGTCTTTCAAGCCGGGATGCTCGGTGTAGCCGAGCCGCACGGCAATCTCGCGCTGGATGTCGAAAGAAAGCCGCTCCTCCGCGCGTCCCATGATGAAGTGCATGTGGCAGCGCACCGACCAGAGGAAATCCTCGCAGCTGCGAAAGACTTGATACTCGCGCTTGTCGAACACGCCGCGCTTGATCAACTCGTCCGGTTCGCGCACGCGGTAGACGTATTTCGCGATCCAGAACAAGGTGTGCAGGTCGCGCAGGCCGCCTTTCCCATCCTTGACGTTGGGCTCGACGAGATAGCGCGATTGGCCGGCGCGGCGGTGGCGCTCCTCGCGCTCGGTGAGCTTGGCGGCGACGAATTCGGCCGCGGTGTTGCGCACGACTTCCTTGTCGAAGCGCGTGATCAGCTCGTCGAACAGCGCGCGGTCGCCGAAGAGAAAGCGCGCCTCGAGGATTGCGGTGCGGATGGTCATGTCCGCCTTCGCCTGGCGGATGCACTCGTCGACGGAGCGCGTCGCGTGGCCGACCTTCAGGCCGGTGTCCCACAAGCAGTAAAGGATGGCTTCCGCGATCGACTCACCCCACGCCGTCTGCTTATAAGGCAACAGAAACAAGAGATCGATGTCAGAGCCCGGCGCCTGCAAGCCGCGGCCATAGCCGCCGGTTGCGACGATCGCCATGCGTTCGGCCTCAGAAGGGTTCTCGGATGGGTAGAGATGCTTGCGCGCGAATTCGAACAGCAGACGGATGACCTCGTCTTCCATCCGGCAAATGCGTTCGGCGCAGCGGCGGCCGTGGCGGTCCTTGAGCAGCAGCTGCTCGGCCTTGGCGCGGCCCGCGGCGAGCGCAGCCTTCAGGCGCTGCGCCAGCGCCACGCGCAGCTCGCGCTCGCCGCCGCTGTGGGAAGCGGCGAGCCTCTCCAGCTCTGCCGTAAGCGCGCGGGCGTCGATCAGGTCCGTCGACACCCGGTGCGGATGTTCCGATGGACGGCCAACGCGCTCGATCTGGACGGATGTCATGACGGGCACCGGGATAGCGGAAGCGGCCGGCTATGTCACCGCTTTGAATGGCGACATTCGTCAGTCTATGCTTTCCTGACGAAAGCGAGAACGCCAGGCCCCGGAGCACATCACATGCGTATGTTCCAAGTTTGTACGTGCGGCGAGCCGTTGCAACTCAACGAGCAGCCGACGCCGAAGCCAACCGGCACGGAGGTGCTGCTCAAGGTGTTGGCGGCCGGCGTGTGCCATAGCGATTTGCATCTCAATGACGGCTGGTTCGATCTCGGCGGCGGCAAGCGCATGAGCCTTGCCGATCGCGGCATGAAACTGCCGGTGACCCTCGGCCACGAAAACGTCGGAGAAGTTGTTGCGATCGGCCCGGAGGCGAAAGACATCAAAATCGGCGCGCGCGTGCTGGCGCATCCCTGGATCGGTTGCGGCCATTGCGAGCCGTGCCGGCGCGATGAAGAAAACCTGTGCCGCGCCATGCGCAGCCTCGGCGTGTTCAGCAACGGCGGTTACGCCGATTATCTGATGATTCCGCACCCGCGCTACCTGATCGACATCGGCGATCTGCCGCCCGAGCGTGCTGCGCCGCTCGCCTGCTCGGGCGTGACGACTTACGGAGCATTGAAGAAAGTGCCGACGCTCAAGAGCGAGCCGACGGTCATCATAGGCGCGGGCGGGCTCGGGTTGATGTGCCTTGCCTTGCACAAAGCGATGGGTGGCCACAGCGCCATTGTGGTCGACATCGACGCGAGCAAGCGTGAGGCTGCGAAGAAAGGCGGTGCCAAAGCCGTCGTCGACGGCAGTGCGCCGGATGCCGCGCAGCGGATCATCGATATGACAAACGGCGGGGCGTGGGCAGTGATCGATCTGGTCGGGTCGTCGCAAACCGCCCGGCTCGGCATCGACAGCCTGATCAAAGGGGGCCGCTACATCATCGTCGGCCTGTTCGGTGGTGACGTCACCGTGTCGTTGCCGCCGCTGCCGATGCGTGCGCTGACGATCCAGGGCTCATACGTCGGCAGTGTCCCTGAGATGAAAGAGCTGATCGATCTCGTGCGCCGCACCGGCTTGCCGCCGGTTCCTGTCGCCACGCGTCCGTTAGAAGACGTGAACGAGGTCATGGCGCAACTGCGCGCCGGCAAAGTCGTCGGCCGCGTGGTGCTGACGCCGGCCTCTTGATCCCTCCCCTGAAAGGGGAGGGTGGCGACGAACGAAGTGAGAAGCCGCGCGGGGTAAGTCCTCCGGCATCTCGGCCCACCCGGCCGCGCAAGCGCGCAGCCATCCTCCCCTTAGGGGGGATTAAAGCAGGGAAGCGACACATGCACGCCGACGAATTGCGCGCGCTGCAGGCGCCGATCAAGGAGCGCTATAGGAGCGAGCCCAAGGCCGCTTACATCACGCTCAAGGCCAACGGCACGCTCGACGACAGCAACATCGCGTGCAAGGTCGAGACCGGGCGCTCGCTCGCGGTCGCCGGTTTGCACCCGGCGACCGGCGGCTCCGGCCTTGAATTATGTTCCGGCGACATGCTGCTCGAGGCGCTGGTTGCCTGCGCGGGCGTGACCATGAAAGCGGTGGCGATCGCGCTCGATATTCCGTTGAAGTCCGGCAAAGTATCCGCCGAGGGCGATCTCGATTTCCGCGGCACGCTTGGCGTCGGCAAAGATGCGCCGGTCGGCTTCGCGCAAATTCGCCTGCGCTTCGACCTCGGCGCCGATGCGCCGCAGGAGAAGCTCGATCAGTTGCTCAAGCTTACCGAGCGATATTGCATCGTTTATCAGACAATCAAGAGCGGCTCGCCGGTGGACGTGAAGCTGGCACGGATCTGACGGTTGTCATCGTCCGCGCAAGCGGACGATCCAGTAATCGCAGACCTGGCCATAACCTTCAGCGCACATGATGCTAGATGCCCCGCTTGCGCGGGGAACAACCACGTGTTGTTCTCCGCGCCCGAAAATGTCTCCCGACCTTCATTTCGCGTTTACCCTCATCCTGCGCATGGCCGTGACCGCCGCCTTTCTGCTTGCGGCGACGATCACAGCCGAGCGCGCCGGGCCATTGATCGGCGGGCTGGTCGCGACGCTGCCGATCAGCGCGGGCCCGGTTTACATTTTTCTCGCACTCGATCACGACGCGCACTTTATTGCCCAGGGTGCGCTCGGCAGCCTGGCCACCAACGTGCTGAACGTGTTGTTTGCCGTGACCTATGCGTTGCTGGCGCAGAAACGGTCGCTCCTCACCAGTTTGTCGGGGGCTTTTGCCGTCTGGATCGCGCTGTCGCTCGTGGTCGCGCAAGTACACTGGACGCTGGCGCGTGCTGTCGCATTCAATACCGTCGTTATTGCCGTTTCGTTATGGGTCGTGCGTCCGCTGCGCGACATCCGCCTCGCGGCGATTCGAGCGCGCTGGTACGATTTGGTTATCCGAGCCGCGATGGTTTCTCTGCTGGTCGGCGTCGTGGTCACGCTGAGCTTCACCATCGGGCCGACCACCAGCGGCAATCTCGCGGTATTTCCGATCGTGCTTACGAGTATTATCATCATCTTGCACCGCCGCATTGGCGGGCCGGCGACCGCGGCCATCATGGCCAATGCCGTCATCGGTCTCGGCGGCTTTGCCGTCGCCGTGATGACGCTTTATCTGACAGCGGAGCGCCTCGGTTCGCCGGCCGCGCTCAGTCTCGCGCTTGCGGTATCGATCGGCTGCAACTTCATGATCTATGTCGTGCGGAAACGCGCGGCAGCGGCATGAGAGTGAACGAAATGTTTATCGAGTCGGCGTTTTGGTACGGACTCCTGCTGAAAATTGCAATGACGGCGGGGATCGTTGTCGGCGCCTCCGTCATTGTCGAGCGGAGCGGCCCGTTTATCGGATCGCTGATTGCCGCGCTGCCGACCGCGGGAGGCGCAGCGATGATCATCCTGGCCTCCGAGCATCCGCCGAGCTTTATCGCGCAGAGTGTGGTCGGGGGACTCGTATCGAACGCGGCCTGTGCAATTTTCGCGCTCACCTATGCGGCACTGGCGCAACGGAGAACGCTGTTGATCAGTCTCGGTGGCGCCTTCCTGGTCTGGTTTTGCGCCGTGGCGCTGTCGCGCCTTGTCGACTGGACCACGATGACGGCGGTGCTGCTGAACGTGATCGTCTATCCCATGACCATTTACGCCGGCGGCCGCTTTCGTCTGGAGGGCGCGGTCCACCATGTGCCGGTCAACGGCAGCGACCTTTTGTGGCGCGCCGTCCTGGTGACGACGTGCGTGATCGTCGTCACCACGGTGAGCGATTCGATCGGCTCGTATTTTTCAGGCGTGTTCGCATTCTTTCCGGTTGCGATGGGCTCGTTTTTCATCA
>JAICMO010000258.1 GCA_025929185.1 Pseudolabrys sp.
ACGGAAGGAACGCCGATGAGCGCCGCCGGAAAAGTCGCAATCGTCACCGGAGCGGGCACTGGGGTAGGCCGCGCGGCGGCCCTTGCGCTGATGAACGCCGGCTACACCGTTGCGCTCGCCGGGCGGCGCAAGGAAAAGCTTAACGAAGTTGCGAAAGAAGCAGGCGCCGGCAAAAGCCTGGTGGTGCCGACCGACGTTGCCGATTCCTCCTCCATCAAGGCGCTGTTCGCGAAAGTGAAGGAGACGTTCGGGCGGCTCGACGTGCTGTTCAACAATGCCGGCATCGGAGCGCCGGCGATGCCGCTTGAGGATTTGCCGGTCGAACGCTGGAAAGCGGTCATCGATACGAACTTGACCGGCCCCTTCCTGTGCACGCAGGAAGCTTTCCGCATCATGAAGAACCAGACGCCGCGCGGCGGGCGCATCATCAATAACGGCTCCATTTCGGCGCATACGCCGCGGCCGATGTCGGTCGCATACACGGCGACGAAACATGCCATCACCGGCCTCACCAAACAGACCGCGCTCGACGGGCGGCCGTTCGACATTTGCTGCGGACAAATCGATATCGGCAACGCCGCGACACCGATGACCGAGCGCATGGTGCAAGGCGAAGGCGTATTGCAGCCGGACGGGCGCAAGATGATCGAAGCGCGCATGGATGCTAAGCATGTCGGCGACGCGGTCGTCTACATGGCCGGCCTGCCGCTCGATACCAACGTGCTGTTCATGACGGTAATGGCGAACCAGATGCCGTTCGTCGGCAGAGGTTGAGGCAAACCGATGCCGCTGGGGCGTGCGCTTGCGGAGTGGCATGATTTCTTTGTGCTGGTCGGAACGGCGGGGGCGACGCTCGTCGCGCTCCTGTTCGTTGCCGCCTCGCTGGGTGTCGGTTACCTGACAGCGGAAGGCGCGATCGGAACGCGCACCTTCATGACGCCGGTCGTGATCCATTTCGCCGCCGTATTTTTCCTGTCGGCGGTCTCGCTCGTTCCATCAATGGCGCCGGCATTCTTCGCATGCGTGATTGGCGCCGCCGCGCTGGTCGGGATCGGCGTGTCGATATTCGTGACATACATGGTGCTCACCAGCGGCATGACCAAAGATAATTTCGATCGCCTGGCCTACGGCATCCTGCCGGCACTCGGATACATCGCAGCGCTCACCGCCGCCGTCTTTGTTTATTTCGAAAAAGAATGGGCGATCGACGTGCTAGGCGGCGCCTTGCTACTCCTCGCCATCGTCAACATCCGCAATGGCTGGGACCTCACCTTGTCGATGGTGCGCCGGCACGCGCGGCCGGAGCGATAGATGCCGCAGCTGCAATCCGCGCTCGGGATCGTCGCACTGCTCGCGATTGCGTGGGCGATCAGCGAAAACCGCGGCGCGGTGGCGTGGAAGAACGTAGCGCTAAGCCTCGTTGTCACGCTCGCAACCGCCGTGCTGTTGCTGAAGATTCCGCAGATCAAGACGGCCTTTGCCGCCGTGAACCGCGCCGTCGAGGCCGTGGCGAGCGCGACGCAAGCCGGCACTTCATTCGTCTTCGGCTATATCGGGGGCGGCGCGCTGCCATTCGACCTGAAGACGCCGGGCGCGGAATTCGTGCTGGCCTTTCAGGCGCTGCCGATCGTGCTGGTCATGAGCGTGCTGACCACGCTTTTATTTTACTGGCGCATCCTGCCGCCGGTCGTGCGCGGGTTTTCTTGGGTGCTCGAGCGTACCATCGGCATCGGCGGCGCGGTCGGCCTCTCCACCGCGGCAAACATCTTTCTCGGCATGGTCGAGTCGCCGCTGTTCATCCGCCCCTACCTTGCCAAGCTCACGCGCGGCGAATTGTTCATGGTGATGACCGGCGGAATGGCCGGTATCGCGGGTACGGTGTTCGTGCTGTACGCAACGCTGCTGAAGAACGTCATTCCCGACGTGGCCGGCCATATCCTCGTCGCGTCGATCGTCAGCGCACCGGCGGCGCTCCTGGTCAGCCAGTTGATGGTGCCGGACAAGTCAGGCGAGCAAATGGAAGCCGCCAAACTGGAAATCGGCCGGGTCGCCGACAGCACGATGGATGCCCTCGCAAGAGGCACCGCCGCCGGTCTCGAATTGCTGCTGAACATCGTCGCCATGCTGATCGTGCTGGTGGCGCTGGTGCATCTTGCCAACGGCATCTTGAGCTTGCTTCCGGACGTCGCCGGCGCGCCGATCACATTGCAGCGCGCGCTGGGCATCGTCATGGCGCCGGTCTGCTGGCTGATGGGAATTCCGTGGAATCAGGCGGTGACCGCCGGATCGCTGATGGGCATCAAGACGGTCCTCAATGAATTCATCGCGTACGTCGAGTTCGCCAAGCTGCCGGCGGTCGCGCTCGACCAGCGTTCGCGTCTCATCATGCTCTATGCCATGTGCGGCTTTGCCAATTTCGGCTCGCTCGGCATCATGATTGCGGGACTCTCGACAATGGCGCCGGAGCGGCGCGCCGACGTGATCTCGCTCGGCGGCAAATCGATCGTGTCCGGCACGCTGACCACATGCCTGATGGGCGCGATTGTCGGCGTGTTGAATTGATCTTTGTCGTCCCGGGCTTGTCCCGGTGACCCCGCTTAGGATGGCAACGCAGTATCACCGAGTCGGGATGGCCGGGACAAGCCCGGCCATCACAAAGAGCGAACACAATGCGCGCGATCTTTTGCCTTTGCGCCTTTTTATTCTATGTCACCGGGCCCCTCACCGCCTCCGCGCGCACAATTCACATTAT
>JAICMO010000130.1 GCA_025929185.1 Pseudolabrys sp.
ATGATCTATTTCGAGGACGCAAGCCTCGAATTTTTCGGCAAGCCGATCGCGTACCTGCCGTACTTCTCCGCGCCCGATCCGACCGTCAAGCGCAAGACCGGCTTGCTGGTGCCGACCGTCGGCTTCAATTCCATCTACGGCGCGAGCGCGACGATCCCCTACTACTGGGCGCTTGCTCCCAATTATGACGCGACCTTCGCGCCGATGATCACAAGCAAGCAGGGTGTGCTGCCGCAGGCCGAATATCGCCAGCGCTTCGAAAACGGCGCTCTCGCAATCCGCGGCGCCGGCATCTACCAGCTCGATCCGGGAGCATTCGATGCCGGCGCGCCGGGCAACCGCACGTGGCGCGGCGCGGTGGAGACTTCGGGCCAGTTCGCGATCAACAACAAATGGGTGTGGGGCTGGGACGGCGTCGCCGTCTCCGACAAGCAATTCTTCAACGATTACCGCCCAAGCCTGATGCACCACTCGAATTCGGGCGACCCATTGCAACCCGGCATCAGCGAAGGCGTCTCGCAGCTTTACCTGACGGGCAAAGGCGACCGCAGCTACTTCGACGTGCGCAGCATCTATTACTACGGCTTCTCGAGCGCGGACGTTCAGAAGGAAATTCCGATCATCCATCCTGTCCTTGATTACAACCGCACGCTTGGACAGCCCATTCTCGGCGGTGAATTGAGCTACAAGGTCAATCTGACCAGCCTGAGCCGGACCGCGGCGGACTTCGATGCCATTTCAGCCACCGCCCTCGCCAACGGCACGTGCGTCCAGACGGCCGATCCCGCGGTCAAGACGACAGCAAACTGCCTGCTGCGCGGCGTGCCCGGCACCTATACGCGTTTTTCGGCGGAATCGACCTGGCGGCGGAGCATCACCGATTCGTTCGGGCAAGTGTTCACGCCTTTCGTCAGCCTGCGCGCCGATGCCGCCTCGATGGAAATCAAGAACCAGCCGGGCGTTTCCAACTACATCCCGACCGGGGATGACAATCTGGTTCGCGGCATGCCGGCCGTCGGACTTGAATATCGCTATCCGTTCGTCAGCGTGGAATCCTGGGGCACGCAAACCATCGAGCCGATCGCGCAGGTCATCTTCCGCCCGAACGAGACCCAGATCGGGCGTTTTCCCAACGAAGATTCGCAAAGCCTCATTTTCGACGACAGCAATCTTTTTCGCGTCGACAAGTTTTCCGGCTGGGACCGCGTCGAAGGCGGCAGCCGCGCGAACCTAGGCGCGCAGTACACGGCCCAGGTCAACCAGGCCGGCTTTGTCAACGCCCTGTTCGGCCAATCCTACAGCCTGTTCGGCCAGAACTCGTTTGCGATCGGCGGTCTGACGAACACCGGCATCGACAGCGGCCTGGATACGACGCGCTCGGATTATGTTGGCCGCGTTTCGTATCAACCGAACAAAATTTACACCTTTACGTCGCGGTTTCGGTTCGACCACAACAATTTTTCGGCGCAACGTACCGAGCTTGAGGCGCGCGCCAACTTCGATCGCTGGAGCACGTCACTGCTCTATGGCGACTACGCCGCGCAGCCCGAGCTTGGATTCCTCACGCGGCGCCAGGGCGTGCTCGGCGACGTTTCTCTCAAGCTCGACGCGAACTGGGTGTTGTCCGCCGGCGCGCGCTATGACCTCACCGCCGAAAAATTCGACCAGACTCGTATCGGCCTCGGCTACGTCGACGATTGTCTTATATTTGGCCTGAATTACATCACAGGTTATTCTTATGACGTGGTCGGCAACCCGACGCTGGTGCACCAGATCATGTTGCAACTGAGCTTGCGCACGCTCGGCAGCACGGCGGTCAGCGAAAACGTCAGCGGCCTCGGCAGCCGCTAGCAAACGAATATCGGAATGGCGGCGATGAGCGTTCTCAAGCTTTCAGCCTTTCGCATCATAGGCATCCTGTTGATCGTCGCCGCCGGCATGGTGGCGCGGCCCCAAGCCGCCGCGGCGCAGGTAGTTGCGATGGTCAATGGCGTGCCGATTACGGCGCTCGACATTCAGCGCCGGATGAAGCTCATTCAGGTCTCGACGCACAAATCGGCAACGCGGAAGGAGGCTTTGCAGGCGCTGATCGATGACCAGGTCAAGATTGCCGCTGCCAAGCCGTTCCAGATCACCGTGGGCAAATCCGAGGTCGACAACGCCTTTGCCTCGATGGCGAAGCGCAGCGGAATGACAGCGGAGCAGTTCGCTCAGCAGATCGAGAAGTCGGGCATTTCAGTCGAGGCGCTCAAGGCGAGGCTCAAGGCGGACCTGACGTGGGACCAGCTCGTGCGCGGGCGGTTTCAGTCCTCGCTGCGCGTCACCGACGCCGATGTGGCGCTGGCGATCAAGAACGACGGCAAGAGCGGCACCGATTCCGTGGGCTACATTTACCGGATTTATCCGATCATGATCGTCGTGCCGAGCGGCTCAAGCCCGGCGGTCATGGAAAGCAAGCGCCGAGAAGCCGAAGAGTTGCGGGCGCGGTTTCAAGACTGCAAGCAAGGATTGGCGATGGCCCGCGCGCTCCGCGACGGCGCCGTGCGCGCTCCCGTGATGCGCACGTCGGCCGCCTTGCCGGAAAAGCTTCGGCAAATCCTCGACACGATGCCGCTCGGCCATCTGACGGCGCCGGAGGTGACGGCGCAAGGCATCGAGATGTTCGCGCTGTGCAGCCGCACGCAAAGCGCCGAGGATGCACCGATCAGAAGCGAGACGCGGGAGAAGATTTTCAACAAGCGCTTCGCCGCCGAATCGAAGCGATATCTCGAAGAAGCGCGCAAATCCGCGATGATCGAATACAAATGAGCAATTCCGATACGGCTCCTCTTGCTCTTACGCTTGGAGAGCCGGCGGGCATCGGTCCTGACATCGCCCTTGTTGCCTGGTTGCGGCGCGCCGAGCTCAAGCTGCCGCCGTTCTACCTGATCGGCGAACGAACCTTCGTCGCCGAACGAGCGGCCGCGCTCAATCTCCAGGTCCCCATCCAATCCACGGAGCCGGAAGGTGCGAACGCGGCATTTTCGCGCGCGCTGCCGCTGGCGCCGCTCAATATGCCGATCACTGCAAAGGGCGGCAAACCCGATCAATCAAGCGCGCCGGCGGCGATCGGCTCGATCAAGCTTGCCGTTAAGCACGTGCTCGCCGGGCGTGCGACGGCGGTCGTCACCAATCCGGTCGCCAAGAACGTCCTCTATCGCTCCGGATTTGCCGAACCCGGCCATACCGAATTCCTCGCGCGGCTTGCGGAAGAGGCGACGGGGCGCGCGATTCATCCGGTGATGATGTTGTGGTCGCACGATCTTGCGGTCGTGCCGGTCACGATACACCTGCCGCTGCGGGACGTGCCGGGCCGCCTGACCGCCGATCTGATCGTCGAAACCGGCCGCGTTGTGGATCGTGACATGCGCGCGCGCTTCGGCATTGCAAGGCCGCGGCTGGCGATCGCCGGACTGAACCCGCATGCCGGCGAAGAAGGCGCGCTCGGCTCGGAGGATGCGTCGATTGTCGCGCCGGCCGTGGCACGGCTTAAAGCCGAAGGCATCGACGCGCGCGGCCCGATTCCGGCAGATACGATGTTTCATCCCAAAGCACGCGCCGGCTACGACGCCGCTCTGTGCATGTATCACGACCAGGCGCTGATCCCGATCAAGACACTCGCCTTCGATACCGCCGTCAACGTCACACTGGGGCTTCCTTTCGTCCGCACCTCGCCCGACCACGGCACGGCGTTCGACATCGCGGGCAGCGGCCGCGCCGATCCGTCAAGCCTCATCGCCGCGCTAATGCTTGCCGCACGCCTGTCGGCATCGTCGAAAGCCGCGGCGTTGGCGAAATAAATGGCTCAACTCGATGATCTGCCGCCGCTGCGCGAGATCATCCGCCGGCATGGGCTCACCGCGAAAAAGTCGCTCGGCCAGAATTTCCTGCTCGACCTCAATCTCACTGCGCGCATTGCGCGCGCGGCAGAGCCGCTTGATGGCACGATTGTCGAAATCGGTCCCGGTCCGGGCGGCCTGACGCGCGCGCTGCTCGCGCTTGGCGCGCAGCGTGTCATTGCCGTCGAACGTGACGAGCGGGCGATCGACGCGCTGCAAGAAGTCTCTGCGCGTTATCCGGGCCGTCTCGATATCGTCGTGGGCGATGCCCTGGACTTCAACGCCGCCGCGCACGTCGGCAGAGGCCGCGCAAAGGTCGTCGCAAACCTGCCTTACAACATCGCGACCGCCCTCTTGGTCGGCTGGCTCACGGCCGAGCCATGGCTGCCGTGGTACGCGATGCTGGTGCTTATGTTCCAGCGCGAAGTAGCCGAGCGCATCGTTGCGAAGCCCGGCAGCAAGGCCTACGGCCGCCTGTCCGTCCTCACCGCCTGGAGAGCGGAGGCAAAAATCCTGTTCGATGTTTCGCCCGCGGCCTTCGTCCCACCGCCAAAGGTTACCTCCTCGGTCGTTCGACTGGTGCCGCGCGACAAACCGCTTGCGTGCCATTCGCGCGCGTTGCAGCGGGTGACCGAAGCCGCCTTTGGCCAGCGCCGCAAGATGCTGCGGCAGAGCCTGAAATCGCTAGGGGTCGATCCGCAGGCGTTGCTCGCCGAGGCCGGCATCGATCCGACCGCGCGAGCCGAGGATATTCCTGTCGGAGGGTTTGCCGCACTTGCACGCGTGTTCGTGGCGCGCACCGCCGCGCCTGTGTGATAGCGTGCCGCCATGCAGTTTCGTCGCCAATCGCTCACCGCCTACGGCAACCCGCTTTGCGAAACCGTCGCCGACCTCCCGATCCCAAAAGGAAGCGAAGTATTGGTGCGCATTGCGCGCTGCGGGGTCTGTCATTCCGACCTGCACATGCAAGACGGCTACTTCCGCATGGCGGACGGCAAGCAACTCGACGTGCGGGCCGGGCGCGAACTGCCCTTCACGCTCGGCCACGAGATTGCCGGCACGATCGACGCCGCCGGCCCGAATGCAGCCGGCGTGAAGAGCGGCGCTTCGGCGGCCGTCTATCCGTGGATCGGCTGTGGCCAATGCCCCGCCTGCCGCGCCGGCGATGAGAATATATGCGCCGCCCCGCGCCACCTTGGCATCAATGTCGATGGCGGCTATGCCACGCATGTTCTCATCCCCCATCCGCGTTATTTGCTCGATTACACGCCGCTGAGCGCGGGCTATGCCGGCGCGTTGATGTGCTCGGGGTTGACCGCCTATGCCGCATTGAAGCGCCTTGCCGATCGCGCAACGCGCGGGCCGATGCTGCTTGTCGGTCTTGGCGGTGTCGGATTGATGGGACTGGCGCTGGCGCGCGCGATGTTTGCGACGCCGATTTTTACCGCCGACATCGACCCGAAGAAACGCGAGACGGCGCTGGCGGCCGGGGCGGACGCCGTGTTTGACGCGGCCGATCCCGGAGCGCGCAAGGAGATTCTGAAGGCAAGCGGCGGCATTCATGCCGTTTGCGACTTCGTCGGGTCCGACAAGTCGTTGACGTTTGCGACCGGGGTCCTCGCCAAGGGCGGCAAAGTGGTCGTCACGGGCCTGATCGGAGGTGGCTACACGACGGCGGCCGCGATGTTTCCGCTGAAAGCGATGACCATCGAAGGCACGACCACCGGCACGCTTGCGGAAGCGCGCGCGTTGCTCGATCTGGTGCGCGCGAAGGACATCAAGCCGCCGCCGATTGCCGAGCGTCCTCTATCGGCGGCCGAGGCGACGCTTCAGGATTTGCGTGCCGGCCGCATCGTCGGCCGCGCGGTGCTGACGATGTAGCAGCTACTGCGCGATTCTTTTCAGGTCGGCGAGCAGCTTGGCAACGAAATTTTCCAGATCGGGCGCCTGCACACGCTTGAGCCGCTCGGCCGTGAGGATCGCCCGCACGCGGGCAAAGCTCTTGTCGAGGTCCCGGTTCACCAGCACGTAATCGTATTCCCGCCAGTGCGCGATTTCCTCGATGGCGTTGCGCAAGCGTTGCGAAATGATAGCTTGACTGTCCTCCGCGCGCCGCTCCAGGCGCGATTTCAATTCGGCGGCCGACGGCGGCAGCACAAACACGCTGACCACGTCGGCGCGCATCTTGGCATAAAGTTGTTGAGTGCCCTGCCAATCGATGTCGAACAGAACGTCGCGGCCCTCAGCGAGCGCCTTTTCGACGGGCTCGCGCGGCGTTCCATAAAAGTTTCCGTGCACTTCGGCCCATTCGAGCAGATCGCCGGCGTCGCGCATGACTTCGAACCGGCGTTTGCTCACGAAATCATAGTGGACTCCCTCAATCTCGCTCGGACGCCGCGGCCGCGTCGTTACCGAGATCGAGAGAGCGACGTTTTCCTCCTGCTCCAGCAGATTGCGCGACAGCGTGGTCTTTCCCGCGCCCGACGGCGAGGACAGGACAAACATGATGCCCCGCCGGGTTATGTCGCCGCTCTGGCTCATTCCAGATTCTGCACCTGCTCGCGGAACTGCTCGACGACCGATTTGAGCTCGAGACCGATATTGGTCAATGCCACGTCGTTTGCCTTGGCCGTGAGCGTATTCGATTCCCGACCAAGTTCTTGCGCCAGAAAATCGAGGCGCCGCCCAATCGCGCCGCCCTCGGCGATCAGTCGCTGCGACTGCGCCACGTGAGCGGTGAGACGGTCGAGCTCTTCACGGATGTCGGCTTTTGCCGCGAGCATGACCGCTTCCTGGTGCAGGCGGTCACTGTCGAAGCGCTGCGAAGTGGAGAGAAGCGCTGACACCTGAGCGCCAAGGCGCGCCTTGATCGCTTCCGGCTTGCGGCCGGGCGCGGCTTCCGCGCGAGCGGTCAACGTGGAGATTTCATCCAAGCGGGCCGTGAGCACGCGGCCGAGCGCCGCGCCTTCTTCCTGACGCATTGCAACCAGCGCTGCGAGCGTTTCGCCGAATCCGGCGATAATCGCGTCCTCGGCGGCGCGCCGATCTTCCTCCCGTTCAGCCTCCTCTGTCACCTCGATGACGCCCTTGAGCGCGAGAATGCCGTCGAGGGTCGGCGGCGCGGCGTCGATCCGTCCCGTCAAATCCTTCACGGTCGCAACAACCGCCGCCAGCACCGGCTCGTTGATCTTGACCGTGGAGGCCACGCCTTTGCGCTCCGCGGTGAGATTTGCGTAAACAGTGCCGCGCGCGAGCAGCGCGGAAGCGCGCGCGCGTACCGCTGCCTCGATCGCGTCCCAGCCTTGCGGCAGGCGCAGCCGCAGGTCGAGCCCTTTGGCATTGACCGATTTAAGCTCCCACGCCCACGCATACGCGCCCACCGCGCCATGGCGCCGAGCGAAGCCGGTCATGCTCGACAAAGCCATTCGCGCCGGTCTCGGTTGGTGAAAAAATGAGAAGCGGCGAAGACCTTAGCCGCGGCTTGGCAGGCTCACAAGATGGCTAGGGTCGTGCACGGCTGTCTGCGGGAGCTGGAACGGGCGCAGCTTTCGGCGGATCCGACGCGGTCTTCGCGTCGGCAGCGCTTTCAGCCGCTCCTTTCTGCGCGCTTTGCTCGCGTTCGAGCGTGCGCAGATGGGCGACGTTCTTCTGATGCTGCTCGTAAGTATCCGAGAATATGTGGCCGCCCTTGCCGTCGGAAACGAAGTAAAGCTCTTTTGTGCGCGCCGGATTGGCCGCGGCTTCGAGCGACGCGCGGCCCGGATTGGCGATCGGTCCGGGCGGGAGGCCGTCGATCACATACGTATTGTAGGGCGTGTGCTGCTCGATTTCGCTTTTCATGATCGGGCGGCCAAGCGAGCCCTTGCCGCCGGTCAGCCCGTAAATGATGGTGGGGTCGGATTGCAGCCGCATCTTGTTCTTCAGGCGGTTGACGAACACGGCGGCCACGCGCGTGCGCTCTTCGGGACGGCCCGTTTCTTTTTCGATGATCGAAGCGAGCGTCACCAACTCTTCCGGCGTCTTGATCGGCAAGCCCGCCGCCCGGTGCTCCCAGATTTCCTGAAGGATGCGCCGCTCCGACTGTTGCATGCGCTGAATGATCGCTGCGCGCTGGGTCCCGCGGGTAAACTTGTAAGTCTCCGGCAGCAGCGTCCCTTCACGGGGAATCTCCTTGATCTGCCCGGCGAGCGCGTCGTTCTGCAAAAGACGCGCGACGATCTGCTCGGAGGTCAGGCCTTCCGGAATCGTAAGCGTGTGCTGAACGACTCGATTCTCAATGATGGTGTCGACGACGTCGGCGAGGCTTGCATGTTTCGCAAATTCGTATTCGCCGCTCTTGAGGCCGCCGCGCGCCTTGAGCACGAGCACGCCGCCCATGAATACCAGCGGTTGATCGATCACGCTCTCACGCACCAGCACATCGGCGATCTCCTTAATGCCGAGTCCGCGCGGAATGATGACGATCTTGTTGTCTTGCAGCGGCCCCGGCGCCTCAAACCGCTTCTTGCCGATCCACAGCGCTCCACCCGCCGCGACCGCAAGCACAATGATAAGCGTGAAGATCGCGTTGCCGACGATCACCAGCGGATGACGCGCGCGCCGCGAACGCCTGATCAATGTCGGTACCCTCTCCGGCTCCAGCGCGGTTCGTGGGCTGCGCAGCGTAATCGGTTTCCTGCCACCCGCGCGTGGCAGACCCGACGTCCGGTCCGCCAGCCCATCATCGTTGTCATCCCCCGCCCCCGATGCGGATCGGCCGAGCTGCAAGCCGCGGCCACCATTTTCTTGTGACGGGCTGGAATTCACACCCTCGTTTCCCGCTTTCGGCCCAGGCTCGACACGCCGGCAAGGGCTGCGTGCACAGGCCTGACGTACCGCGTACGGGGCTGTCTGATTGTACCGCTTGGTCGCGTGCCCCGTGGGCGACGAAGTCGAACCGGCGCGATAAGGCACGCAGGTTTAGGATTAAATATGGCGAAAGCTGGGATCAGATTCCACTGCTGCGCGTATCAGTCCACAACGCGGCGGAAAACCAGCGACGCATTGGTTCCGCCAAAGCCGAATGAATTCGACAGAGCCACGTCGATATCGCGTGGGCGCGCCTTGTGCGGGACAAGATCGATCGGCGTTTCTACCGACGGATTGTCGAGATTGATGGTCGGCGGGGCGAGACGGTCGCGTATCGCAAGAATCGAAAAGATCGCTTCGACGGCCCCGGCCGCTCCGAGCAAATGCCCGATGCACGATTTGGTGGAGGACATCGAAATCCGCCCGGCGGCATTGCCGGTAAGGCGCTGCACTGCGCTAAGTTCGATCTCGTCGCCGAGCGGCGTCGAGGTGCCGTGCGCATTGATATAGTCGATCTGGTCGGGCGAAAGGCCGGCGCGGCGAAGCGCCATGTTCATGCAACGCAACGCCCCGTCGCCATCCGGCGTGGGCGCGGTAATGTGATAGGCATCGCCGGATAGCCCATATCCGATCAGTTCCGCGTAAATCTTGGCGCCGCGCGCCTTTGCATGCTCGAGCGACTCGATCACCACAACGCCCGCTCCCTCGCCCATGACAAAACCGTCACGGCCCTTGTCGTAAGGACGCGAGGCGCGCTGCGGCTCCTCGTTGAAGCCGGTCGACAGCGCCCGCAATGCGGAAAAACCGGCAACCGCAATGCGATTGACCGGCGACTCTGCCCCGCCCGCAACCATCACATCGGCGTCGCCCAGGGCGACCAAACGCGCTGCGTCGCCGATCGCGTGCGCGCCGGTCGAGCACGCGGTGACCACCGCGTGATTGGGGCCCTTCAAGCCAAATTCTATCGAGACAAAGCCCGACGCCAGATTGATGATGCGGCCCGGGATGAAAAACGGCGATACGCGACGCGGACCCTTCTCATGTAGCGTCACCGCCGTATCGGCGATGCCTTCGATGCCGCCGATGCCGGAGCCGATGAGCACGCCGGTCCCGGTTTGCTCTTCATAACTCTTCGGATGCCAATCGGCGTCATCGAGCGCCTGGCGGGCGGCGCACATCGCAAAGACGATGAACTCGTCGACCTTGCGCTGCTCCTTGGGCTCCATCCATTGATCGGGATTGTAGGAGCCGTTGGTACCGTCGCCGCGGGGGATGGTGCATGCAATCTTGCAGGGAAGATCGGAAACGTCGAAGCGCTCGATCTTCTTCGCGCCGCTTTCGCCGTTAATAAGACGCTGCCAGGTGGGCTCGACCCCGCACGCGAGCGGCGTGACCATTCCCATGCCGGTAATGACAACCCGCTTCATGGGCCAAGCTCCGAACAAAGCGCAATCGCGCTACATGCCGAATTGCCGGCTATAGCCCGCACGCCTGCGCGTTGGAATACGAGGAAGGAGCCGTGAAAACGGCCGTCAGCTTTTCGCGTTCTTCTCAAGAAATTTGACCGCGTCGCCCACCGTGAGAATAGTTTCGGCTGCATCGTCGGGAATTTCGCAGCCGAATTCTTCCTCGAATGCCATCACGAGTTCGACGGTGTCCAGGCTGTCGGCGCCAAGATCGTCAATGAAGCTTGCGGAATCGGTGACCTTGTC
>JAICMO010000038.1 GCA_025929185.1 Pseudolabrys sp.
GCAAGCTGATAGGCAATGCTCCGGACCTGCGGGTCGTTGTGAAAAGCGACGCGCGGCGGACCTGCGCCGGTCGGAAGGTCGATCGCCATTTCCCCCTCGTCGGACTTAGCGCGCCGCCCGATGGCGTCTTTCCGGCGGCCGCTTGGTGACCGCCGGAAAGCTGTCCCCTAGCCTCCGCTCAGCGGATCGGTGGCGCGTATTGGATGCCGCCTTTGTTCCATAACTTGTTCAGCCCGCGGTCGATCTTCAGCGGCGAGCCGGCGCCGACGTTGCGGTCGAATACCTCGCCGTAGTTGCCGACTTGCTTCACGATGCGCACGGCCCAGTCTTTGGTCAGGCCCAGCTGTTCGCCGTAATTGCCCTCGGTGCCGACGAAGCGTTTGACCGTCGGATTGGTCGATTTCACCATCTCGTCGATGTTCTTCGACGTGATGTTGAGCTCTTCTGCGTTGATCATCGCGAACAGCACCCACTTCACGATATCGAACCACTGGTCGTCGCCGTGGCGAACGGCCGGACCGAGCGGCTCCTTGGAGATGATCTCGGGCAGCACGATATGATCGTTCGGGTTGGCGAGCCGGAGCCGCTCGGCGTAAAGGCCGGAGGCATCGGTCGTATAGGCGTCGCATCGCCCTGAGTCGTAAGCCTTCACCGCTTCGTTGGCGGTCGCAAAGGTCACCGTCTTGAGCTTCATGTTATGGCCGCGGAAGTAGTCGGCGAGGTTGAGCTCGGTCGTCGTGCCTTGCTGCACGCAGACCGATGCGTCGCCCAGCTCGAGCGCCGAGTTGACCTTCAGCGCCTTGCGAACCATGAAGCCTTGTCCGTCGTAATAGTCGACACCGGTGAAGTTCAATCCGAGCGAGGTGTCGCGCGACGAGGTCCACGTGGTGTTGCGGACCAGCACGTCGACTTCGCCCGATTGCAGCGCGGTGAAGCGGTCTTTCGCCGACAGCGGCACGAACTTGACCTTGGTCGCGTCGTTGAGAATGGCCGCGGCGATCGCGCGGCACACATCGACATCGAGGCCGGTCCACTTGCCTTGCGCGTCTGGCAGACCGAAGCCGGCGAGCGTGCCGTTCGCCCCGCAATTAAGCATACCGCGCGATTTTACGGCGTTAAGCGTTTGCGCGGACGCCGACGAGACCGCCAATCCCAGAGCCGCGGCGGCGATCAACATGGTTAAGCTACGTTTCATGACACAACCTTTGCTGACTGTTGCATTTCTTCTTGAGCAGATTTCGCCTGTTATCGCCCGGACATGGCGACCATCCCCTCCGGATGCGCATCATGGAACGGAAGCGGCCACAGCCCGATCATGCCATCTTCTTTTTCTGTCGCAGTCTCCTCATCCGTCGGCATCTCAGAACGGCGGGACAACAAGGTCAAGGGGTTGAGATTGCAGGCGATGGCGCGGATTATGGGTGCGGCGGCGCGCTGCTCGATTGATCGCGTCGCGACGATGGAGGCCGGCGCGCCGGTAGTTATGCATGAGCAAGAAAGCCGGTCGGCGTTCGCTTAAAGCCGCTACCCGCCTGGTCACCGCCGGACGCGATCCCGACAGCAATTACGGCTTCGTCAATCCGCCGGTTTACCACGCCTCGACTGTGCTTTATCCCACCGCCGCCGATCAGGTTGCGCATCGGGCCCGCTACCAATACGGACGGCGCGGGACGCCGACTTCCGAAGCCCTGGAAAATGCATTGACCGAACTTGAAGGCGAAGGATGTGCCGGCACTGTGTTGGTGCCGTCAGGCCTCGCCGCGATCTCGACTGCGCTTCTCTCCGTGCTCAAGGCCGGCGATCACCTGCTGGTCACCGATAGCGCCTACCGCCCGACGCGCACATTTTGCGACGGCGTGCTCAAGCGCATGGGCGTGGAGACGACGTATTACGATCCGCTGATCGGCGCAGACGTCGGCCGCTTGTTTAAGGCCAATACGCGCGCGGTCTTTGTCGAAGCGCCCGGATCGCAAACTTTCGAGATGCAGGACGTTCCGGCGATCGCGAAGGCCGCCCACGACAAAGACGCGGTCGTGCTCATGGACAATACCTGGGCGACGCCGCTTTACTTCCGCGCGTTCGAGAAAGGCGTCGACCTGTCGATCCAGGCCGGCACCAAATACATCGGCGGTCATTCCGACATCATGTTCGGCACGGTGTCGGCCAACCCCGCGACATTTCCCGCGTTGAAGGAGACCTTCAATACGATGGGGCTGTGCGCGGGTCCTGACGACATCTATCTCGCCCTGCGGGGCCTGCGCACCATGGGTGTGCGGCTCGCACGCCACTACGAGTCGGGGCTCCACATCGCCCGCTGGCTCACGAAGCGTCCCGAAGTTCTGCGAGTGCTACACCCGGCGTTGGAAGATAATCCTGGCCATGCCATCTGGAAGCGCGATTTCTCCGGCGCCAGCGGATTGTTCAGCATCGTGTTCAAGCCGACGCCCGAACGCGCTGTGCACGCGTTCATGGACGCGCTCGCGCTGTTCGGCATGGGCTTCTCGTGGGGCGGCTTCGAGAGCCTGGTGATCACGTTCGATTGCGCCGAGTACCGCACGGCGACGAAGTGGTCGCCGGGCGGTCCGACCTTGCGCTTCCACATCGGGCTCGAAGACGTTGGCGATTTGATCGCCGATCTCGAAGGTGGCTTCGCTGCGATGGCGGCAGCGCATTACTAGACATATGTAAGCCTGGTCGAGATCATCGCCGATGCCGGCCTTCTCGAACAGCGGCTTGGCTTCGGGCGTGTAGGCGATGAACTGACAATAAGTGTCGCTCACAAAGTCCGGTCGCGTCGCCGGCGTGAAACGCCGTATCGTCTTTCGACACGAGAATTGCCACCGCATCGAACAACACCGAGGGATCCCTGTCGATCTCTGCTTCGCAGCCACCTTCATAACGTCCGAACCAAAGCCCGCACCGGAACGGCAGGCACGCTCAACCGTTAGGCTTTCATCAGGATCGCGCTGAACCAAAGGAATCGATTGTCCCCGCGGCATGGCAAGCGCCTTAAAACATGAGGCTCGGGATATGAATAGGTTCGTGCCTGATCTTGCAGGCGTCTCCGAGACGATGCTCTTGGCGCTGCACAATCGTGCAGAAGAAGCAAAGCGTCCGGACGGCATTCTCACCGATCCCGATAGTGTACGTATCTATGAGACAATCGACTACGACTTCGTGCATCGCTTCGGCATTTCCGAAGGTTCGCTCGCGGTACGCGCGGCAGAGACTGACCAGGTCTTGAGGCATTGGCTGGCCGCCCACCCCAATGGGTTCGTCGTCTCACTGGGTGAAGGGCTCGAGACGCAGGTTCGGCGGGTCGACAATGGTCGAATGCGATGGTTGTCAGTGGACCTGCCCGAAGCGATCCGGCTGCGCGAACGCTACATTCCACCTACCGACCGCTTCCGCCACCTTGCCGCGAACGTACTGGACCCCGCCTGGATGGACGCCGTTGACCCGTCGTCCGGGGTGTTCATCGTCGCACAAGGTCTTTTCATGTACCTCGAGCCCGAGGCGGTGCGCCGCCTTTTCGTGGACATCGCGGAACGGTTTCTCGGTGTGGAGATGGTGTTCGACGTTATCCCGCGCTGGTTCTCGCGCTTGACGCTATGGGGCCTGCGGCGAACGCCGAATTATTGCCTTCCGCCGATGCCCTGGGGAATCAACTCCGATGAGATCGAACCGACTTTGCGGCACTGGTGTCCGCTCCTCGCTACCGTCGAACTCCTGCGCTACCATATGCCGCGCGGCCTCTTGCACCATTTTGACCCCGTTTTCCGGCTAAATCCGCTTTTCCGGAACGCCGTTCCGAACCTCGTGCATGTGAAGACGATGTGCTCTGAGGCTGTGACCTCCGGCACAGGCTCGTAGCGGAGGCCGGGTTCACCGGTTTCAGATTCAGTCAGCGGCCCCCCTGCTGCGTATTGCAACCCTCTGCTGCGCAAAACGTTGCTCAGATAAACCGTACTCGGTTCGCGCTCGTATCGTTGGCTACGAACGACCCCGTGCGCCCCCCTCACAAAGGATCGCCGAATGTTGGATTACCGAACGTCTACTGACTCTCCAGCGGTTGCGCGGGCAATACAGGCCGGCATTGGTCTTGCCGAGGTAAGCGCCAAGACCGCCGAGATAGCCATGGCCGCCAACACAGTGATCGGCGAGCGTATCGCGCTCATGGTGAAAGTGGCGCTGGATCCGCTGACCGCCGATTACACCGAATTTTCTCGTATGCTTCCGGAGAAGGTGGCTGCCGCGCAACAAGCAGGTGTTGCCCTGGTCGACGAATGGTGGGCACTCCGGCGCGATGTTGGCGACTACATGAGCTATGTCGCCCGATCGATGACAAGCGCTTGGCCGCCGACGTCAGGCGATGTTGCGGAACTGGTGGAAAAGACATCGTTTCAGGGCACGCGCATGGCCGCGACAGCGATAGACGTCGTGAGCGTGGTGCTCGTCCCCTTCCACGAGTGCGCAACATCGAACGCGCGGCGGCTATCGCGTCGGCGCAGGTGCGGATAGTGCATCTTCCCGTGCCGGATCATGGATTCGTCACGAGGCCTGGAGGATACAGCGCAGACAACGGCCTCGCGCCGACATCAACATTGCCTCAAGGTTTCCACACCATGAGCCAGCAAGCCCTCGAACGCCCGCTGTCGGGCGCTTCGGCCGAAGCCATTTGCTACCATTACGACGTCGGCACCGAATTCTACCGATTATGGCTCGACCATAACTTGACCTACAGCGCCGCTCGCTGGGACGATCCATGCCAAATCGCGGGCGATCCGGTCAGCCTGGAGCTCGCGCAGGACGCCAAGCTCGACTTCCACTTGAAGGCCCTTGGCATCGGGCGGGGCGACAGCCTACTCGACATCGGCTGCGGTTGGGGATCGATGCTGCGCCGGGCAGTTGAGCAATACGGCATCGCCACGGCGACAGGTCTGACGCTGAGCGCCGACCAGCACAATTATCTGCGCGCGCTTGATCTGCCGGCCGTCGAGATTCGGCTGGAGAGTTACGAGGTCTATCGGCCCGTCGGGAAGTTCTCGGGCATCGTCTCGGTTGGGGCGTTAGAGCACTTCACCCGCCCCGGCTTGTCGGCAGCCGAGAAGGTCGCGATCTACCGGCGGTTCTTCGAGCGGTGCCGCGGTTGGCTGAACCCCGGCGCGCGGCTGTCACTGCAGTGCATTACCTGGGGGGGAAGGGTCCCGCGCAATAGGACCGGCTGCATCATGGCGCAAGATGTCTTCCCCGAGACTGACCCGCCCTATGTCGTCGACGTGCTGGAGGCTTCGGTCGAGACCTTCGAGCCGCTTTACATGGAGAACCGCCGTAGCGACTACATCCGCACTCTCCAGGTCTGGCTGCAGCGGCTGCGCGCACGGCGGCGGGAAATCGAGGCGATGACCAGCGTCGAGAATTTCGGATTCTACGAGCGTTACCTGCGCCGGTCGATCTACGGTTTCAAGAAGAAGGAGCTTCAGCTTTGCCGCTTCGTCTTCCAGCGGCATTGAGGATCGAGTCTAACATCTCGCTACCAATGCGTGAGATTGATACCCACCCCTATGCAGGGCAGAGAATTGAAATTTCAAGCCGCGGCAGCCGCGCCCTTGCCGCGCATGACGAATTGCAAATTGCGCAGGTAGACAAAAACGCCGAACGCCTGCCCGATGATGAAAACGGGATCGCGCCGATAGATGGCGTAACCCAACAGCATCAGACCGCCGCCGATCGAGAACACCCAGAACGCCGTCGGCACGACGCTTCGCCCCGCCCGCTCCGACGCGATCCACTGCACCACGAACCGCATCGCGAACATCGCCTGCGCGATGTAGCCGATCAAAATCCCCCAATCGGCGTTGCCGATGAAGACGTCCTGAAGATAGCCGCCCACGGCGCGCGCGATATCGATGAGCATTTAGTCCTCCAGAATTTCGGGAACGCGCTTCTTGCGCCGGATCAGCCACCAGACGCCGGCAAGATCGAGAATGCCGACCCACAGCCGGTCCCATAATCCATAATTCGAGACGCCATGGCGGCGCTGGCGGTCGACGACCTCCACATACCCAATCTCGTAGCCCTCGCGCCGCACCAACGCCGGCAAGAAGCGATGCAAGCCGTCGAAATATGGCAGGCTGAGGAAAAGATCGCGCCGAAACGCCTTGAGGCCACAGCCGGTATCGCGCGTGCCGTCCCGCAGCACGGCGCTGCGAACGGCGTTGGCGATCCGCGACTGGAATTTCTTGAACCCGCTCGCCTTGCGGCTGACGCGCTGGCCGGCGACCAAGCCGACGCGCGGGGCGCCGGCTTCGAGCGCGCGGACAAGCGCAGGGATAAACGCAGGATCGTTCTGCCCGTCCCCATCGATGGTGACGATCAGCGGGCCGCGAGCGGCGGCGACGCCGCTCCTGACCGCCGCCGACTGGCCGCACGATTGCTTGTGACGCACGCGACGCAGCCACGCATGCCGATTCATAAGCTGCTTCAGCTCCGCGCCGGTGCTGTCGGTCGAGCCGTCGTCGACATAAACGATCTCAAACGGCCACTGGCTTCCGAGCGCGGCAGCGATCTCGTCGGCGAGGGGCGCGATATTTCCGGCTTCGTTCCTGACGGGCACAATGACGGATACTGCCGGACCGTTCGCATTCATTGTGAGTGTCCCGTCGGCCCGAGCGGCCCAAAAAGCGCGAGCTTCTTATTAAGCGAGCAGCGCGCGGGCAACCGCTTTCATCCGCCGCCACGAAGGACCCGGAAGGCGGCGGACGCCACCGTCGGCCGTGATCACAAACCCAAGCCGCCGTTCGGCAAAATAGTGCCGAACGATCAAGGCGCCTGCGGTTCCCGCAAGCGCTCCTGCGAGTACGTCGCTCGGATGATGGGCGAGCACCATGACGCGGCTGAGCCCAATCAGTAAGGCGTAGGTCCACATGACGGGACGTGCCCGCGGCCAAACCGCTCCGATCGCGACAAGAGCGCTGAATGCCGTCGTCGTGTGACCGGAGGGCAGGCTCTCATATGCCGCGTGCCAATTGAATGGATGAAAAAGATAGGGATCGGCAACGCCGGAAACGTATGGCCGCGCGCGGCCGATCATCCCTTTGAGCACGGCAACGGCAAGCCCCGGGACGGCGATCGCCGTAAAGACAAAGCCGATCCGCACCGCGAGTGCCGCAAGCACGATGCGCAGCTTTCGTGGGAGCGTCGGTGCCCCCGCAACAATGACGAGAAAAGCGATGCCGAGCGGCCACAAAAACCAGCCCGACTTTCCAAAGCGGGTAATCTGAAAGAACGGCCAGATCATCCAGGACGGCGCTTCTCGAACCGCCCGAATGGTCGGCGCGTCGAGGAATACGAGGACGGCGGCAAGCGCAATGACGCTCGCGGCAAGGGCAATGACGATGCCGTCCCGCCGCCATGGCAGCAGGCGCGGCGCGGCGCGGCGCGGCGCCTGCAGCAGCAACGCAAAGGCGTTTTCCAGATTGGCCGCAACTCGCCGAAGCCGCGTCTGCCGCCCCGCGTTCCCCGGATATGAGGCAAGGCCCGACATGCTTACGGACCCGCCGAACGGAAAATGGAGATCGCCACCTTGCGCCCGCTGCTGACGTTAAAGCCATCGACAATGCCGACGCGATCATAGCGCAGCGCCGTCGCATCGGCGCGCTGCACGAAGCTGCGCTCATTGTGCGTGTCCACGAACGCAAAGCGGCACCGCCCGCGCCGAAGAAATTCCGCTGCGCCCGCTCCGTCGGCAAAACGCGTGTTTGTGCCGAGCAGAAAGACGAGGCTCGGCTCTTCGTATCCGGCCGAGGCGGTCTGAGGCTTGCCGCAACCCGCATCGGCAAGTTGCTCGGCGAGCAATGCCGCCGGAAACAGCGGCGGGAGCGATGGGAAAATCACGCCGTAGACTCCGAAGGCGACTAATACCGAGGCAACAACGCCGCGCAGAAGCGCCCGCTCGGCGCCGTCGACCTCGTAGAGCCGCCAGGCGAACAGCCCAAGGATCAGCGCGCCCGCTGCGAACGGCCAGGCGATGATGCCGAGATCACCTCCGACCGCAACCGAAAGAACGATGCCGCCGACGGTAATGGCAGCCGGAAAAAGAAACCAGCCGACGGTCCCTCTCGTCAGCCAGGCGTTTTTGGAGAGCGCGCGACGATCGAGCACCGCCGCAATGAGGATCGCGACGGCCGGATAAAGCGGCAGCACGTAGTGCGGCAGCTTGGTCATCACCGCTTCGAACACGATCCACGACGGCACAAGCCACGCGAGCAGAAATTGCATGCCGGGGTCACGCCGCGCCCGCCAGACCGCCGGCGCGGCGAGCCCGGCAAGCACCGCCCCCGGCCAGAACGTCACCCAGAACAGCAGGAAGTAATATCCGGGCGGTGCGCCATGCGCCTCCTGCCCGCGCATGACCTTGCCGAGCATGTCATGGCCGACCGATTGCGCAAAAAAGCTACCGCCGCTGTGCGCGAGGATGGCGACAAACCACGGCAATACCAGAACGAGCATCCACAAAACGCCTGGCAGCGGCCGTAGCGCTTTCATCCATTGCGCGCTGCGGTCGCAAATCGCGAGCGTGAGTGCCGTCAGTGCCGCAACCATCAGGATGAGCGGACCCTTGACAAGTATGCCGGCGGCGAGCGCCGTCCAGAAAATGGCCGGCAACGGCCAGCCTGTCGCCGAGCCCGCCACGCGCCGCTCGGCGAGATAGAGGCGCGCCATGGCGCCCATCGCAGCAACGATCGTGAACAACAACACGGCATCGGTCTTGGCGAGGCGCGCCTCGACCCCAAGCAAAATCGAGCTCGCCATCATCATCGCCGCCAGCAGCGCAGCGCGGCGCGCAACGAATGCCAGCGCGCACCAGTACGTCAGCAGCACCGCGCCGACGGCGCCAAGCAAAGACGGAATGCGATAGAGCCAGATCGTCGTATGGGCGTCGGGGACGCCGAGCGCGTCAGCGGTTTTCACAGCTGCCGCTTGCAGCCAATAGATGCCGACCGGTTTTTTGTAGCGGACCTCATTCTGAAAATGGATGTCCACGTAATTTCCGCTCTCGATCATCTGCTTGGTCGCTTGCGCAAAACGCGCTTCGTCGCGGTCGACCGGCGGAATCTGGAAAAAACCGGGAAGAAACGTCAGCGCCGCTAGCGCAACGAGGATCAGCGCCGCGCGCCGATGCGACGCGCAAGCGTAATCGAGAACGGCGGTGAGCCCCTTGGCCTGGGCTATTCCACGCCGCGCATGGTCCGTGGTGGTGCTCATGCGGCTGCTTCGGTCAATTCGAGCCGGACCATAAAGAGAAGAGACGACCGGGGAAAGGACGGCTTCAAGGTTGCTGCATCCGCACCATGACACTGTCGGTAGCGCCGCGAGCGTCCATCACCGTCAGCCGCACGAAGCCGGGCCCGTTGGGCCGAAAGAATGTCGTGTGCCGACCGCGCGCTTGCGGCAACGGCACCCCATTGACCATTACCGTGAGCGGGGCGATGCCGCCGGAAACTTTGACCGGCACCGCGCTTGCGGGCGCGTCCATCAGTTCAAGCCGCGCTCCGTTCGGCGGGAACATAATGCGCGGCGCTTCGGCGATCTCATCGGACGCGCGGCTCGCATGGAACCGCCGCAAAGGCGCCGGAAGTTTGTCGGTCGTGGCGAAGATCGCCCCATTCGGCGCATGCGGCAGTGGCGCCGGCGATTCGCCCGCGCGCGCAAACGCGTCAAACAGGATCGGCGCCGCCGACGCCCGTCCCACGAGGCCCGGAACCGGCACGCCATCCGCCCGTCCAACCCAGACGCCGATCGTCATGCGGCCGTCGAAGCCAACCGACCATGCATCGCGGTACCCGTAGGAAGTCCCCGTCTTGAATGCGATGCGTCCAGGCGCGGCGTTCTCCGGCGGCGGCGCGCCGATCAGCACATTGCCGACATACCAGGCGGCCACCGGATCGATGAGCCGCACAGGCGTAGCCAGCGGAGCATCTTGCCGCTCAACCAGCGCCACAACAGAGCCGAGCCGCGCAAGCCCGGCGTAGAGCATTGTCAGATCGGAAAGCGTAATACCGACGCCGCCAAGCCCCATGGCCAGGCCCGGTGCTTCGCCCTTGGGCAGCACAAGCGCCGCACCGGCATGCGTCAGTCGCGCGTCGAGCCGGCTTACGCCGACTCTATCGAGTATCGCGATTGCCGGTACGTTGAGCGACAACTGCAATGCCCGCCGCGCCGTCACGGTGCCCTGAAACGTCAGATCGAAATTTTCCGGCGCGTAGTTGCCGTAGCGCGCCGGCACATCGTCGATCAATGTCTCGGGGTGCAGGAACCCATCCTCGAAGGCGAGCCCGTAGATGAACGGCTTGAGCGTCGAGCCGGGCGAGCGCAAGGCCTGCGTCATGTCCACCTGGCCGGCGCGCCGCGCATCGAAATAGTCGGCGGAGCCGACGCGCGCCCTCACCTCACCGCTCGCGTTATCGACGGCGACGATCGCGACCGAAATCTCCGGTCCCAGCGCATGCGCGCGCTCGCGCGCCAGATTCTCAAGAGACTTCTGCAATCCCGCGTCGATCGTCAGGCGATGGACGCGCTTGTCCGGCTCGGCCGAGACGATTTGATCGGATGCATGCGGCGCCAGCATCGGCAGCATTCGTCGCCCGTGCGGCACCGGCTCCTTCTTCGCGCGCTCCGCCTCGTCGCGCGGGATGATTCCCGCTTCCAACGCGCGGTCGAGCACCCGGTCGCGCGCCTCGCGTGCCGCTTCGGCATAGCGATCCGGCCGGCGCAATTCCGGCGACTGCGGCAGCGCTACGAGCAAGGCGGCCTCCGCAAGCGTCAAATGCCGCGGTTCCTTGCCGAAATAGGCCAGCGACGCCGCGCGGATGCCTTCGAGATTGCCGCCATAGGGCGCGAGGCTGAGATAAAGCGCGAGAATCTGATCCTTGCTGAGCGTGTGCTCGAGCTCGAGCGCGCGGACCATCTGGTGCAACTTGGCGGCAAAGCTGCGCCTCTGCCGCGGCTCTAGCAGGCGCGCGACCTGCATGGTCAAGGTCGAACCGCCGGAAACGATGTGACCGCTGGTAATGAATTGATAAGCGGCACGACCCACCGCGAACGGATCGACGCCGTGGTGATGGTAGAAACGCTTGTCCTCGTACGCGAACAGCATTTGCAGAAAGCGCGGATCGACGTCTTTCACCGTCGCCGGCAAACGCCATCGGCCTTCCTTCGTCGCGTAAGCGCGCAGCAGCTTGCCGTGGCGGTCCACCACCACGCGCGAATAGGCAATGTCCTTTCCGAGAGGAACCGGCCCGAGCGATTCCGCATAGGCGATGGCCGCAAGCACCGCCGCCGTCGCGGCCGTGCAAACACCAATGGCGATGCGGCGCACGATTTTCATTTCGCGGCGATCTCGACGGCAGCCGTGCCGGTGCGGCCATAGCGGTCCGGACGATACATGTCTTCGACGCTCGCTTGCGGAAGCACGTAGCGTCCCGGCGACACCGCCCGCACCACATAAGCCGCCGTGAAGACCGGCGCGTCGCGCGCCTTGCGCTCGAATGCCGCGGTAAATCGGTCGTCGCGGAATTCCGCATGCGTCGGCTCAATGCCGCCGGCGATCCAATCGAGCTTGCCGGCGTCGCCGGATGACACCAGCGCCGGATTATCGATCTCGAAGCCGGCGGGCAGATAATCCGACACGACGATGCGCTGGAATTTCGGCAGCGGCTCGGTGATCTTCAGCACGACGGCGAAACGCTGATTTTGCGCGGCGTGCGACGGATCGGCTTTCTTGCCGTCGAGCGTGTAATAGTCGCGCTCGATTTTGAAGCCATGATCGATTTCCGGCTCAGGCGTCATGGGCGCGCCGCTGACCGACACCACTGCCTGCACCGTGCTGTCGCCTTTGTTTGTGATCGTGAGCGGCGTGTCCAAATCGCCGGCGCTCAGGGTGCGATAGAGCGCACCCTGATAGCCATCGCCGTTCACAGTGAGAGCAATCGCGTTGGTCTGCTTCGTCAGCGCACGTGCGGCTCGTACCAGCCAAGCGTCCTCCTGCGTCGAGGTTTCGGCTGAGAGCCCGCGCGCGGCGTCGATGCGCGCCACCGCACCGTCAATCGTCGGCTGCGCCGCGCCGCTTTCGGACGCAAGCGTCACCAGCGCGGCGGCGTCGCGCAATTCTGAGCCATAGTCGTCGCGGCCGAATTCGAGCGCCGGCTGCGGCGCCAGGGCCCGCAACGCCGCGCCGTAAACGCGTTCCGCGCGCGTCCTGTCGCCGAGCATGGCCAGCGCTGCCGCAATCTGCGCCTTGGCGATCGGCGTTGCGATATCCTTCAGGCGCGCGTCGGCGATGTAACGCAAATCGCCGACCGGCGCCGCGCCGTTGCGCGCGAGCACGTAAAGCGCATAGGCGAGATCGCGCCCGCCATTCTTGTCGGGCTCCGGCGAGGCCGCCACGTAATTGCGCAGGCGGTCGGTCGCGAGGGTAAAGCCCGCCTGCGCGACGTCGAAGCCGCGCGCGCGGGCGCGCGTGAGGAAGTCGGTTACATAGGAATCGAGCCACGGGTCTTCGCCGCCGACCGACCACAGGCCGAACGAGCCGTTCGAGCCTTGCCGCGTGAGCAGAATTGCGATCGCATCCCGGATGCGCTTGTCGAACTCGCCATTGGATGCAAGCTTCGTCTGTGCCGCGAGATCGTTGGCATAAAGCATCGCCATGGCGCGGCTGGTCACCTGCTCGGAGCAATTGTACGGATAGCGGTCGAGCGCGCTGACCAGCGTCGCTGCATCCAGCGCCGTCGAAATCGCAACCGACAGGCTCACTTTGCCGGTTCCCGGCACGAGATCGGCGAACACGTCCTTCGACAGAGTCAGGCTCTCGCCTTTGGCGAGCGCATGAACGGTTCGGCGCGCGAGAATTTGCGTCGCCGGGCGCGTATCGAGCGCATAGGAGCGCTCCAGCGCAAAGCCGTTCGGCCCCGCAACGCTGACCTTGATGGCCGACGAGCCCGCCCCCGTAGCGCTGAGCGGCACGTTCACATGACCGCGCTGCTTGGCGGCGAGCGTCAGCGTGCGCATGGCGCCGCCTTCAGTCGTGATGGGGCCTTCCGCCGCAACGGTCACGCGGTAGCCGCCCGCCGCGCCTTCGACGTTGTCGAGCTCGAGCTGCATGGCGCCGCGGTCGCCGGTGCGCAGGAAACGCGGGAGCGTCGCCGTCAGCACCACCGGATCGCGCACGATGACGTCACCCGAGGCCTTTCCGACCTTATTCTTGCTCCACGCCACCGCCATGACGCGCACGGTTCCGGCGAACGCCGGAATATCGAATTGCACGTTCGCGCTGCCGTCGGCGGCGACCTTGACGATGCCGGAATAAAGCGCGAGCGGCGCCTGCGTCGGCGGCGAGCCGGACAGTTCGACCGCGCCGATATCGCCACCGGAGCGGATTTGCCCCGCCGCGCCTTGCATGCCGTCGATCAACGCGCCGTAGAGATCGCGGATCTCGGCCGTGAGCCGGCGTTGTCCGAGATAATAATCGTCGGGCGCGGGCGGCTTGTAATTGGTGAGATTGAGGATGCCCACATCGACCGCCGCAACGACAATGCGCGCGTCTTCGCCCGGTTTCAGCCCGCCGATTTTTATCGGCACATTGAGCGCGGAGTCCGGCCTCATCACCGAAGGCAGAGTCATGTTGACGGCAAGCACGTGCGCGGCGCGCTCGATCGAGAACCATTGCACGCCGATCGCGCGGCCCGGCATGTGTCGCGCGGGCGCATCGAGCGGACGTTGCAGCGTCGCAACCAAATAAGCGCCGGTGCCCCAGTCGTTGCCGATCATCAGATGTACGTTGGCGGTGCCCTGCTTCACGTCTTGCGACGTCGAAGCGACCAGCCGGTCGGTGAACACATTGAGCGTCAGGCGGCCCGCCGTACGGGCGGTGACCGCGACGTTCATGCTGTCGCCCGCCTTGTAGTCGGGCTTGTCGAGTGCGACTTCGAGCAGATCGGGCGTATCGGCGCTCGATTCCGCGTAGAATCCCGCATCGAAATTGAGCGATGTCAGCGGGCCGTCGGCCTCGGCGCTCGAAACCTCCAGCCGGTATCGGCCCCAATGCACCGGCAGCGACAGCCGTGTGGGTTTCTCGGCCATAACATCGATCGTGCCGTCGGAGACGCGGCTCGTCTGCTTGACCGGCTCGAATTCCCAACTGCCGTTCTGCCGATACCACTGATAGCGCGTTTCGATCCGCAACAACTGATAATGCAAGCCGCTCTTGGCCATCAGCTTGCCGTCGGGAGCGGCGAGCACGATGTCGAAATTGGCATTCGCGCCGTCGGCAAGCGAGCGGCCGGCGAACGCCGGCTTCACGCCGATCATGGGCGCGGAAGGCGCAACCGGCAGCGTCAGTTTGCGCTCGACGGCGCGGCCGCCGGTCTCGGCCATGTTGACGGTGATCGTCGCTTCCAGCGGACGCGTCGTCGCAGGCAGCTTATCGAGCTTCACGCTCAAGTTCGCTTTTCCCTGCACATCGGTCTGCGGCAGATCGGCGAGCTGTTGGCGGATCGCGGTCACGTCGTCATCGCTGACACCGAACGCGCAACCGGGAAAGCCCGCGCGCTCTTTCGCAACGCCGATGGTCATCGCGCCTTGCAAGTCCAAATTCGCCGCCGGCGCGCCATAGAGATAACGTCCATCCACCGTCAATTCGGCCGGCGCATCGCGGCTGATCATCGTCGCCGGCGATTTCAAATCGAATTCCAGCCGGTCGGGCACATAGTCCTCGACCAGAAATGTCGTCTCGCCGACCGGCGGCCGTTTCGGGTCGACGAAGGCGCGCACGCGCCAGGTGCCGGTCGACGCCGATTTGACGATCGGCACGCTCAGGCTGCGGCCGCCGAGGCCCTGATCCGGCACGACCGCGCGGCGGTATTCGACGCCGTCCGGCCGTTCGACGACGAGCGTTAAAGGCGTTGCTGGCGCGGCGCTACCATGCGCATCGCGCAGCAGTGCCGTGATTTCAACCGTTTCACCGGAGCGATAGACGCCGCGCTCGGTGTAGACAAAAGCGTCGAGGCCGTTCGGCACCGGCCGCCCGGCGACACCGCGGTCGGACAAATCGAACGGCGCGACCTTCAGGCTGAGGAACGCATAGTCATTCTTCTCGCTGGCGACGATAGCCGCCGGCGCCAATCCGCCCTCGCCGCGCGCCAGACCAGCCTCGAAATGCACGAAGCCGTTGCGGTCGGTCTGTTTCGTGGCAAGCACTTCGTTGTTGCGCGCCATCAGGCGCACATTCGTCTGCGCTTTCGGCTCGGCGCTGCTCAGCGAATTCACGAACACGTCGATGCCGCCGTAGCCGCTGTAGGCGGTGAGACCCAGGTCGGAGACGATGAACCATTGCGTTGCCACCTGGTTGAAGTCGCCGGCGGCCGGCGCCTTCGGCGCCGCGGCCATCACATAGATGCCGGGCGCCAAGCTGCCGATCGCCTGCGTGACCGGAAATGCGGTGGTGATCTCCGTGTTGAGCTTGCGCTCGACCTTGAGTTCGCCGCTCCACACTTTGCTGCCGCTTGTGTCGGAGAGCCGCGCAATCTCGTATGGATAAAGATTGCGCTCGAACTGGCTGCCGGTAACGGCGTCGATCAGGCTGCGATCGCCGATGCGATAAAGAGAGATGGCGACCGCGTCGGTATTGACGCTGAGCACCGGAATTCCCCGCTGCCCCGTGCGCGGCAGCACGTAAGCCTTGCCGGAAAACCGCACCGACGGCTTGCGGTCGCGCACATAGACGACGAACTCCACCGATTTCGCCAGCGTCTCCCTGACCGTCGACGGCAGGCCGGCGCGCAAGATGACGCTGTAGCGTTCGCCGTGTTGCAAGCCTTCGATGCAAAGCTGCTTCTCATTGACGCTGATTGCCGGCTTGTCGATCCCCTCAATGGCCACGAAGGGCGAGAAGTCCGTGCGCTTGCCCGGCAAATCCTCTGAGAATTGAAAGCAGGCGCGCGGCGAGATCGCGTCGGAGTCGACCGTATAGTCGAGCACGCGGAAACCGTGCTCGCCGCGCAGCTTCTCATAGCGGGCGCGCAGGTCGGCCGTTTCGCGCAGATCCAGCGCCGCGCGCATGGCGTCGAGCGCGGCGCGCCAGAGCTTGCGCTCGGCGAGCGTCGTGCCAAGCAGCGTGAGGCTATCGGCTTCATCGTTGCGTACGTCGGAGCGCTGATAGGCGATGTAGGCCGCGGTCGACGCGCGGTCGAGCAACAGCGCCTTCTCGCGATCGTCGCGCGGCCGTATTTGCGAAATCGCCCGCGCGAGGCGCAGCCAACTCGCGGCATCTTGCGGGGCGGCGGTGACAAGCTGGCTCAGCACCAGCATGCCGGTACGCAGATCTTTTTTTTCGAACGCGGCGTCGGCGTCGCGCTTGAGCGTCGCAATCGATTTGGTGATCGGGCCGGCATCGGCCTTGATCTGCGCCGCAAGCCGGATCGCGGCCTCGTCGAGATCGCTGCGGTGAAACGGTTTGTCGGCTGCGAACGCAGAAGCCGCGAACACCAGAGCCAGCGCCAAGCCGGCGCGAATGGGCGTGAGCATGCGGAGACCTCCGGGCGATGCCGATCGAGACTATCAATGGATCGGGCGATGGTGTCGAGGACGTGGCCGCAACACCTTTCGGCAATGAATCGGAGGATAAATTTCGCTGGCTGCTCGAGGGGTTATTCGCTACGGGCCAAACGTCACACGAGCTTGCTCAAATATTACACCAAGACGGCGCAAGAGACAGTCATAATTTGCTGAAAAAATTGATGTTTTAGCTTTTAAACCGCGGAAACGGCAGCGCCTTCTCCACGGCGCTGGCGGCGCGCAGCACGGTTTGATCGCTCCGCAACGGCCCGACAATCTGGAGCCCGATGGGCAATCTGGTTTTCGTCAATCCGCACGGCACCGACGCCGCCGGCTGTCCCGTCAAATTGAATGGATAAGTATAAGGCGACCAGTTGAACCAATCGTCGCCGAAGCCGCGTTCTTCCGGCATTTCATGGCGCACCTTCAACGCGGCGATCGGCATGGTCGGCGTCAACAGCAAATCGTAACGCTTGTGAAAGCGTCGCATCGCCTGGTGAAACGTCGACCGTTTCGTGTAAGCGTTGAGATAATCCATCGTCGTAAATTGCCGGCCGCGCTCGGCAATGTGCAAGAATCCGGGATCCATTTCCGCCCGCCGCGCTGGCGGCACGCTGTCGACAATTGAGGTTGCCGTCGGCCACCACATGGCGCGGATCACGTCGAGCGCGCCGTCGAGCGGCGGATCGGCTTCCTCCACCTGCGCGCCCTGCTCCTGCAATGCGCGCGCCGCTTTCTCCGCCGCTGCCGCAATTTCGGAATCGAGATTGCCGACCCGTCCGAGCCGCGGCGACCAGGCGATACGCAAGCCGCGCACGCCATCGTCGAGTCCCGAAACGAAATCTTCCGCCGGCGCATTCCATGCCGCCATGTCGCGCGCATCGGGCGCGCTGACGACCGAGAGCACCTGCGCGGCGTCAGCAACCGTGCGCGCGATCGGGCCCTGATGCGACAGCACATTGAGCGGCGACGGCGGATAAACCGGCACGCGGCCGAAGCTCGGCTTCATGCCGACCACGCCGGTGAACGCGGCCGGAATGCGCAGCGAGCCCGCCCCGTCGGTGCCGACGTGCAGCACGCCGAGACCGAGCAGCGCCGCGACCGCGCCGCCGCCGGTCGAGCCGCCCGGTGTATGATCCGGATTCCACGGATTGCGCGTGATGCCGGTGAGCGGGCTGTGGCAGACACCGATCCAGCCGTGCTCCGGCATCGTCGTCTTGCCGACAATGATCGCGCCCTGCTCGCGCAACCGCGCGGTGACCGGTGAATCGGCATCCGCGGGCGCCGCGTCGCCGGTCTTCGAGCCGCGGCGCGTGGGCATTCCCTTGACCGCGATGTTGTCCTTGATCGAGGTCGGCACGCCATCGACGGCGCCGATCGGAGCGCCGCGCTGCCAGCGCGCTTCCGATTCCTTTGCCAACGCCAAAGCGGCGGCGCTCAAGTCCAGGGGCATGAACGCGTTGAGCGCCGCGTTGGCCTCGATCCGGGCGAAGACATCCCGCACCACCTCGACCGGCGACAGCGCGCGCTGGCCGTAAAGCCGCACGAGATCGGCGCTGCTCAATTCGGCGATGGTGTTCATCGGCAACCCCGCGAAAACCGGCAGGCGATACCTTTCCATAACGGCACGGTGCGGGTAAACGGAAGGACGACGACCCCGTAGCTCAGTTGGATAGAGCATCAGCCTTCTAAGCTGAGGGTCGCAGGTTCGAATCCTGCCGGGGTCGCCAATATTTTCAATGGCTTAGCGTTGTGCGGCGCTCTTTCAAGTCGCGACGTGTTGCAACGGTTCTCATTTATTCCAAGCATGTCCGATGGCTGACGGCAATCGGTGCAATATGATTACGTCACGAGAAACGCTCGAAACAGCGCGGCGCGACGCCCATAACCGGATCGCTCGACGCTGCCAGTTGCGTCCGGAATACCGTCCCGCAGGGAACTGCGATGCCGCGATGCGCGACCATCGAGCACTTGCTCGGCGGCCCCTTCTCGGCTCTCCTCGCCGCGGCTAATGTTCTGAGCGGGATTGGGAACGGAGTGGGTAATGTCCAGCCTCCTCGAACTTACCGCCAATCGACCGACACGTACTCTTGCCGCCGGCGAAATTCTTCTGGTTCAGGATGAGGGCGGCGGAGACCTCTTCATCCTGCTCAGCGGCGAGCTTAGTGTGCTGCGCGACGGCGTGAAGATCGCGACGATTTCGCAGCCGGGCACAGTAGTGGGCGAGATCTCGGTTCTGCTCGGCACGAAGAGCACCGCCACCGTGCAGGCCGAACGCGAGACCAAAGTCCGCGTCGTTCGCGACGCGAAAAAAATTCTGGAGGCCGACTCAGACCTCAGCTTGCGCGTCGCGGCGCTCGTCGCCGGGCGACTCTATGCCACGTCGTCGCTCTTGGTTGAGCTGTCCAAGCAGCACAAGGGCGTCGAGCGGACCGTCTTCAGCCGCATCCTTTCGGCGCTGCTGTCGTCGGCTGGCTAGCGGACAAGACTCGCAATCGCTCGCGGTATGCTGGGCATGCAGCGGAAAATCCGTGCGATATCAATGCGCCTGGCCGCTTCTAAGCTGAGCATCGCAGGTTCAAATCTGCCGGGGTCGGCAGCCAAATCAGACGGTTACAAATCAGACGGTTACATGAACTTTCTGAGCCGCTGCCTCATATGCGGCTCGATGCGCCGCGGCTGCTCCACCCCCCCCCGCCGCTTCCGCAACCCGCCATTAACCGGATCGGAACAGGTACGAGCCTAATTTGCCGCCTGATTGCGTCGGGTTGAGCGTGTGCTGCATCTGACCGTCACCCTGAGGTGGCCGCCAAAGGCGGCCCTCGAAGGGAGACGGTCATCGCAAGTCGGCATTGCTTCAGCCTGAAGCGATCTCGCGTTTGCTGCGGGGGACAATCGACATTTCATGACTGAAGCGCTCGAAGCCTCCCGCCAAAAAGACAGCGCGCCCGCCGACGCCGAAATCTCCTCGCCGCCTCTCGCCCCCGGCGAGGCGCCGCTGTGCTTCGTCGTCGACGAGGATTCCAGCACGCGGCATTTCCTCTCTCTCATCCTGCACGGCTCCGGCGTGGACGCGATGGAATTCGCCGACGGTGCGAGCATGCGCAAGGCCGTCGATCAGCAGAACCCGCGATTGATCTTCCTCGACGTGCCGCTGGAATCCGCAGACGCGATCGAATCCGTCATCGCGCTCGGCAAGCACGCCTTTCCCGGCAACGTTCAACTGATGAGCAGCCGCGGCGCGGCAGTGCTCGAGCATGTCAAGGCGGTCGGCACACAGCACAAGCTCAAAATGCTGCCGATTTTGAAAAAGCCGTTCGAGACCGACACGATCCTGAAGATCATCCACGAGCTCAAGCTCGGCACGCCGGAGGCGGTGGCGACGCGCATCGATCTCGACGAGGCGCTGAGCAAAAACTGGATCGAGTTCTGGTACCAGCCGAAGATCGACTTGCGCAAAAAGCAGCTTGCCGGCGCCGAGGCCTTCGCGCGCGCGCGCCATCCTGAGCACGGCATCGTGCTGCCGAGCGCCTTCATGCCCGGCGCAAGCGAGCCTGTGCTGCAACGACTCTCCGAGCTTGCGATCACCAGCGCGCTCAAGGCCAGCAGCAGTTTTGCCAAGCTTGGCGTGAACTTGCGCATCTCGGTCAACGTTCCGGTGGAAGTGCTGGAGAAGTTGCCGGTCGCCGACTTGCTGAAGGCGCATCCGCAAACGGACAAATGGCCGGGGCTCATCCTTGACGTGAAGGAAGAGCAGATCATCACCGATCTCGCGCTCGCTACGACCGTCGCCAAAAATCTCGAGAGCTGTAACGTGCGCCTCGCGATCGACCGCGCCGGCCGCGGTTGCTCATCGCTCGCCAAGCTCAAGGAGCTGCCTTTCGCGGAAATCAAGCTCGACCGCGAATTCGTCGCCGAATGCGGCAGCGACAAGATCAATGCGCCGATCTGCAAGGCCGCGATCGATCTCGCGCACAATGGCGGCCGCGTGGCGGTCGCCGTCGGCGTCGAGAAAGCGGCGGACGCCGGCGCCCTGATGAGCATGCGCTGCGATTACGGCCAAGGATACCTGTTCGGCCAACCGATGCCGGCGGAGCGGTTTGCCTCACTTCTGCGCCAGCGCGCCGCGAACCAGGGGGCGGTGATCACCGATCAGTAATCAGGAGTCAGGAGTTCAGTAATCAGAAGCTTCTGATTACCGTCTCATGCCTGATCCTCGATGCTTAGCGCCTGACACCTGACCGCCTGATACCCGACGCCTGCTCAGTGTGTCCACGCATCGCGGCGCTTGTAGGAGAAGTTGTCGGCGTAGGCGATGCGCGGGCGCGCGGACGGCTCCGGCTCGAACACCTGGTGCGCAATGCCGTGCCGCTCGCAATAGGCGATCGCCTCTTCCTTGGTGTCGAACTGCAAGCGGACCTGCTGGCGCATATCGCCGGATGAGGTCCAGCCCATCAGCGGCTCGACGGTGCGCGGCTCCTCCGGCTCGAAGTCGAGCACCCACTCTTTGGTCTTCGCCCGGCCCGACTGCATCGCGGTCTTGGCGGGCTTGTAGATGCGCGCGGTCATCGAACATGATTCCAAGCGGTCGTTGTCGGCGATCCGTATAAAGCGCGGGCATGCCGGAGGCAACGGCGTGATGCTCGCCCAACTGCCTTTTCGCCGTGAAGCACGTTCAGCCTACCTCCGTCACCCTGAGGCGCCGTCGCGAAGCGACGGCCTCGAAGGGCGACGGCCCCAGAATCCCGGGCCGTTCATCCTTCGAGGGCGGCCTTCGGCCACCACCTCAGGATGACGGAGTTGGCGCCGAGCGGGGCACCTCAGCGCGATGGATTAAACGCACCGTTGCGGACGGCGGATCAGGCGTGCGCGCGGGTGCGGGCGGTGACGCCGAGGTCGAAGCGCTTGCGGCGGCGTTGCCGCGCGGGAATGGAAACCGGGCGATCGAGCTGCGCGCTGCGCACCGTGACGGTGAAGGCGCCGTCGCCGGCATCTTCGAATGCCAACCCTTGCGCGCGCCAGACTTCCTCGAGCGCGCGCACGGTCGTGCGGCGCGGCTCGGTTTCGCCCTGCTCGAGCATGTGCACCGCGCGTTGCGTCAAGCCGACAATCGAGGCGAGCTCCGCTTGGCTCCAGCCGAGCACCGCGCGCGCGACACGCACCTTGGCCGCAAAGGCCCGGCGCTCCATGCGAACGAGTTCGACGAGATCGGGAGAGCGATGGGATACGAGATGCATCGGCGTCACGCGACTTGAAATTTACTTGAACGCTTGAAGCGAAAAGGCCTCCGGCGGAATTCCGCCGGAGGCTTGTCGTTGTCAGGTGCCGATCACTCGGATCAAGGGTAGAAGTTCCGCTGCACGCGGAAGATGCCGGACCAGACGTTGTTGTCGTCGATGGTGGCACCCGCCGGGTGTGCGCCAACCGTCCCGGTGGTTACGCCACCGGAGAACGCCGTCCGCACGTGCGAGTACATCACTTCGAGGCCGACATCGAGGTTTTGCACCGGGTTCCAGATGGTGCGCGAGCCGACCTGCCACAGGCTCCAGTCGGGATCGCAGGACGGGGCCGCTATCGGCGCGACTCCTAAGCACATGATGTCGCTCGGCTCGACTTTCAGGTAACCGCCGTAGATCGAGCTCTGCAGGTTCGGCAGCCAGTGGTGCGTGTAACCGGCAACCACCGCCCAGCTCTTGGTCAGCTCAAGCTGTCCGCCGGGCGCGAAGATCGCATCCGGATTCCAGCCCAGCGCCACGCTTTGGCCGTCGAATACGCCGACGCCGCCATTGGTGGTCAGGCTGTAGTTGGTGTACTGGCCGGCGCCACGGGCGTAGTCGAATTCGACGCCGATGTGATCGCCCTTGCCGAGCATCGGCAGGTTGAACTTCGCACCGGCACCGAACGCCCAGCCCGCCTTGTCGTCAGGATGGCCGGACGTGAACAGAGCGCCGTAGTAGGTCGGACGAATGTCGTGGAACGCGCCGCTGATGCCGGCCGAGCCCCAGGCCTGGTCGATGCGCAGATTGGCGACGACGTCCGGGAAGTCGGGCGAGAAGCCGCCTTGCTGGCTGTTCGGCAACGTTGCGCCGATCGCCGCCGCGCCGGCCCCGATGTTCCAGACCGCCTTGCCGCCGCGGTCTTCCGCCGCGATCGAGGCCGAGATGCCGTTGCCGAACTGAGCCGTGTAGCCGGCAACCGTGATGCCCGAGCCGCCCGACGCCGAGCCGATGAAGTTGGTCTGATAGCTCTCCGTCGGCGCCGGATTGTAGATGTCGAAGAACGACTGCGTGCGGCCGAAGGTGAAGCCGGCCAACTGGATGAACGCGCGGTCGAAGAACGCGTTCTGCGGCGTCGAGGTGTATTCGTCGCCGGACGTCCATTGCGAGCCCACGCGCATGTAGGCGCGCAAGGTGCCGTAGGCGGTCTGCGAGCGGATATCGAACGAGATCACGCCGCGCGTGCGCTGGTTGGTGTCACGCGTGTCGGAACGGGTGAAGCGCGGGTTGGCACCGGTCAGGTACGCCGCGAACGAGCCGCTCGCATTGAAGTCGATTTCATAGCGGATGAACCCGCCGATCTTCATGCACGTATCGGTGCCCGGGATGTACCAGAACCCCGCGCCGTACAGGCTGCAAATCTTCACGTACTGGATGGATTTGAAAATAAAGCGGAGGTTTTGCAACGGCGTGCGGCCGCCGCGCCCGCGTTTTGGCTTTTTCCGTCCTCGGATGCGCGTGGGTCCGCCGCGCCGGCAAGCATTTGGCCGCAACCGTCTTTGCGTTTTCGCGCGTCCGAGTCCGCGTTGCCGATGCTAGGTATAGCGTAGGACACGCACCGAGCCGGACGTTTTGATTTCAATCGGTTCCGCATCGGACGATGCGCCGCCCATTCGCCGTCATCCTGAGGCGCGAGCGTGCGGCCTGCGGCGGCCTCCTCAAGGTGACGGAGCAAGGGCAAGCGCGCACGCCGCCAATCCGTCATCCTGAGGCGCGAGCGTGCGAAGCACGCGAGCCTCGAAGGATGACGGGCAATGAACCAAGAGGCCGATTGCAAAAAGAGTCACCGGCCGTCGCCCTTCGAGGGCCGCCTGCGGCGGCCTCCTCAGGGTGACGGAGCAAGAAACAAGCGCGCACGCCGACGGGCACAGAATCAGCGCTTTGAATTTTTTGCGGTTGAATTGAAGCGCGGCAGGCTCGCTTTACGTCCGCCCGCGTTGCCGTAAACACTTCAGCCCAGGACGAACATCTTCTAGTATCGGCCCAACGGGGTATAGCGCAGTCTGGTAGCGCGTCTGCTTTGGGAGCAGAAGGTCGCAGGTTCGAATCCTGCTGCCCCGACCAGGTCCCAGCAATTTCTTACATCCTCGAGGTTGTAATTCTGAGCGCTTGCGCTTGGCGCCTGCCTGTTTATGCACATGCGCGGGCACCGCCGTTCGACAAAACCTGCCGCTAAAGTATTGGATTCAGTAAGAACTTTACACGAACGGCAAATTCTACGTCATCGAGATCATAATTTATGATTTTGGCTTGCTAATTTATGCTTTCTACATCAAAATTTATGCTGAAGTTATATCGGAAGCTTCTCTATAAACGATTCGTTTACAGTGTCGGGTAGGGAAGCCGGGGAAAATAGGCCGTCAAACGGTCAGGGGTCATGCCGGCAGTTGCGTTATCCGCGAGTTTTGTGCGGAACATCCTTTGCCCCCCGGGGCGGAGGAAGGTCGATTTTTTCGACCTGAACCAGCGCGGCTTTTTGCTTGAGGTCCGCTGTTCGGGCGGCAAGACCTACTATCAGCGCTACACCGACGAGCGGGCCCGCGAGCGTCAGTACAAGATCGGCCCGGCCGACGTGCTGACCCTTGAGCAGGCCCGCCGCAAGGCGCGGCAGATTTTGGCCGAGGCCTTGCTCGGCGCCGACCCGCAGAAGAAGCGGCAGGACGCGCGCGAGGTTCCGCAACTCGCCCACTTTGCCCGCGAGCGCTATCTGCCGTTCGTGCAGACCTACAAGACGAGCTGGCAGACCGATGAAACCGTCTTGCGCGTTCACATTCTGCCCAAGCTCGGCTCGCTCGCACTCGACGAAATTACGCCGGATGCCATTTCGCAGCTCGTCAACCGCATGCGGGAGGAGGGCTATGCGCCAGGAACGATGAACCGCGTCATCGTCATCATGCGGTACATGTTCAACCTGGCGCGCAAATGGAAAGTACCCGGCGTGATCGACAACCCGGCGGCCGGCCTGACCGCCGGCCCGGACGTCCAGCGCAATCGGTTCCTGAGCGAGTTCGAGGCGGAGACGCTCGTCCGCTCGATCCACAGGGACGAGAACCAGAACGCGGCGCGCGCCATTATGCTGCTGCTGCTGACGGGCGCGCGGCGCAACGAAATCACGTTCGCGAAGTGGGATTATATCGACTGGAAGAACAAGACACTGCTGGTGCCGAAATCGAAATCGGGGCGCGCGCGCGTGGTGGCCTTGAATCAATCCGCGGTCGCTTTGCTGACGTCGGCGCCGCGCATTGAGGGCAACCCGTACATCTTTCCGTCGCCGGTCAACGGGCGTCCCTGCGCGTCGCTGTTCTTTCCCTGGGACCGCATTCGCAAGCGCGCCGGACTGGAAGACGTGCGCCTGCACGACC
>JAICMO010000228.1 GCA_025929185.1 Pseudolabrys sp.
AGAAAAGAATGGCTCAAACATTTCCGCTGTCATTCCGGGACGGCGCACCCGGATCGGCGCTTCGCGCCGTCCGGGCGCAGGCTCCGCGCCGGACCCGGAATCCATACTCCGCAGCGCCGGGGTTATGGATTCCGGGCTCGCGGCCGTTCGGCCGCGCCCCGGAATGACAGCATCTGAATCGCGCTGACATCGGAATCACACAAGGAGGAGACCATGGCGAAATTCATCATCGAACCGCACTTCCGCCTGCAGGAGTGGGTGGCCGAAGAAAAGGGCTACTTCAAGGACGAAGGCCTCGACTACGAATTCCACGAGCTGGTGCGCTCGACCGACGGCAAGCACCACGATAAAGGCGACAAGGTCGGCGCGATGCAATCGCTCGAAGCCGGCCGCAAGTCGGACGTTTCCTGCGCGTGCCACTGGACGGTGAACGTCGCTGCCTCGAAAGGCCACGGCAAGCTCTACGGCGATCTCTATTCGGTGTCGCCGGCCGGCATTTTCGTTGCGCCCGACAGCAAGATCAAAACGCCCGCCGATCTCGCCGGCGTGCCGGTGTCCGTCGGCTACCAGTCCGGCAGTCACTACGCGACCATTCAGGCGCTCGAACAATTCCTCAAGCCCGAAGAGATCAACCTCGTCTATTCGGACGGCATGCTGTTCGCGCGCATGGAAAAGCTGATCGACGGCACCGCACCGGCGGTCAACCTGTTCAGCGGGCCGTACTACTTTGCGGAACAACTCGGCTTCCGCAAGGTGATCGACACCACGTTCATGATGGCGACCATGATCCACGGTAATCCGGATCAGGAAGACCTGCGCAAGTTCTTCGCCGCGCTACGCCGCGCGCAACGCGACATCGACCTGCGGCCGGAGCTCTACACGCACTACTACAAGAAGGAATTCCCCGAGCGCTTCCACGCCAAAATGGATACGCGGCGCTGGGGTCCGGGCGAACGGCTTGTATTCGAGCCCTACACGCCGGAAGTCTTCAAGGAGTCCCGCGAGTGGATCGCCGAACGCGGCATTTTCCCGGACGGCAATCTCGGCGCCGGCCAATATGAGCAGGCGACCGTTTCTCTGATGTGAGATCGTTGGGACCGCTTCCAACGGGCGGTCCGAATCGGCCGAGTGAACCCCGGAAACGGGCCAGAGCCTGCTCTGTTCGTCATCCGCTCGTCCCCGCGCAAGCGGGGACCCAGGGCCAAAACGCTGGATTCCTGCTTACGCGGGAATGAGCGAAGAAAAGAGCCGCCTCGATCGCAAGTGATCTGGCTCTGCCGTCGGATAAGCGATAGCGACAAGATGCGCCGCGGATCATTTCCGCGGCGCTTTTCTTTGCGCGTGGGCTAAGGCATTCTTGCGGCAACGAGAGAATAACTTCGGGGAGGTTTTCAGATGAAACGCATGCTTTTGGCCGGGCTAAGCCTGGCTGCGATGGCGTTACTGCCGGCCGGCGCGAATGCGCAAGGGACGGTGAAGATCGGCGTGATCGGCGCTTTTTCCGGGCAGTTCGCCGACACGGCCACGCAAATCGACAACGGCATCAAGCTTTACATGAAGCAGCACGGCGACACCGTCGCCGGCAAGAAGATCGTCATCATCCGCAAGGATACCGGCGGCCCCAATCCGGACGTCGCCAAGCGGCTCGCGCAAGAGCTGGTCGTGCGCGACAAGGTCGACATCCTCGCCGGCTTCACGCTGACGCCGGAAGCGCTCGGCGCTTCGGGCGTTTCGGCTGAAGCCAAGAAGTTCATGGTCGACATGAACGCGGCGACCTCGATCATTACGACGAAGTCGCCTTACATCGTGCGCGTGTCGATGACGCTGCCGCAGATTTCCGCGACCATGGGCAATTGGGCGGTAGCCAAAGGCGGCGTGAAAAAAGCTTACACGATGGTGACCGACTTCGGGCCCGGCATCGACGCGGAGACGTGGTTCCAGAAGGCGTTCAAGGCGGCCGGCGGCGAGATCGTCGGCTCGGTGCGCATGCCGATCGCCAATCCGGATTTCTCCGCGTTCATTCAGCGCGCCAAAGACCTCAATCCGGAATCGATTTTCGTTTTCGTGCCGGGCGGCGCGCAACCGGCGGCGATCGGCAAAGCGTTTGCCGAGCGCGGCCTGGACCCGAAGAAGATCAAGATCATGAGCACCGGCGAGCCGGTGGACGAAACCGCGATCAAGAACATGGGCGATCTTGCGCTCGGCCGCATCAGCGCCTGGCACTACGACTACAATCACAATTCCAGGCTCAACAAGGAATTCGTGAAGGCGTTCAATGCCGCGTACAAGCGCAACCCCGATTTCCTCGCCATGGGCGGCTATGACGGCATGCATGTCATCTACGAGGCGCTCAAGAAGACCAAGGGCAAGACGGACGGCGACGCGCTGGTCGCGGCGGCCAAGGGCATGAAGTGGGAAAGCCCGCGCGGCCCCATCATGATCGATCCGGAAACCCGCGACGTCGTGCAGACCGTCTACATCCGCAAGGTAGAAAAGGTCGGCGGGCACATCGTGAATGTGGACATCGACAAGGTTGCGAACGTGAAAGACCCGACGCACGGCGGCGGCAAGTAATCGTCCTCAAGCGTAACGGCTTCGATGGGGCGATCGCGCGCGGTCGCCCCATAACTTTAAGTGAACAAGGCAATATGCCGCTCATCCACTATTCTTCGTCATTCCGGGACGGCGCACCGCGCCGGACCCGGAATCCAGGGTCGAAAATTCGGCGCAAGCCCCTCTGGATTCCGGGTTCGCGAGCTTCGCTCGCGCCCCGGAATGACAGATGATAAGCCATGCTCCCTCCCGTCTTCGGCGTTCTGTTCGACGGCTTCGCCTACGGCATGCTGCTGTTCGTGCTGTCGGTCGGGCTGTCGGTGACGCTCGGGCTGATGAACTTCGTCAATCTCGCGCATTGCGCCTTCGCGATGCTCGGCGGCTACGTCACCGTGACGCTGGTCAACAAGTTCGGCTGGCCGTTTCTGGCGACGCTGCCGGTCGCCTTCATCGTCTCGGGCCTAGTCAGCGTCGCTTTCGAGCGCGTGTTCTATCGCCGGCTCTACCGGGCGAGCGACCTCGACCAGGTGCTGCTCACGATTGGCATTGCGTTCGTGTCGGTCGCCGTCGCCGCGTTCTTCTTCGGGACGTTGCAGCAGCCGGTCGCGACGCCGGCGTTCCTGCGCGGCTCGATCGATTTCCTCGGCATCTCGCTCGGCCGTTACCGCTTGTTCCTGATCGCGATCGCGGTCGCGGCGACCGCGCTGCTGATCGCCGGCCTTGACTACACCCGCTTCGGCGCGCAGGTGCGCGCCGCGGTCGACAACCAGCGCATGGCGCGCGGGCTCGGCATCGACGTCGACCGCACGTTCGCGATGACTTTCGCGCTCGGCTCGGGGCTGGCAGGCCTCGGCGGCGCGCTCGCGATCGAGATCGTCGGCCTCGATCCGAACTTCGCCTTCATTTACCTCGTCTACGTGCTGATCGTGGTGTCGGTCGGCGGGCTTGGCTCGATCGCCGGCTCCTTCGCCGCCGCGTGCCTCATCGGCGTGAGCGATATCGCCGGCAAATACTATGCGCCGGAGCTCGGCGCCTTTCTCATCTATCTCGTGATGGTGGCGGTATTGATGTGGCGTCCGGCCGGCCTGTTCGGGAAGCGGTGATGGTTGCACTTGCAGAATATCCCGCTCGTCCCCGCGCAAGCGGGGACCCAGAGCAACAGGCCGCAGGCTTTCAATCGCAGCCCTGGATTCCCGCTTGCGCGGGAATGAGCGGACCGAGAGGCTCCTGCTCATGGCGATAACTCGCGCCACAAACGCCGGCACGCCGCAAGGCTATCTGCATAGCTTGAGCCGCTGGCGGCCGATCGAGATCGTGTTCTGGCTGGCGACGCTGCTGCCGTTCGTGCTGGTTCCGGACTATTTGTCGCTCGCCAGCCAGATCGCGATCGCCGCGCTGTTCGCGCTCTCGCTCGACATCATTCTGGGCTATGCGGGCATCGTCTCGCTCGGCCACGCCGCGTTCTTCGGCATCGGCGCCTACACGGCCGGCATTTTCTCGAAATTCGTCGTCGGCGCGCCATTGCCCGGTTTGGTCCTCGCAGCCGCGGTCTCGGCGCTCATCGGCTACGCTTCGAGCCTCATCATTTCGCGCTTTCGGCACTTTACGCTCATCATGATCACGCTCGGTCTCGGCCTGCTCGCGTCTGAAGTCGCGAACCGTGCGCATTGGCTCACCGGCGGCAGCGACGGCTTACAGGGCGTGCAAATCTCGCCGCTGCTCGGCATCTTCAAATTCGATCTGTACGGCTACACGGCCTGCGGCTATTCGCTCGCGGTGCTGTTTCTGTTGTTTCTGGCGTCGCGCCGACTGATCAACTCGCCGTTCGGGCTTTCGCTGCGCGGCATCCGCGAGAACTGGCA
>JAICMO010000159.1 GCA_025929185.1 Pseudolabrys sp.
ATAGCTGGATGGCGATTTCGGCTTCGTTGTCCTCGATCAGGCGTTGCACCTCGCCGACCGTCTTTCGCGGCACGATCACGCCCGGCATGCCATCCGCGCCCTTCGGCTGCACGAGATCGATCTGCGCCAGGCGATGGCCATCGGTGGCGACGCCGCGCAAGGTTGCAGTCTTGGCGCTGCCGGCCGCGTGCAGATAGATGCCGTTGAGATAATAGCGCGTCTCCTCGGTCGAGATCGCAAACTGCGTGCGATCGATCAGCCGCTTCACGTCGCTCGCGGCCAGCGAGAAGGAATGCGTCATCTCGCCTGTGGCCAGATCGGGGAAATCGCTTTCCGGCAGCGTCTGCAGCGTGAAGCGCGATCGGCCTGCGCGGATCGCCATCACGCCGCGGTCGCCGTCGCTCTCCAGCACGATCTGCGAGCCGTCGGGCAATTTGCGCACGATGTCGTAGAACATGTGCGCGGGCACCGTGGTCGAGCCGCCGGTTGCGGTCTCGGCGGCGAGGGTCTCGGTGACCTCGAGATCGAGGTCGGTCGCCTTCAGCGACAATTGCGCATTCTCGGCGCGCAGCAGCACGTTGCCGAGGATCGGGATGGTGTTCCGCCGCTCGACCACGCGATGGACGTGACCCAGCGATTTCAGGAGTTGCGCGCGTTCGACGGTGACCTTCATTGCTATATCCGCCCGATCCAACAGAGCATGTCGTGGAAATGCCGGGCACGAGCGCCGCGGCCGATGACACCCGGTCGCCCCAGGGGGGGGACGGTTCGGGGCGCGTAAAGTGGCGCGGTTGTGGCGCCAATTCAAGGGATCGAAAGGGCGATTCCCACGATTTGCAGGGTTGACGGGGAACATGTCGCTGGAAAGGGCGGGGGCCCGGTCCAGAACTGTCATCCCGGGCCGGTCCTTTCGGACCGTCCCGGAACGATGCTTCTGGCTCGGAGCAGGTTTTACTCCTGCAATTGCCGCTTCAGCGACTCGACTTCCTCCGACAGCGCGATGTCCCTGGACACCAGTGCCTCGATCTTGCGCACGGCGTGCAGCACCGTGGTGTGATCGCGCCCACCAAAGCGGCGGCCGATTTCAGGCAGGGAGCGCAGGGTCAATGTCTTCGCAAGGTACATCGCCACCTGGCGGGGGCGCACCACGTTGGCGGTACGGCGCGAGGACAAGAGGTCGGACCGGCTGACATTATATTGCCGCGCCACCACGCGCTGGATGTCCTCGATCTTGATCCGCTTCGGTTCCTGCGGCCGGATCAGGTCGCGCACCTCGCGCTCGGCCATTTCCAGCGTCACCGGCTGATTGTTCAGCTTCGAATGGGCCAGGAGCCGGTTGATCGCGCCTTCGAGGTCGCGGCCATTATGGGTAATGGAGCGGGCGAGATAGTCCAGCACCGCATCCGGCACGTCGAAGCTCGCATGGTGGGCACGGGCCGCCGCGACACGCGACTTCAGGATGCCGAGCCGCAGCTCTTCGCCGAGCGAGGCCATCTCGACCACGAGGCCGCCGGCGAGGCGTGAACGCACGCGGTCGTCGAGGCTTTCCAGATCGGACGGCGGCCGGTCGGCCGCGATCACGACCTGGCGGCCGGCATCGATCAGCGCGTTCAGCGTGTGACAGAACTCGGCCTGGGTCGATTTGCCTTGCAGGAATTGCAAATCGTCGATGACGAGCACGTCGATGCCGCGCAGCGCTTCCTTGAAGGCAAGCGCGGTCTGCGTCTTCAGCGCCGCGACAAAGCCGTACATGAATTTTTCCGCCGTGAGATACAGCACCTTGCGCTCGCCGCCGGCATTACCCGCCCAGGTCACGGCTTGCAGCAGGTGGGTTTTGCCGAGCCCGACGCCGGCATGGATATAGAGCGGGTTGAACATCACGGGATCGCCGCGACGACCTTCCGCCACCTGCCGCGCTGCTGCATGCGCCAGCGTATTGGAGCGGCCGACGACGAAGCTTGCGAAGGTGAGACGTGGATCGAGCGGAGAGCCGCCGAGCGCATCATGGCTGGCCGATACCGGCGCGGAGGCCGTCGAGCGCAACTCGGCCATGGGCCGGCCGTTGACCTGCTCGGCGCGGCGAACTTCCAGCGCTACCGGAGCCTCCTTGGCGGGCGCGAGACTGCGCGCCGGCGAACGCACGGTGAGATCGATGCGATGCACTTCCGGCATCTCGGCCTGGCAGCATGAGAGCACGCGTTCGGCGTAGTGCGCCTGGATCCAGCTTCGCAAGAAAGTGGTGGGAACCGAGAGACGAACGCTTTCGCTCTGTACTCCCTCGAGGTCCATCCGTGCAAACCAGCTCGAGTAGACGTCCTCACCAACGCTCGACCGCAGGCGGCCTTTGACACGCGACCAACGATCCTGTTCCGAATTTGTCATTGCCCTAAACTTTTCCAAAAGAAGAAATCCTGCCCCACGAAACGCCGCGCAGGTTTCCCACCGCGGCGCGACCTCAAGCGAATTTTCTGTCACCGGACGCACGTCTCCTGTTCGGCGGAATCGCCGCGTCAGATCAACGAAGTCAGGATCAGAAAGTTTTCGGCGAGGTCAGCGGGTACTCGACGGATAGTCGAGGTTCCGCGATGGCAGCCTCAGGCTGTTGCGGGCGAAAAAAACAGTGTGGTTGGAAAATGCCCTTCGATCAAATATCGCGATGCTACCGTAGGCCATTGCAAACACCTCCCCGTCCTTGCTGGAATTGCTCCCGGCAAGTTGTCCTCTCAAGTCTGTTCCAAGTCAGCGACGCCCGAGCCGTCCGCCCATTGCAACGCCGCCTCTCACCCGCACCAACTTTACCCACCCGCTCGAAGCCCGCTTCTGCTTCTGCCGGACGACTGAAGTCTGTCTCTCTTGTTCGTCCCCACGAGGTGCGACGACCCCAGGTTCGAGAAATCCAGACGCAGTTCTTCGTTTCTCATGTTGCCATGAGTCATGATCCGACAATCGCTTGGAAAGCGTCGCCAACGCGCACACCGCCGCCGATTTGCACGTCCGCCCCGTTTCTAAAACCGCGCTGGTCTCAAGATCGTGGGCGCCGCGAGCAGTTAAAGAAATACACTAAGAGGGATTTCTAGCAATCGCTTTGAACACGGGGTTTGGCGAGTCGTGACCGTCGTTGCCACGCTGCAACTGCACAATGGGAAAGCAAGTTTTTGAATCAGCGCGAAGAATCCTGTGCGTTACAAATCTCACGCACTGCGGAAAAAATTTTCATAAAAAATTTACGTTCTCTTGGTGAACGGCGGATTTTTCAAATGGTCGGAGCCGCTATGTGGATAAGTGATTAGCGAGACGAAGTTTTTTGCGATTGTTTTTTTGGGTAACCCACAGGCGGCCATTTCCATTTTGAATGCGTGCCGCAGGCATTTCTCGGCTTTGCGGTCCTGTTTCAGGTGCGGCAAAACTGCCACCGGCCGAACGGATGAGAAGCGCGAAAAGTCCCTCCGCAAAATTACGGATGCACAGAAATTGTGCTCGCGTGTTCTGTCGTCGCACTACGGCACGAATGCCTCGTGACAAAAAAATAAAGCCCGGCGAAGCCGGGCTTGACGAAGCATTGTTGTTTTTGTCAGCGAGCACGGCTCGCCGCCGCGCGATCGGAGCCGTCTCGTTCAGTTCCTCGAGTCGTTGTTTTGTCTTGCTCGGCCGTGTTACTTCGCCGTGGCGAGCTTCGCAATCTGATGCGACAGCCGCGACACCTTCCGGCTCGCATTGTTCTTGTGAATGATGTTGCGCTGCGCGGCGCGCATCAATTCCGGCTCGGCACGGCTCATCGCCTTCAGCGCTGCGTCGCGGTCGCCGCGCTTGATCGCATCCTCGACGTTACGAACGGCACCGCGCATCTCTGTGCGGCGCGACTTGTTGATCGCGGTGCGGCGGGCAATCTTGCGCGTCGCTTTCTTGGCGGAAGTCGTATTGGCCATCGTCTCAAATTCCTCTAGCGGATGTCGCTTGCTTCAATCTCGGATAAGCGCGCCGGGTGAACTATGGAGCATGATCTCACTCGGAAAACCGGAGTCCACTTTTCCGGATCATGCTCGACCACGTGATCGACGCTGCTGGTTAATCGGTTGCGTCCTCGGGATGCGGTGGCAGCAAGCAATCTGCGCGAGAGGCTTGTTTGTGCTGGCCCGGCCATGCCCAAAGAAACGCGGCGGCGGGATTGCGCCCGCCGCCATTGCCGCCCTTATAGAGGCAGGGTTTTGCAGCGTCAACGCTTTAGGATGGCCGGAACGGCCGAAAGTCCGGCCGCAAAGGGCCGGTAAGCTACTGATGAGGTTGAATTTCCGCATACGCCCCGGTAAGGCCTTGGAGGGGGCGCTGGCTGGCGATGAGGGAGTGGGTGCACATGATCCGCGGTTTATTCCGACTGGTGGGGCTGTTGCTTCTGGCGGGCGGATTCATCTTCATGGTCTATGACGGGGCGCGCTGGGTGGCCGACCAGAGCCTGCGATTCACCCAGTTCGGGCAGTTCTGGAACGACATGAATCAGGCGAGCCAGGCCGCCTTCCGCACCTGGGTCGAGAGCAAGTCGCCCTGGCTCTGGACCAGCGTGGTCAGGGTCCTGCTCGAGCAGCCGGTATTTGCGGTGCTCGGCATTCTCGGCATCCTCCTGATGATCCTGTTCCGGCCCCGCAAGCCCCTGATCGGCTATTCCCGGGACTGATTGCCGGTTGGCTGCCTCCGTAACAACGCTGCGGCCTTCGGCGTAGATACCTATATAATGGGCTCCCGGCCGGAGCCTTCGCTCCCTCAGCCGGTGTTCCGCCCGCCGGAGAAAAATCCATGCTGTTCATGCGCAAGACCACCGCACTGCCCAGTGCAGCCGAGGCGCTGCCGGGCCGCGCGCAAGCCATTCCCACCGCGTCGACCCATTTCCTCAACGGCCATAAGCTCAAGCCGCCCTATCCGGAGGGGCTGGAACAGGCCGTGTTCGCCCTTGGCTGTTTCTGGGGTGCAGAGCGCAAGTTCTGGGAGCTCGGTGACGGCGTTTATGTCACCGCGGCCGGCTATGCCGGCGGCCATACGCCGAATCCGACCTATGAAGAGGTCTGCTCCGGCCGCACGGGCCACACCGAAGTGGTGCTGGTCGTGTTCGATCCGAAGAAGATCTCCTATGACCGTCTCCTGAAGTCGTTCTGGGAAAGCCACAACCCGACCCAGGGCATGCGCCAGGGCAACGATGTCGGCACTCAGTATCGCAGTGCGATCTACACATTCGGCGAGGCGCAGCGCAAAGCCGCCGATGCGTCGAAGGCTGCGTACCAGAAGGCGCTGTCGGCAAAAGGTCTCGACGCGATCACGACCGAGATCGCGCCCGCCGACGAGTTCTATTTTGCCGAAGACTACCACCAGCAATATCTGGCCAAGAATCCGGCCGGCTATTGTGGCCTCGGCGGCACCGGCGTGTCGTGCCCGATCGGCGCCGGCGTGTCGGCGTAAGTCGCGGTGTTGTCGTTGCGGGGTCGCGCTCTCGCGCGCCCCGGAATGACAACGGAAGATGAAACTGCGACAGCGCAGCCACGCACTGGAAACCCTTTATTAACCATAACCGGTGCAACACTGGAGCGATCTCGTTTCAAGGGTGGCTCCGGTGCGTTTGGCACGCATGTTTCAACGGTCGATCAGGGTCGCTGCGCTCGCGGGCTGTCTGGCCGCGGCCGGAAGCGCGCTCGCGCAAAGCCAGAACGATCTCGACTACATGACATACGGCCAGCCAGGCACCTACGTGACGCCTCAGCCATCCGATGGTGGCGGCGCAATTGCGGCGCTGCGGCGCGCGCTCTCCAGGGGCTCGCGCCCGACCTACAACTACGTCCAGCCTCCCGTTTACGCGCCGTCCGCCGCTGCGCCGCCGGTCGCGGCCGTGCCGCCGCCCGTCGTGGTGAGGGCGCCCAGTGACGCCTATGCCGCCGTACCGGCCTCCGCGCCGGTCAGATATGACGCAGGCTATCGGCTCGACGCCGGCGACAAGCTTCGCGTCGTCGTTTACGGTCAGGATGGCCTCACCAACACCTACACGATCGATGCCGCCGGGATGATCACCATGCCGCTGATCGGCGCGGTGGCGGCACGCGGCCGCTCGCCGGCCTCGCTCGCGGCCGAGATCACCGCAAAGCTGCGCAACGGCTACATCCGCGAGCCGTCGGTCGCCGTCGAGATCGACTCCTACCGGCCGTTCTTCATCCTCGGCGAGGTGCAGGCACCCGGCCAATATCCCTACGTGCCCAATATGACCGTCGAAAGCGCGGTTGCGATCGCGGGCGGCTTCTCGCCGCGCGCCAAGCGCGACCTCGTCACCGTCACCCACACCGATGCCAAGGGAACCGGGCGCTACGTCGTGCCGCTCGGCACCGCGCTCGGACCCGGCGATACCGTGCAGGTGAACGAGCGCTGGTTTTAAGCCCGCGCAGTCGCTACCCAGGCGTGGTCGGGTTGATGAGCGGCAATGCCGTCCGGCCGTGTTTCCGATAGATCAGGAAATCCGAATCCAGCGTCAGCACGGAATGTCGATCGTGGATTTCCGACATGCGGACGACGCACGCGTCGGCCAGAGACATCGGCGTGTCACGGTATTTCCAAACCAATTTGCGCAAGTCGCCGACATGCTCGTCAACGCGAAACGCAAGACGCAGAGCTCCGTTCTCGATCAACTCCAGCAGCGCATCCTGAGCCTTGGGGTAACGCGCCAGCAGATACATCGCTTCGGCAAGCACCGGCTCACAAAGAAGCAAGGGGGCATCGAGCTCCTCGAAACGCTCCGCGACCCAAAGGTGATGCCGTTCCGCGCGGTCAAAAAAAGCAACCAGCGGTCCCGCGTCAACGATGGCCACGGTCATCGCGGCCAAAGCTCTTGAGGTGGCGAGGATTGGAGGCGAGATCTGAAATTCCGGAATCGATCATGCCCCGCGCCCGTTTGGTCAATCCGGCGAGGCTTGGAGCACGGCGCGTCTTTTTCGGGCCGTCGAGGACAAGCCGCAGTCCGTCTTCGATCAGGTCCCGCAGTTTGCGGCCGCGAAGCGCCGCCTCGGCCTTGGCCCGGCGGTAAAGCTCGTCAGGAACTTCAACGGTGGTCTTCATGCAGGCCTCGTTCTCTCATGACCCATAAAACCATATTTATGGCGGATCGGGCAGAAAGGCAATGGCAATGGCGCCGTCAGGGCGGACGGATGATTGAGGCCATCGAATCCTCTGCCGTCGCTGATCACAAATGTGATGGATGCAATGCGTTTCACCACGACGCGGTTCATCGGCTCCCCTGCAACCCATCCAGGAACGGCAGCACCGCTTCGATGAAGGCCTGCGGCTGATCGATGTTCACGGCGTGGCCCGCGGCGGGGATCACCACTTTCCGCGCGCCCGGAATCCTGGCTGCCATGTAATCTGTCGCGGCAATGAACGGCGTGTCGTCGGCGCCGACCACGACCAACGACGGCACCTTGATCTCGGGCAATAGCCCGATCACGCGCGCGTCGCGCTGGGTCAGCATGCCGCGCGCCGCCAGCGCCAGGCCCCTGGCATTGCGGTGGCTCACGGTGGAGCGCTCGCGGCTCGCCGATTTCAGTACGTCGAGGCCTTCGCGGTCGAAGCGGTCGGCGGTGTCGAGCGCCCGCTTGTTCCAGGCCGCGCGGGCGTCGTCCTTCTTGAAGCCGGGGCCGGTGTCGATGATGAGCAGCGCGGATACCCGCTCGGGATGAGCGCGGTAAAACGCCAGCGACATGTAGCCGCCGAGCGAGAGCCCGCCGACGACGGCCTTCTTCGCGCCGACCTGATCGAGCAGCGCGGCGATGTCGTCAACGGTCAGCGCCTCGCTGTAGAGC
>JAICMO010000211.1 GCA_025929185.1 Pseudolabrys sp.
CGCAGCGATCGTCCAACGACAGCTGCCGGTACCTGCAACCCATGGCAACACCCCCTTAAGAAGGTGTTGCACTTCGTTTGTGAACTCAGGGGGTCCAGACTTTATATACGCTGGATTCCCGCTTGCGCGGGAATGAGCGGAGAAAAGAGCCGTTTCAATCTCAGTTGATCGCACTCTAGCGCTGCGTCAACCATGCGTGGCGACGCTGTCCTTCGGCGCCTGTGCGCGCTCGTTCATCCCGTAGTCGCGGACGACGCTCGCAATGCGCAATCGATAGTCCCTGAATATTTGCGCGCGGCCTTTGGCCTGCGCGCGCCGATGCTCAACCAGATTACGCCAGGCTTGCACCGCCGCTTCATCGCGGAAGAACGACAATGACAGGATTTTGCCCGGCTCGGTCAGGCTTTCGAAGCGCTCGATCGAAATGAAGCCGTCGATCTTTTCGAGCAGCGGACGCAGGCTGGCGGCAATGTCGAGATATTCCGGCCTGCGTTCCGGCTTTGGCCATACTTCGAAAATGACGGCGATCATTGCGGTGTACTCCGTTTTCCTTACAAGATTTGACTTAGAAACTGCCGCGTACGCGGGTCACGCGCCTTGACGAAGAATTCGGCCGGCGGCCCGTGCTCGACGATCACGCCGCGATCGGTGAAATAGATGTGGCCGGCGACCTCGCGGGCGAAACCCATCTCGTGCGTGACGATGATGCAAGTCATGCCCTCCTCGGCAAGTTCGCGGATGGTGACCAAAACCTCCTTCACGGTCTCGGGGTCGAGCGCGGCGGTGACCTCGTCGAACAACATCACGTCGGGGTTCATCGCCAGCGAGCGGGCGATCGCAACGCGTTGCTGCTGGCCGCCCGAAAGCTCGCCCGGATAAGCGTTTTCCTTGCCTTCGAGGCGGACCTTCTTGAGCAGCCGGCGGGCGCGCGCCTCGACCTCATGCCGGTCCTGCTTCAGCACGTGAAGGGGTGCCATCATGATGTTCTGCTGCGCCGTGCGGTGCGGAAACAGGTTGTACTGCTGGAATACCATCCCCACCTTGCGCCGCAGCGCGAGCTTGTCGAGCTTCGGATCGTGGACTTCCTGTCCCTCCACCATGATCGAGCCGCGGTCAATCGGGACAAGTGCGTTAATGCAGCGCAGAAGCGTCGATTTGCCCGAACCCGACGGGCCGATGACACAGATCACCTCACTTTTGGCGACGTCGAAAGAGATACCCTTGAGCACCTCGACCGCGCCGAACGATTTGTGCACGTCCTTGATCTGGATGAGCGGCTGATCCGGCGTCCAGGCCATGCGTCACCCCTTGATTGCGAAGCGGCGCTCAAGCGCGACGGTCCAACGCGCGATCGGATAACAGTAAAGGAAAAACCAGGCGAGCAGGTAGAGATACATCGGCACTAAAAGCGCGTGGTTGGCCTCGGCCGCGAGCGCGTTGCTGGTCAGCGTCATTGCCTCGTTGACGCCGACGATCGAGCACAACGGCGTCCCCACTACGAGAATGGCGTAGAGATTCATCCACGGCGGCAGCATGCGTTTGACGCATTGCGGCAGGATGACCATCCGCAGCGTCTGCCACCGCGTGAAGGCGAGGGATTCGGCGGACTCCCATTGGCCATAGGCGATCGACTGAATGGCGCCGCGCACCAGTTCCGACATGTTGGCCATGACAGGCAATGAGAGGCCGAACGTCGCCTTCAGCCAATCGGGAAGTGCAATGGCCACTCCTCCGATTTGCAACTGGAACGGCAAAAGCAGCATGGCATAGAACAACAGCACCAGCCACGGCGCGTTGCGGAAGAATTGGGTGACAAACCAGGAGACCGCCCGCAGAGGCCTCAGCTGGGATATTTGGGCGAGGCCGAGGAAAGTGCCGAGCACAGTGCCGATCGCCATGGCGAGAAAGCTGATGACGACGTTGAGAACGAAGCCGCTGGCCATGAGCGGCGTCCATTTCCAGATCGTGGCGATGATCGACAGCGCGCCGGGCCCCGTCTGCGCATGGGCCTGGGTAAGCGCAAACGCGAGAATGAGGAGCGCAATGCCGGCAAGGCCGCGGTAGCCGTGGAAGAGAGGCCAACGCGCTCCTCCGTTGCGCGCCGGGTCGAGCGCCGGCGAAAGCGGCAGTACGACCGCCAGGTCGCACCTTGCTTGCTCAGGTCGCGGCGCCGGAGTCATAGCCCGATCCCCGGCACGCGCAGTGCTCGCTCAAGCCGCGTCATGACAAAGACAAACAGGCCGACCAATCCGACGTAAATGATGAGCACCACGTTCATCATCTCGGGCACGTTCAGATTGTCCGACCAGATCTGATTGCTCACATAAAGCATCTCCGGCACGGCAATCGCATAAGCGTTGGACGTCGTCTTCATAAGATTGACGAGATTGTTGGTGAGCGCGGGCAGGCTGATGCGGAAGGCGAGCGGCAGCAGGACATGGATGTAAATGCCGAAGCGGCTGTAGCCCAGCGCCTCGGCCGCCTCGACCGTTGTGTCCGGCACCGCCTCGATGCCGGCACGGAAGATTTCCACGTTGAACGCGCCGGCGTAAAAGGAAAGGCAGATTACGGCCCAGGTAAAATTGTTGATCAGCGGTACGGTTTGGCCATTCGCCAGATGGACGGTGATGTAGGAGCCGAGCGCGAAGTAAAAGAAATAGAGCTGAATCAGCGGCGGCGTGTTGCGAAAGAACTGGATGTAGCCACCGACGGCAACGCGCAGCGGCTTGAACGACGAGCCCTGCACCCAGGCGCCGACTAATCCGATAACGATGCTCAATGCGAGGCAACTCGCCATCAATTCGATCGACGTCAAGAAGCCGTCGAAAAAGCGATGGCGGTCGAACGCGTCGTAAAAGATCGTCAGATTGATTCCGGTGGTCTCGTGGAGCCACCGGAACCAGTTCCACACTGCCTGCACCGGCCGTTCTCCTTAACCGGCGGTTCGCGCAAATCGTTTGCGCCGCCAGCGGCGCATTCGAGCGCTTGCCGTTCAGTAAGACGGCGGCGTCGTATCGGGGCTGTACTTCTCGTGCATCTTGGCGAGCCATGCCGAGGGCTGGATGTGCCACTTCTTCTCGATCTCGATCAGCTTGCCGGTGCGGTGCCACGTGTAGATCATGCCGGACATGAAGCGGCCGAACTCCTTGTCGACCTCCTCGAGGCGAACGGCGGCGCCCCAGGGCGACTCCATGATGGTCGGCAACGGCATCGCGTAATTGCCCCAGGTCTTGGTGTCCGACAGCGGGCCGGCGAAGGCCGTGTCGTCATAAAGGAAGCCAACGCAATTGCCTTGCAGAAGCGCGTTCTCGGCTTCGGACGTGCCCTTGAAGGCGACGATCTGCGCACCGTATTTCTCCGCCACCGGCTTGTTGTAATAGGCGCCCTGGATGCCGCAGATCTTCTTGCCCTTGAGGTCGTTCCAGTCTTTCAGGCCTGCGCTCTTGGCCGCCAGGACGTTGACGCCGGAGGCGTAATAATCCGGCAGCACGATGCCGACCACATTACGGCGCGCCGCGGTGTCGTTCATCGTGGCGATCATCAGGTCGATCTTGCCCTGCTGCAAAAACTGCATCCGGTTCGACGAGACGACGGGCTCGAGCTGCAACTTGACGCCGAGCGCGTCGGCGACCTCCTTGGCGAGATCGGGGGCGAAGCCGACGATTTTTCCCGATGGGTCGCGGAAGCCGAACGGTTTGTAGTCGGCCTTGACGCCGACAATCAGGGTGCCGCGCTGCTTGACTCGCTCCAACGTCTGCGCGGAGGCCAGGCTGCCCACAACGCCGAGCAGCGCCGCGGCGAACAGGCAGATTTTCAGCGAACGCATCAACATGATTCCCTCCAATTGGCCGTTTTTCCTTTGAATGGGAGGAAAGGTAGCCCTGCGCGGTTCCGCTGTTCAAGTCCGCTCTGAAGCGCCCCTAGAGTGCGATCAACTGAGATTGAAACGGCTCTTTTCTCCGCTCATTCCCGCACCCGCCTGCGCGGGTGCAGGCTCCAGCGGGAATCCAGCGTATATCGTATATAAAGTCTGGACCCCCGCTTTCGCGGGGGTGAGCGGATGACTGATCGATTCACCTCAAATGAATCAAACCCTAGAACCCGACAGCCGCGCCATGCAGGTCGTATTCGTCGGCGCGCTCGATCTTGACGGTCGCGATCTCGCCGACGCGCAAGGGACGGCGGCTCGCGACATAAACGGCGCCATCGATCTCCGGCGCGTCCGCCATGGAGCGGCCTTTCGCAACCGTCGGGCCGGTTTCGTCGATGATGACCTGCTGGCGCGTGCCGACCTTGCGCTTGAGGCGCCGCGCTGAAATCGTCTGCTGGGTCTGCATGAAGCGATGCCAGCGCTCTTCCTTCACGTCGTCGGGTAGGGGCGCGGCGAGGTCGTTTGCTGTCGCGCCCCGCACCGGCTCGTAACGGAAGCAGCCGACGCGATCGAGCGAGGCCTCGTCGAGCCATTGCAGCAACATCTCGAAGTCCGCGTCCGTTTCGCCGGGGAAGCCGACGATAAAGGTCGAGCGCAGCGTGATGTCGGGGCAGATTTCGCGCCACTTCGCGATGCGCTCGAGCGTCTTTTCCTGCGCCGCCGGACGCTTCATGCGCTTGAGCACGTCAGGGGAAGCATGCTGAAAGGGAATATCGAGATAGGGCAGCACTTTCCGCTCCGCCATCAGCGGAATGACGTCGTCCACATGCGGGTAGGGATAGACGTAGTGCAGCCGGACCCAGACGCCGAGCTCGCCGAGTGCGCTCGCGAGATCGATAAACTTCGCGCGCACCTCGCGGTCGCGCCATTTGCTCGCGGCGTATTTGATGTCGAGACCGTAAGCCGACGTATCCTGCGAGATCACCAGCAGCTCTTTGACACCGGCGGCGACCAACTTCTCGGCTTCGCGCAACACGTCAGCAGCGGGCCGCGATACCAGGTCGCCGCGCAGCTTCGGAATGATGCAGAAGGTGCAGCGGTTGTTGCAGCCTTCGGAGATTTTCAAATAGGCGTAGTGACGCGGCGTGAGCTTGATCCCTTCCGGCGGCACCAG
>JAICMO010000186.1 GCA_025929185.1 Pseudolabrys sp.
AGCGATGGCCCCGACGGGGGGCGTTCGGGGCGGCGCGATCGATTGACGCTGGCGCAGGTCTCCGCCATCGCGGTCACACGCTCTTCGATGAACTTCAGCGTCGCCATGGCCTTCTGAATTCGCTGGCCGGCGAGGTCCTGGAAATTGCAAGCCTCATAGAGCCGCACGACCTGCTCCTGGACTTCTTGCGCGAGTCCTTTTTCGTATTCGGTCTTGAGCATGGTCACGAGCGCTTTCGCGCTCTCGTCAATGACCTCGGCGGCCTTGAGAATCGCTTCGGTCGCTTCCTCCATCCCGCCGATGGTTGCGCCCAGCTCGTCGTAGGCGCGCGCGAGCCGGGGCTCGTCACGTTTGGTTTTAAGCAAAACGGATACTTCCTGCTTGTTGCGTTCGATTGCGTCATTCGCGCGGTCGAGCTCGCGCCTGAGTTTTTGCGCATCGCCGGCGCCGGAATCGTGCCGCTGCGAGGAAAGCGCGCGCAGCGCCCTGATCTGATCCATCAGCTCGGCGTGACGCGCTTCGGGGTCGGCCATCGCCGGCACGGCGGCATGCCGGTGAACCAGCAGCTTCTCCGCGCGAAAAACTTTCCGGTGCAAATGGCGCCCCCGTGGCTCCCGACCCGACGGTTTTATTCCGGGGCGATTAACGGTGCGTTGCACTCGCTCGCCGGTCGGCCATTTGCGGGCCAACGGGCTTTACGCAAAATAAACCGTAACGCAACGATCGCGCCGTCGCCTCATGAGATCGTTCGGCGGGACCGCTCGAATTTTACCAATCAGTGTTTTTTCACCATGTATTGGCCTTGAAGATGCGCGGCTGCGGTTGCGCGCAATGCCAGGTCAGAGCTCGGGTCAATGCAACGTTCTATCGTTCTCGCCTTCGCGATCGTTCTGCTTACCTCTGTCGCTGCTTCCGCCCAGTCGCCGGGCGATCGCTATCTCGGCGGGGGCTTCATCGAATTCCTGTTTCGCGGCGGTGAGCCGCCGGCTGTGCCGGCTTACGCGAACACGCAGCCGCAAGCTGCCGTCGAAATCGATCCGGGCACGGGCATGGATCCGCGCTACATGCGGCAGGAGGTCGAGTATCGCGGCAAGGAAGCGCCGGGCACGATCATCATCGATACGCCCAACAAATTTCTCTACCTGATCGAGCCGGACGACAAGGCGATCCGCTATGGCATCGGGGTCGGCCGGCCCGGATTCACCTGGTCGGGCGTGCATCGTATATCGGCGAAAAGAGAATGGCCCACCTGGACGCCGCCGGCGGAGATGATCAAGCGGCAGCCTTATCTGCCGCGGTTCATGGCAGGCGGCCCGGAGAATCCTTTAGGCGCCCGCGCGCTGTATCTCGGATCGACGCTCTATCGCATCCACGGCTCGAACGAGCCTTGGACGATCGGGCACAACGTGTCCTCGGGCTGCATCCGCATGACCAATCAGGATGTGATCGATCTCTACAGCCGCGTGAGCGTCGGGACAAAGGTCGTGGTGCTGTAGCAGATTGTCCCTCAGCCGGTCATTCCGGGGCGCGCCGAAGGCGCGAACCCGGAATCCAGAGGCCGATCCTGCGTATGTTTCTGGATTCCGGATCGCCGCTTTGCGGCGTCCGGAATGACATCGAGATTTCTCAATAGCCTGCCACGCAGGCGGCGCTCACGCCAATTCGATATTGTGGGCAGCCAGCACGCGCGGAAACTCGTCGCCGCGGAAATAAGCGTATTCGCGCTCGCGCAGCGTGGTCAGCGGATCGAGCTGGATAAGCTCGTCATCGACAATTCCCGGATGGCACATGACGAGGCCCCGGTCGGGAAGCGAATTGAGGAACGTCGGAAACAGCCGCGCATAATTCGCATCCGCCGCAAACGTATAGCTGCCGGAAAACGCCGGATTTGTCCGCAGGCCGAGCGCGCGGGCCTTTCGGCGAAAAGCGACGCTCAGAAGATCAAGCACAAGGCCCTTCGGGTCGGTTACGCGTCGGTGGAGCGGGACTGCCCTGCCGCATTGCCGAACCCAGGCTCGGGGAGCGGCATCTTTCACCGCCTCAAGCAACGCGTCCCGCACCTGCGGAAACACATGAATGTGTTGATGAGCGTCGACGAAATCGGGCGGCGTGCCGAAGGCGTTCAGAAACGCCCGCAACTGGGTGGCAATCTCGATCGCGAGCTTGTCGCGCTGAAGGCGACGCAAGAGCGCTGCCGATGCCATGTTCTCGAGCGGCAGAAAGGTGCCGCCACGCCGCGGCACGTAGCCCGCGCTTGCCGGCTTGAACAGTCCGGTCAGCGTGACGTGCAAGCCGATTGCGATGCGGGGATCGTCACGACGTAGCGCATCCAGCTCGGCCGCCTCTTTTGCGTTTAAGTGCGGCGCGACCATCATTACGGATGTGGCGTTGATTCTCCGGCGCTTGATGAGATCGCGGATCGCGGCGTTGACGGAAGGTGAAATGCCGTAGTCGTCGGCGCACAACCAGATATGCCGGCGAGGGCGGTCCACGTTTTGCCGGCTATTCGGCCGCGTGCGGCGTTGCGGGTTTCGCCGCCGCCGTTTCGTTCGCCGCTTTCACGCTGTGCTCGGCAACGAAATAAACCGGCCGCCGTTTGCTCTCGGACAGGAGCTTGCCGATGTATTCGCCAAGCACCCCGATCATGATGAGTTGCACGCCGCCGAGCACCATCATGCCGACGAGCAGCGAGGGATAGCCGGGCACGTCTTTGCCAAACAATATCGTTTGCAGCAGGATCGAGAGGCCGAAAAAAAGCGCGCTGAGGGCGATCAGCATTCCGAGCAGGCTTGCAACGCGCAGCGGCGCCACCGAAAACGACGTCAGTCCTTCGATCGAAAGGCCGATCAACCTGCGCGCGTTCCATGTGCTGGCACCGAATTGGCGCTCGGCCGGCTCGTAATCGACGCGCGATTGCCTGAAGCCGATCCAGCTCGACAGTCCCTTGAAGAAGCGATTGCGTTCCGGCAACTGTCGCAGCGCGGCGGCCGCGCGCGGCGACAGCAGGCGAAAATCGCCGGCATCTTCCGGTATCGGATGCCGCGCGCCCCAGTTGATCAAGGTGTAGAACCATTTGACGCCGGCGCGGCGGAGAAACGGCTCGTTGGCGCGATTGGCTTTGGCCGTGTAGACCACGTCGTCGCCGAAATCGAGCCAGCGCGCGACAAGCTGCTCGACGAGATGAGGCGGATGCTGGCCGTCGCCGTCCATGAACAGCACGGCTCCGAGCCGCGCGTGGTCGAGGCCGGCAAGCAGCGCCGCCTCCTTGCCGAAGTTGCGCGACAGCGTGACGGCCTGAACATCGGCCGGGCCTGCCGGCAAATCGTTGACAATCGCGTTCGTGTCGTCGGTGCTGCCGTCGTCAACATAGACGATTTCGATCGCAAGGCCCCGGCGCGCCTTGAGCGCACGAGCGACCTCCGAGATGGTCGCGTGCAATTTCGCGAGCCCGCCGGCCTCGTTGAACAGTGGCACGACAATCGAAAGCCCGGCCGGGGCCTGTTCGCGCCGTAGCTCGGCTGCGCTTCGGCTGGCAGATATCTGCATCAGGGCGTCCCGGTATTTCGCATCGCGTCGCGATCTATAGCCGAATGCGGCTTTTCTGTCGCGTCCGCGGGTTCCGGCACAAGGGCTCGGCGCGACCCGCGAGACGTGCTAAGTCGGAACACCATGATTTCGTCCTTCCGCGCATTGGTCGGCCAACTCGATGGCGCCTGGCAAAGGCGCGCGGTCGCCCTCAAGGCGGTCAGCTTCGCCACCGTCGGCGTGGTGAATTCGGCGGTCGATTTTTGCGTCTTTTCCTTCGCCTATTACGTTCTCGCTCTGCCGATCATCGCCTCCAATGCGATGGCTTGGCTTGTCGCGATGACCGGCTCTTACATCATGAATTCGACATTCACATTTGCCGCCGAATCGGGTGGGCGTTTGGCATTCGGCCGCTATGTCGGCTTTGCGTTTTCGCAAGTCGCCGGTTTTGTCGCCAATACCTGCACGGTCTGGTGCCTGGTCGAGCTTCTCCTTGTCCCCGCCTGGGCCGCAAAGGTCGCCGCCATTGGCGTCAGCTTCGCGGTCAATTTCTCGCTCTCGCATTTTTTCGTGTTTCGCGCCGGCAAAAGTCTTCCCTCGTCATTCCGGGACGGCGCGTAAGCGCGCCGGACCCGGAATCCATAGGCCCGCAGTGCCGGAATTATGGATTCCGGCCTCACGCGCGTTGCGCGTGCCCAGGAATGACAAAAAAGGTCAGAGCGCGGCCTTGAGCTTTTCGTAAAGCGGATTGTCGCGCGCGAAGACGTAATCGAGATCGGCAACGGCGACCGCGTCGGCGCCGTTCTCGCGCAGGAAGCCGGTCAGCGCATAGACCTGGTCGGGCGGGCAGTGCAGCGTCAGCAAGCCGGAGGCCGTCTGCTCGAACGGCGCCTCGACGCCGAAGCGCTCGCGCGCTTGCGCAATCACGCTGGCTTTGCCGGACTGCACCTGCGCCCGCACCTCGCGGAATGCCCGCGCGCGTGCGTGCGCGGCGATGCGGTCGAGAATGATGCGCGCGATTTCGCGCTCGGCCTCGCCCCAGGCCGCGCCGCGCGCGGCGACGAGGTTCGCCTGCGAGCGCAGGATGACGCCGTCCTCGACGATCTTGAGCGCGTTGGCGGCGAGCGTCGCGCCCGTCGTGGTGATGTCGACGATCATCTCGGCCGTGCCGGCGGCAGGCGCGCCTTCGGTCGCGCCGGAGCTTTCGACGATGCGGTAGTCGATGACGCCGTGCTCGGCAAAGAAGGCGCGCGTGAGATTCACGTATTTGGTGGCGACGCGCATCCGCTGGCCGTGGTGGTGACGGAAGGCGGTGGCGACGTCGTCGAGATCGGCCATCGTGCGCACGTCGATCCAGGCCTGCGGCACCGCGACGACCACATTGGCGTGGCCGAAGCCGAGGCCCTCGATCAGCACGACCTTGCCGTCGGCATCGGGCATTTGCTCGCGCACCAGGTCCTCGCCGGTGACGCCGAAATGCACGGCGCCTTGCGCGAGCTGCATGGTGATCTCGGCGGCGGAAAGATAAGCGACCTCGACGCCGTCGAGGCCCGCGATAGCGCCGCGATAATCTCGCGCGCCGCGCGGCTTCATCAGCGTGAGCCCGGAGCGCGCGAAGAAATTCTCCGCGTTCTCCTGCAAGCGGCCCTTGGCCGGCACGGCGAGCACAAACGGCGCGTTCACGGCGCGCCTCCGTAAACGGCGAGGCGCTCGATCCAGATCGCGAAGCCGACTGCCGGAATAGGCGCCTCGCTGCCGAGCCGCGCGAGCAGGCCGTCGTAGCGGCCACCGGCGACCAGCGGGTCGCCGGTGCGCGCCGGGTCGGTCAATTCAAACACGAAACCCGTGTAGTAGTCGAAGCCGCGCCCGAAGGACGTGGAGAAGCGCACGCGCTTCACGTCGACGCCGCGCGCGGCAAGGAAACCGGTACGGCTTTCGAACTGATCGAGTGCCGGCGTGAGCGACACGTTGGCCTCGCTTGCCAGCGCGCGCAGATCCGCGGCGGCTTCATCCGGATCGCCTTCGACAGCGAGGAAGCGCTCGATCAGCGCGCGCACGTCGCGCGGCAGCTTGGCGCTTGCGCCGAGCGCGGCCTGCTCGAGAAATCGCTCCGCAATCTCGCCGACCGAACGGCCGCCGACGGCGGTGATGCCGGCGATCGACAACAAATCGGTGACGAGTGCGCGCGCGCCTTTCGGATCGGAACCGGCAAGCGCCGCGAGCACGCCCTGATATTCCGGCCGGCCGTTGGTGCCGCCGAGCACGAGGCGGTCGAGGTCCTGCGCCAGGTTGGCCTTGCGGTTGAAATCCTTCAGCAGCCGCCGCTTCCAGGCCGCCGACAAATCCAGCGCGTCGATCAGCGCGGCAAACAGCGCCACGTCGCCGATGCGGATGTCGGGCGCGGCGAGGCCGTAATGCGTCGCCGCCTCGAGCCCGAGCGCGAGCATTTCGGCATCGGCCGCTGCCTTGTCGGCACGGCCGAAGGATTCGATGCCGGCTTGGAGAAATTCCGCCGGCTCGTCGGTGCGGTGACGGAAGACCGGGCCGAGATAGCAATAGCCGGCAGGCTTTCCGGCGGCGGCGGACGCGAGGTAATCGCGCGAGACCGGAATGGTGAGATCGGGCCGCAGGCACAATTCGTCGCCGCCCGGCGCGGCAGTGAGATACATGCGCTTGCGGATGTCCTCGCCGGAGAGATCGAGAAAGGGCTCGGCCGGTTGCAGGATCGCGGGCGCAAGCCGGCGATAGCCGGCGCGCTCGTAGGAGGCGACCAGCGCCTCCGCCCGCGCGTCGGGCTTGCTCGCAGCTTTGAGCGCGCTTGCGTCCATCGTCGTCCCGCAACAGGCGAAAGATGGCCGCCGTCTAGCACGGCGGCGTTAAGGATTCGACGCCGATTGCGCGATGGGCTTAACGGGGCAGCCGGTCAAATGCCTGGTGTCGTTAACGAAATCCATTCCGGTCGGACGCGGGCAGGGCGGTACGCGCCGGTAAGAGATTGTCAA
>JAICMO010000003.1 GCA_025929185.1 Pseudolabrys sp.
TCTTTCATCAGGCACTCGCGCGCAAGCTCGACCGTCCACATCCGATCGCGGTGCTCAATGTCGGCGGCGTGGCGAACGTCACGTATGTGGACGGGGGCGATCCGATCGCGTGCGACACCGGACCCGGCAATGCACTGATCGACGATTTCATGCGCGCGCGCACCGGCGCTCCGCTCGATCGCGACGGCGATCAGGCGGCGAGAGGACGCGTCGATGAGGCGTTTGTCGCCCGCGTTCTCGAGAGCTCCTTCTTTGCCGAGCCTTATCCAAAGTCGCTCGATCGCAATGCGTTCGCGTTCGCCAATATCGGACTGCCGGATTTTTCGGTTGCCGACGGCGCCGCAACTTTGTCGCGCCTGACTGCGGCATCGGTCGCGCGCGTGGTGCCACACTTGCCGTCAGCGCCAAGAACCTGGATCGTCGCCGGCGGCGGCGCGCGCAACCCTACACTGATGCGGATGCTGGCAAGCTCTCTGAAGCCGGCAACAGTGGAAACGGCGGACGCGGTCGGCTGGTCCTCGCAGGCCATCGAGGCGCAGGCGTTCGCCTATCTCGCGGTTCGTACGCTCAACGATATGCCGATTACGTTCCCGGCAACGACGGGTGCGCCGCGCCCGATGTGCGGCGGCGTGGTGGTAAAGCCGTAACTATGCTGCGCTCGGCTTGCGCTCTGTCTTGAGGCGCTTGTCGAGATAGGCGCCGATCGCGGTCATCAGCGGCTCGATTTTGGCGTCGAAGAAATGATTGGCGCCCTGAATCACCTTCTGCTCGATCACGATGCCTTTCTGCGTCTTGAGCTTTTCGACGAGCGTGGTGACGTCCTTGTACGGCACGACGGCGTCTTTATCGCCGTGAATGATAAGCCCAGACGACGGGCAGGGCGCGAGAAACGAAAAGTCGTAAAGGTTTGCCGGCGGGCAGATCGAGATAAATCCTTCGATTTCCGGACGGCGCATCAGCAGCTGCATGCCGATCCACGCACCGAAGGAAAACCCGGCGATCCAGCAGCTTTTCGCTTCCGGGCTGATCGTTTGTGCCCAATCGAGCGCGGCGGCCGCGTCCGACAATTCGCCGGTACCGTGATCGAACGAGCCCTGGCTGCGGCCGACGCCGCGGAAATTGAAGCGCAAGGCGGAAAAGCCGCGGTGCACGAACGCGTAATAGAGTTGGTAGATGATCTGATGGTTCATCGTCCCGCCGAACTGCGGGTGTGGGTGCAGGATGATGGCGATCGGCGCGTTCTTCTGCCGCGCCGGATGGTAGCGGCCCTCGATGCGTCCGGCCGGACCCGTAAAGATGACTTCAGGCATGCTCTCGACCTTAACCGGGTTTCAAAGCCACGGCGGCACCCCGCCGGGCCAAGCTTATATGGCGTGTCACGCCCGCCAGCGGTGTCGGCATCTGTTTGGAATTATTCTAAATATCGAGAATTCCGCTGCGCTTTGGTTCGGCACAGGCTATAAGCTGGCCGAGAATGGCGGCTTCTAGCACGATCTCCCCGGCAAAATGCAAGGATTTTCGTGGGGCTAGCGCCGCAAAGGTATCTGATTAGTGCCGAAGTGACGATCGAACGCGCCTATTTCGATTGGAATGCGACATCACCCCTGCGGACCGAGGCACGCGGGGCGATGACTGCTGCCCTTGGGCTCACTGGCAATGCTTCCTCCGTGCATGCCGAGGGTCGGGCAGCTCGGAAGCTGGTTGAGGATGCACGCGAGAAGGTTGCTGAACTGGTTGGGGCGGAGCCAAAGAATGTCACTTTCACCTCGGGGGGCACCGAAGCCAACGCGCTCGCCCTGACCCCCGCCATCGAGGTCGGCGGGGACCGTCGGCGTCGCGATCGTTTGTTCGTCTCGGCCGTCGAGCACCCTTCCGTCCTTGGCGGTGGCCGCTTTGCATCGGACGCAGTCGAAAAACTACCGGTGGGCAGGGACGGTGTTCTCGATCTTGAGGCGCTTGCGAGCCGGCTGGCCGTATCCGAGCGGCCGCTCGTTTCGGTAATGCTTGCCAATAACGAAACCGGCGTGATCCAGCCGATCGCACAGATCGCCGAAATCGTACGCGCGGCGAACGGTGTGTTGCACGTCGATGCCGTGCAGGGGGCCGGCCGCATCGATTGCGACATGGAAGAGCTCGGTGCCGATCTGCTCACACTGTCCAGCCACAAGATCGGCGGGCCGCAGGGCGTCGGCGTATTGGTGCGCCGCGGAAGCGTTCATATCATCGAGCCCTTGATCAAAGGCGGTGCGCAGGAGCGGGGCCAACGTGCCGGTACCGAGAACGTGGCAGCGATTGCCGGCTTCGGCGCGGCGGCGCAAACCGCGCTGCATACCCGGCAGGCGGAAGCAGCGCGCATGGCGCGCTTGCGCGGCATGCTCGAGGTGGGCCTGAAGGCGGCATCGCCGGCGGTAATCATTTTCGGCGAAAATGCATCACGCTTGCCGAATACGACGCTTTTCACCGTCCCCGGTCTAAAGGCGGAAACGGCTGTCATTTCCTTTGATCTCAATGGGATAGCTGTTTCCTCGGGTTCCGCATGTTCATCGGGCAAGGTGCAGGAATCGCATGTCCTGGCCGCAATGGGCGTGGAACCTGCGCTCGCGCAGGGGGCGGTGCGCGTCAGCCTGGGCTGGGAAACGACTGAAGAGGAGGTCGAAAGGCTGCTGATTGCTTGGAATAAGGTTGCATCGTCATTACTTAAGAACAGAGATAAACGAGGCATCGCCGCATGAGGCGGCGCTGCGAAAAATGGGTGATCGGCGCGAGAAGCGAACGACCATAACCGACAAAATCCAACCCGCGGTCCTTGAAACCGTGAGCGGAGGGAAGAATGCCGGCCGTACAAGAGACCGTCGATCAGGTCCGCCGTATCGACGTTGATCAATATAAATTTGGCTTCGAGACGTTGATCGAATCCGACAAGGCCCCGAAGGGCCTTTCGGAGGATACGATCCGATTCATTTCGGCCAAGAAGAACGAGCCCGACTGGATGCTGGCATGGCGGCTTGAAGCCTATCGCCGCTGGCTCACCATGCGCGAGCCGACGTGGGCACGCGTGAATTATCCGAAGATCGACTACCAGAGCTATTACTATTACGCCGCGCCGAAAAAGAAGGCGCTCACTTCGCTCGACGAGGTCGATCCGGAAATCCTGCGCACCTATGAGAAGCTCGGCATTCCCTTGCGCGAGCAGGAAATCCTTGCCGGCGTCGAGAAGGCTGACGGCACGCGCTCGCGCGTCGCGGTCGATGCCGTGTTCGATTCCGTTTCGGTTGCGACCACCTTCAAGGAAGAGCTCAAGAAGGCCGGCGTGATCTTCATGCCGATTTCCGAAGCCATTCGCGAGCATCCCGAGTTGGTGAAGAAATATCTCGGCTCGGTTGTCCCGGTAACCGACAACTTCTTTGCGACGCTGAATTCGGCGGTGTTTTCCGACGGCTCGTTCGTTTACGTGCCGGAAGGCGTGCGCTGCCCAATGGAGCTGTCGACCTATTTCCGCATCAATGAGAAGAACACCGGCCAGTTCGAGCGCACACTTATCATCGCCGACAAGGGCGGCTACGTGAGCTATCTCGAGGGTTGCACCGCGCCGATGCGCGACGAGAACCAGTTGCACGCGGCTGTCGTCGAGTTGGTCGCGCTCGAGAACGCGGAGATCAAATATTCGACCGTGCAGAACTGGTATCCGGGCGATGCCCAGGGCAGGGGCGGCATCTTCAACTTCGTCACCAAGCGCGGCGATTGCCGCGGCAAGAACTCGAAGATCTCGTGGACTCAGGTCGAAACCGGCTCGGCGATCACCTGGAAGTATCCGAGCTGCATCCTGCGCGGCGACAATTCGCGCGGCGAGTTCTATTCGATCGCGATCTCGAACGGTCACCAGCAGGTCGACAGCGGCACCAAGATGCTGCACCTCGGCAAGAACACGACGAGCCGCATCATTTCCAAGGGCATCGCGGCGGGTAAATCCAACAACACCTATCGCGGCCGCGTGTTCGCGCACCAGAAAGCAAAGGGCGCGCGCAACTTCACCAACTGCGACTCGCTTCTGATCGGCGACCAATGCGGCGCGCATACCGTGCCCTACATCGAGGCGAAGAATTCCTCGACGATTTTTGAGCACGAGGCGACCACCTCGAAGATTTCCGAGGACATGCTGTTCTACTGCCGCCAGCGCGGAATGTCGGCGGAGGAGGCGACCGCGCTTGTCGTCAACGGTTTCGTCAAGGACGTGCTGCAACAGTTGCCGATGGAGTTTGCGGTTGAGGCGCAGAAGCTGATTTCGATCAGTCTGGAAGGGAGCGTCGGATGACTGCGGATGAGGTTAGAGCGGATGCGCGGGCGTGTCTGGCAAACAATCGCGCAGCGGGCGATCTGGTTGATTGCGTGGCAAAGAACTTTCCCGATGTCGAGGTCTACCGCGAGATGGACGATCTCATCATTAAAGGTGGCGGCCGTTTTCTCGTGGTGCGCCGGACCGGCGAAGATCGCTTTCGTGTTTCAGAGAACGCCTGGGCGCCGACGACCAACCTCGTGGATTTTGGCGGCGGCACCGATCGCAGCCTTGACCAGTTGATTGATGAAATTTCGACGTTCGCAAGTTAAGTGGGATCAACAATGCTGCTTGAAGTCAAAAACCTGCACGTCGAGATCGACGGTAAGGCGATTCTGAACGGCCTCGATCTGACCATCGAGCAGGGGCAGGTCGCAGCTATCATGGGTCCGAACGGCTCCGGCAAATCGACACTTGCCTATGTGCTCGCCGGCAAGCCGAACTACGAGGTGACGCAAGGCGAGGTTTTGTTCGATGGCGCGAACATACTCGACATGGAACCGGACGAGCGCGCAGCCAAAGGCCTGTTCCTTGCATTCCAGTATCCAGTGGAAATTCCCGGCGTCGCGACAATGACCTTCCTGCGCACGGCGCTCAACGCGCAACGCAAGGCACGTGGCGAAGCGGAGTTTTCCACGCCCGACTTCATGAGACGCGTGCGCGAAACGTCGGCGCATCTCGGCATCGATCAAGAAATGCTGCGGCGCGCGGTCAACGTGGGCTTCTCCGGCGGCGAGAAGAAGCGCAATGAAATCATGCAAATGGCGATGCTGGAGCCGCGGCTGGCGGTGCTCGACGAAACCGACTCCGGCCTCGACATCGACGCGCTCAAGATCGTCGCCGATGGTGTCAACCGGCTGCGCTCGCCCAAGCGCTCGACGGTCGTCATCACGCATTATCAGCGGCTGTTGAACTACATCGTGCCGGATGTCGTGCACGTAATGTCGAAAGGCCGCGTGGTGAAGTCGGGCGGCAAAGAGCTCGCGCTTGAGCTCGAGGCCAAGGGCTACGCGCAATTCCAGGACGAGGTTGCAGCGTGATGATTAACTTCCTGTCATTGCCCGCGAAGGCGTGCGATCCAGTAAACGCAGGAGCAGTTGTGCATCCGGCTCTTCGACTCGCGCGGGCCGCAGGATTTACCGGATGCCCCGCTTTGGCGGGGCATGACAGGCGCTTGGTGATGTAATGACCGCCGATCTGCGCACAATCAAAACGCCCGCCGAGCAGGCGCTGCACGACGCCTATGCTGAGGCACGTGCGAATTTGCCCGGCAAGGGTGCGCTTGCAAAGCTGCGTGAAGATGCGTTTCGGCACTTCGATGCAACGGGCCTGCCGCATCGGCGTATCGAGGAATGGAAATACACCGATCTGCGTGCACTGATGCGCGATGCAAAGCCGCTCGCCGGCGCGCCTGACGAAGCGGCAAAGGCGCGCGCGAAGAACGCTGGCAGCATGGTTGCCGGCCTCGACTGCCGGCGGCTGGTGTTCGTCGATGGTGTTTTTGCGCCCGAGCTTTCCGATTTATCTTCGGAGCAAGGCCTGACCGTCGGTTCGATGGCAGATGCGTTGGCGAAGGGTGATCCGCTCGTCACAGCTTACGTCGGCAAGACGATCGAAACGGACGACGCCATTGTCGCGCTCAACACGGCGCTGATGGGCGATGGCATAGTGATTCGCATCTCTGCGGGCGCAACGCTAAGGCGGCCGATTTTGATCGACTTCGCTTCCAGCATTCAACCCTCGTCGATTTTCTTGCGCTCGTTGATTGTGATCGAGAAGGGGGGCAAAGCACTCATTGTTGAAAATCATGATGCCAATGCATCGCAGATCAATGCCGCGCTGGAGCTTGTCGTCGGCGAAGGGGCCGAAGTTGATTATGTCAAGATCGCGCGCGGGCAAACCATTCACGTCGGGACATTGATGGCGTCGGTCGGAGCGCAGGCCAAGTTTAACACTTTCAATTTCACGCTCGGCGGAGCGACCGTACGAAACCAGAACCTCGTCCGCTTCGATGGTCAAGGCACGGTTTCTGGTATCCGCGGGGCGACTCTGCTCCGGGCCAAAGAACACGCCGACAACACGCTGTTGATCGACCATGCGGCCGGTGCCTGTGAGAGCCGCGAGCAATTCCGGTCGGTTCTCGATGGCGAGAGCAGCGGCGTGTTTCAGGGCAAGATCATCGTGCGCCCGCACGCGCAGAAGACCGACGCCAAGATGTCGAGCAATGCGCTGCTCATTTCCGACGATGCCGAGGCCGACAACAAGCCCGAGCTGGAGATTTTCGCCGACGACGTGCAATGCGGCCATGGCGCGACCGCCGGCGCGCTCGATGAGAACCAGAAATTTTATCTAATGGCGCGCGGCATTCCGGAAAAAGAAGCCGATGCCCTGCTCATTCAAGCGTTTGTTGGCGAAGTGATCGACATGATTGCGCACGAAGGCGTGCGTGACGCGCTGCTGAACGCGGCGGCCGAATGGCTCGCGGCACGGGACTGAGGCCATGCATCCGGCGGTGAAAAACGGCAGTTATGACGTGGCCCGCATCCGGCAGGATTTTCCCGCGCTGGCGATGCGGGTCTACGGCAAGCCGCTGGTTTATCTCGACAACGCCGCGTCTGCGCAGAAGCCGCAAGTTGTGCTCGACCGCATGGACCATGCCTACAAGGCCGAATATGCCAACGTGCATCGGGGATTGCACTATCTCGCCAACACCGCGACCGAAGCGTATGAGGGCGCGCGCGACAAGGTGCGCATGTTCATCAATGCCGAGCGGGCGGAAGAGATCGTCTTCACGCGCAATGCTACCGAGGCGATCAACCTCGTCGCCTATACGTTCGGTCGCGAGCACATCAAGGAAGGCGACGAGATCGTGCTCTCGATCATGGAGCACCATTCCAATATCGTGCCGTGGCATTTCCTGCGCGAGCGCCAGGGCGCCGTGATCAAATGGGCGCCGGTCGACGATGAAGGCAATTTTCTGCTTGATGAGTTCGAGAAGCTGCTGTCTCCGCGCACCAAGCTCGTCGCCATTACTCACATGTCGAACATGCTCGGCACGGTCGTGCCGGTGAAAGAGGTTGTGGCGCTCGCCCATGCGCGCGGCATTCCGGTGCTCGTCGACGGCGCACAGGGCGCGGTGCATCTTGACGTCGACGTCCGCGATATCGATTGCGACTTCTACGCGTTCACGGGACACAAGGTTTACGGGCCGACCGGCGTGGGCGTGCTTTACGGCAAACATAAGCACCTCGCCGCGATACCGCCGTTCAACGGCGGCGGCGAAATGATTCGCGAGGTATTCGAGGATCGCATCACCTACGGCGACCCGCCGCACAAGTTCGAGGCGGGAACGCCGTCGATCGTGCAGGCGATCGGGCTTGGCGCGGCGATCGATTATATCAATTCGATCGGTAAGGAACGCATCCGCGCCCACGAGCATGAGGTTGCGAACTACGTGCACGAGCGTCTCCGGCAAATCAATTCGCTTCGCATTGTCGGCAATGCCAAAGACAAAGGGCCGATCGTGTCGTTCGAAATGAAAGGGGCACATCCCCATGATGTCGCGACGATCATTGATCGATCCGGCGTGGCCGTACGCGCGGGTACCCATTGTGTCATGCCGCTGCTCGCCCGCTTCGGATTGACCGCGACCTGCCGCGCCTCGTTCGGTCTCTACAACACGAAAGAAGAGGTCGATACGCTCGCCGCGTCGCTTGCCAAGGCACAGGAATTCTTTGCATGAGTGAAGAAACACCAACGGTCGAGAACCAGGCGGACACCGCGGTCGCGGAGCCGACACCCACGTCGGCGCTGCCGCAGGACGAGCTTAATAAGCTCACGGACGAGATCGTGTCGGCGCTGAAAACCGTCTACGACCCTGAAATTCCGGCCGATATCTACGAGCTTGGCCTGATCTACAAGATCGATGTCGAGGACGACCGCGCAGTCAAGATCGAGATGTCGCTGACGACTCCCAATTGCCCCTCGGCGCAGGAATTGCCGGTCATGGTGGAAAACGCCGTCTCCAGCGTGCCGGGCGTAAAAGAAACCCGGGTATCTGTGGTATGGGACCCGCCATGGGACCCGAGCCGGATGTCCGACGAAGCCAGACTCGTGCTCAATATGTGGTGAAGCTTCGGTGCGCTTGCCGTTGCGACGGTGAAACACCAAATTAAAGACTTGGACGTACAGAGGACTGCATGGCCACAGCACGACCCCGACCTCAGGTAATGCGACTTACGGAAGCCGCCGCCGCCCGCATCAAGGAAGTGATGGCGCGCGCAGAGCGGCCCGTTATAGGCGTGCGCGTTGGCGTTAAGAACGGCGGCTGCGCCGGCATGGAATACACGATGGAATACGCCGAGGCTGCGAAGCCTAACGACGAAGTCCTCGAAGACAAGGGAATTAAACTTCTGATCGACCCCAAGGCAGTGCTGTTCTTGCTGGGGACCGAAATGGATTTCAAGACCGAGAAGCTGTCGGCGCAGTTCGTGTTCAACAATCCGAACCAAACGTCGGCCTGCGGCTGCGGTGAATCGGTTCAGCTCACGCCGGCAAAAGGCACGAGCGCGGACGCATCGTCGGCGTAACCCTTCTCGGCCGGACAGCCGCCCGTCTCGCGCGAAAAAATTCTGAGAAGAAATCAAAGCTTTAAGCGACGCGGGTGGCGGCAGTCGCTTCCGGATCGGTTTCACATATTACGCGGTTGCGCCCGTGTCGCTTGGCGGCATAGAGGCACGCGTCGGCGCGCTCCAGAAATGTTTGCGCCGTCTCGCCGCTCTTGAGCGTGGCGACGCCGACCGAGATCGTGACCCGGCCGAGATGCTCGCCGGTTGAGCGCTTTATCAGCTCTCTCGTCATCACCGCACGCCGGATATGATCGGCAACGGTGGCGGCCGCACGCAGTGGCGTCTTGGGCAGAACGACCGCAAACTCCTCGCCGCCATAACGCGCTGCCGTGTCCTGACCTTTGACGTTTTGCTTCATGCACATGGCGACGAGGCGCAGCACCTGGTCGCCGGTGAGATGACCGAAGCTGTCATTGAACGTCTTGAAGTGGTCGATGTCGGCCATCAGCAGCGACAGCGGCTCGCTGCGCGCGTGAGCGTCCGCAATCGCGTGCTTGATGACCGCATCGAACGCTTTCCGGTTGGAGAGCTGCGTCAACGGATCGGTCAAGCTTTCGGTGCGGACGGCTTCGAGATTCTGCTGCAGCTCACGAATTTCCCGCTTTGATGCACTGAGCCGGGCTTCAAGCTTCTGGTTCGACGCTTCCATCTCCTTGGTCGTCTCTACCAGGCTTTCGACGATCGCACGCAAGCCCTCGCGGTCCTGCGATTGAACGATCTTCTCGCTCATATCGGCGAGGCTTTCGGTGTAGCTGCTGGCGCTGCCGGCGGCCGCGTCGATCATGGCCATCACCTGGTCGATCTCACCCACGACCTGGCTGCCGACCTTATCGATGCGCTCGGTCAGTCGCGCCGGCGACAAATAACTTTCGAAAAGCTGATTGAGGTCGTCCTCGCTTAGCGACCCCTTCTTTTGGAGGATTTCGTTTATTCGCTCGTTGAATGCCGCGTTATAGCCGGTCGCGTAGGTGTACCAGATTTCGTAATTGCGCGGATAAGCAGGCTGGGAGAGCGCCTTGATTTGCTCAAGCGCGATCTGCGCGAACGTCATCGTGCGTTCGTGGTCGTCCACGTGCCCTGCCGACATCGCAGAATCCCCACAACAGGCGATAGTGCATCCGGAAAAGATCTCAGGCCAGACGAATTGAGTTCGTCTATGGCCCGAAATTACATGGTCAGCACGGTATTAGACTGCGGTGAATGGTACGTAAATTTATGCGACGCGTTTTTTGCGGTCGTGCGTCCCGATCCTCAGGCTCTGGCCGGAACGGGTCGAAGGAGAAATGCCGGTAAGTGGGTATTGTCGGTTTCGGTCTCGCGCGACGCGCGCGAGCGCTGCTGAAGGGCAGATCGGTCGTGCGTTCGTTGCTGTTGGGCACCATTGTGCTTGCGTGCGTGCCGGGCGTGGTCTCGCTGCTGATGTGAGCGCTGTTGCTGCCGCGGCGGCTCTTCCCGTTGTTCGTTCGGGAGGGAATTGCCTGCCCATGGAATGGTCTGCCCGATCAGCCGCTCGATCGTATCGACCGCGCGCCGGTCGATCGGTGCGACAATAGTGACGGCGATGCCGCTCTTGCCGGCACGGCCAGTGCGGCCGATGCGATGGACGTAGTCGTCGGGGTGATGCGGCACGTCGAAATTGAACACGTGGCTGACTTCGGGAATATCGAGGCCGCGTGCCGCCACGTCGGAGGCGATCAGGAGCTTAGCGTCGCCTTTGCGGAAGGCGTCGAGCGCGGCCGTGCGCGCCGGTTGGTCCATGTCGCCGTGCAGGGCGACGGCGTTGAACTTGTGCCGCAGCAGCGAACGGTGCAGCTGCGCCACCTCGCGCTTGCGATTGCAGAAGACGATCGCGTTCTTGAAATTATCGGCCGAGCGGATGAGGTTGCGTAGCGTCTCGCGCTTTTCATCCGGATCGCGGCCGGTGGCGACGAGCTGTTGGCTGATCGTAGCGGCGGTGGTCGCCGGCTTCGATACTTCCACGCGCACCGGATTGTGCAGGAAGGTGTCGGCGATGTGCTGAATTTCCGATGGCATCGTCGCTGTGAAAAACAGCGTCTGGCGCGTAAACGGCACCAGTTTCCCGATACGTTCGATATCCGGGATGAAGCCCATGTCGAGCATGCGGTCGGCTTCGTCGATGACCAAAAGCTCGACGCCGGAAAGCAGCAACCGTCCGCGCTCGGAATGGTCGAGTAAGCGTCCAGGCGTTGCGATCAGTACATCCACGCCGCGGACCAGCTTAGAGTCCTGATTGTCGAACGAAACGCCGCCGATGATCAGCGCAACATTGAGCTTGTGGTTCTTGCCGTATTTCTCGAAGTGATCGGCGACCTGGGCGGCGAGTTCGCGCGTCGGCTCGAGCATGAGCGTGCGCGGCATGCGCGCCCGGGCGCGGCCTTGCTCAAGCATCGTGAGCATCGGCAGGACAAAGGCAGCGGTCTTGCCGGTGCCGGTCTGCGCAATTCCGAGGACGTCCTTGCGCTGGAGAACGTGGGGAATTGCTTGTTCTTGAATGGGGGTGGGGGTCTTGTAACCGGCCGCTTCAATGGCGGCGAGAACCTTGTCGGACAAGCCGAGATGGGAGAAAGACATAAATCCTCGAGTCGGGGCCGCCCGGAGCCCGCGCCGGATGAAAAACGGGTTGCGATGCGCGGAAGGACGGCCGAATCTTCTACTCGTACCGTTCAACCGGAACATAGGGGCGCAAGGGCGAAAGTCAATGCATCCGCAGTGCAATAAAGCATATTAATTCTTAATGTTTTCGTCTCCAGCGGATCATGGTGCAACCTGTTCCGATCGTTCTCGTTCCCGGCCTGACCTGCACGGCACGGCTTTTTGCGCCGCAGCTTCCGGCGCTGTGGCCGTTCGGCCCGGTAACCATCGCGGACCATGGCCGCGACGACACACTGGAGAAGATCGCCGCCCGCATTCTGGCTAATGCGCCGCCTTCTTTTGCGCTCGTTGGTCTCTCGATGGGCGGCTATATCGCATTCGCGATGCTACGGCTTGCGCCCGAGCGCATCACACGGCTCGCGCTTCTCGATACCTCGGCGCGGGCGGACAAGCCTGAGCAAACGGCGATGCGCAAAACGCAAATCGCCATGGCGCATCAAGGGCGCTACGGGGAAATAGCCGACCTGGCGATGCGGCGCTATCTGCATGCCAACCGTCAGAATGACGAGTCGCTCACAACGATCGTTCGTCAAATGGGCGAAGAAACGGGGGCAGAGGCCTTCATCCGTCAGATGACTGCGATCATGACGCGGCCAGATTCAAGAGCGCGCTACTGTCCGCCATCAAATGTCCGACATTGGTGCTGGTCGGCGACGGCGACGTGGCCACCCCGCCGGCGCTCTCGCGCGAGATCGCGGCAGGCATTGCCGGATCGAGGCTCTGCATCATTCCGGAGTGCGGGCATTTGTCGACGCTGGAACGTCCCGCCGCCGTCAATGCTGCGCTTGCGAGTTGGCTGAACGGCTGAGTCGGGCAAGCCTTTCCGGCATTTGTTCCTTTGCACCGTGTAATGCTGACCCTATAGCCGCAGAATTCATTGTCGGAATCGTTCGCATGCGCACGCAAGTCGGCATCATTGGAGCGGGTCCCGCGGGCCTCATGCTCGCGCGCCTGCTTCAGCTTGCCGGCATCGAATCGATCGTGATCGAGAACCGCAGCCGCAACTATTGCGAAAGCCGCATCCGCGCCGGCCTGATCGAGCAGTGGGCGCACGACATGCTCGTCGAGGTTGGCGTCGGCGAGCGCATGGAACGCGAAGGGCTCTTTCATCGCGGCATCAAATGGAATTTCGCGGGCACACTGCATCCGATCGACTTCGTCGATCTGGTCGGCAAGGGCGTAGTCATTTATGGCCAGCAGGAAGTGGTCAAGGACATGATCGGGCACCGGCTCGGCACTGGTCAGCCGGTTCTGTTCGAGGTCGAGGACGTGAGCGTCCAGAACATCGACAGCAAGAAGCCGAAGATTCGTTTTCGCCACGAGGGAAAAGCGCAGGAGATCGACTGCGACTTCATCGGCGGCTGCGACGGCTTTCATGGCATTTGCCGCCCGAGCATTCCGGATGGCGTTCTGACGACTTACGATCGCGAATATCCATTCGGATGGCTCGGCATCCTTTCGGAATCGCCACCGCCCGACGAAGAGCTGATTTATTCCTACCACGATCGCGGCTTTGCGCTCTTCACGATGAGGTCGCCACTGCTGGCGCGACTTTACTTCCAATGCGCACCGGATGAAGACATCGAGAAATGGCCCGACGATAAAATTTGGGAAGAGCTGCACGCGCGGCTCGGCGGCGTCCGCAAATTGCAGGAAGGAGAAATCGTGCAGAAGGGCGTTACGTCCATGCGCAGTTTCGTGGTCGAGCCGATGCAGTACGGCCGGCTTTTCCTTGCCGGGGACAGCGCGCATATCGTGCCGCCGACCGGCGCCAAGGGCATGAACCTCGCATTGGCGGACGTGCGTATGCTGGCGCGGGCGATCGCGGAATTTTACCGTTCAGGTGCTACCGAACAGCTCGACGGCTATTCGAAAAAGGTGCTGCCGCGGGTATGGAAGGCGCAACGCTTCTCATGGTGGATGACGCAGATGCTGCATCATTTCCCGCACGAGAACGCCTTCGACCGGCGGCGCCAATTGGCCGAACTCGATTATCTGGTTAACTCGCGCGCGGCCATGACAACATTGGCCGAAAATTATGCCGGTCTGCCGATTGACTGATCTTCCGCGATTAAATTCCGAAGCGGACGATGAAGTAAGGCGATCAAGCCGCCTGCCAGTCCGGCTATTACGGCGCAAAGCAAAAAGAAGCTAGCCTTATCCATTGCCGACCAGAAGCTGCCGAGATAGCCGGCCAAGAAGTTGCCGGTGAAGCTTGTCGCCAGCCAAATGCCCATCATCATCGACAGCACGCTTGCCGGCGCAATCTTTGTCACGAGCGAGAGCGAGGTAGGCGAGAGGTAGAGTTCGCCAACAGTAAGGACAACAAAATAGCCAAATAGCCAGAGCCAGCTTGCCTTATCAGCAACGGCAAAATGCGCTGCAACAAACAGCACAAGAAAAGACGCTGCATTCAGGAAACAGCCGATCGCCATCTTTGCGACCGTTGAGGGCTCGCCCGCGCCTTGTCGGCGCCACAGCGCGACAATGAAGGGCGTGAAGGCGAAAATCATGAACGGGTTGATCGCCTGAAACCAGGTGACCGGAATCTCACCGCGCCAAAGAAAAAGATTGATGCTTCGGTCGGTAAAGCGGTCCGCCCACAGCACGATTGTGTTGCCCTGTTGCTCGTAGGTGGCCCAGAACAACGTCACCGGCAAAAACAGCACCAATAGTCCGGCTATCGCGCGCCAATCCGAACGTGTCAGCGGTGCAGGCTTGTCGCCGCCGCGGCTGCGCGTGAACTGGTCAGGCGGCAAGTAACGCGAGGCATAGACATAGACGAGCAATCCTGTCGTCATGCCGACGCCGGCCGCCGCGAAGCCGTAGTGCCAGCCATAGTCCTCGCCGAGTGTTCCACAGACGAGAGGCGCGAGAAACGCGCCGAGGTTAATGCCGACGTAGAAGATCGAGAACGCGCGGTCGCGCCGCCTGTCAGCCGGGGCGTACAGCGCGCCGACCTGTGTCGAGATGTTCGGCTTGAATGCGCCATTGCCGAGAATGAGGATCAGCAGCGCGATCAGGAACAACGCCTCGAACGCCATCATGAAGTGGCCGAGCGCCATCAACGCTGCGCCGACGATGACCGTGCGTCGTTGCCCCCATACGCGATCGGCAAGGAGGCCGCCGAAAATCGGCGTCAGATAAACGAGGCCCGTGTAGAAACCGTAGATCTGCGAGGCGAGCGGTTGCAGATCAAGCGGCCCAAACACGAATTCGAGCGCACGGTGAAACGCCGCTAATCCGAGCACGTTGCCCGCATGCGGCGGCAAAAGCAGAAACTTGGTCATATAAAGCACGAGTAGCGCGCGCATTCCGTAGTACGAAAAGCGTTCCCACATCTCGGTTGCAAAAAGAAAGCTGAGGCCACGCGGGTGCCCGAATAGCTGGGCGCTCCGGACGTAACTCGTTTCGGCGGAGGAAAGCGTGGGGTGCATGATTTGCGGCGAATGCGGACGATGGAAATCTAGCACATTTCTTCGGGCGGCATTTGCGGGCGCTGCCCGCCGGTGTAGTCTTTGCCGCCGCCCGTTCCGTGGAGAACGACGTCTAAGGAGGAGGACGCATGACGAAAATTCGTGGTGCCGCTGTTGGCCTGGTAGTCGGGCTGCTGGCTTTGACGGGCGCTCAATCGGCACAGGCCCAAAATTCGAATTATCCGAACCACGTGATTCGTGTGATCGTCGGTTTCGCGGCTGGCGGCGGCAACGACATTTTCGCGCGCCTCGTTGTTCCGAAGCTGCAAGAGGCGCTCGGCGGAACGACCATCATCGTGGAGAACAAGCCCGGCGCGGGCGGGCGGATCGCCGCCGATTACGTCGCCCACCAGCCGGCCGACGGCTATACGTTGATGATCGGCGCCACCGGTCAGATGTCGGTTGCTGCCGCGATCTATCACAAGCTCAAATATCACCCGACCAAAAGCTTCGTGCCGCTGGCGATGATCGCGTCGTTTCCGTTGATTCTTGTGGTGCCTGCGACCGCTCCCATCAAATCCGTCGCCGAATTGGTCGCTTATGCCAAGGCGCATCCCGATAAGGCAAACTACGCGAGTTCATCGCCGGCTTTCACCATCGCGACCGAGTTGCTGAAGCTCAAGACCGGCATGCCCGGGACCATGATTCCATACAAGAGCAGCAATGAATCGAATCTCAGTGTCGTTGCCGGTCAAAGCCTGCTGACGATTTCCGATGGCCCTCCTGCGATGCCGCTCGTGAAGGGCGGAAAGACGCGCGCGCTGGCTGTAACCGGTTCGGAGCGTTCGCCCGAATTGCCCGATGTGCCGAGCATGGCCGAGGCCGGATTTCCCAGCGTAAACGTAAAATTGTGGAGCGGCTTCTTCGTGCCCGCAGGTACGCCCGCGCCGATCGTGAAGAAGCTCGAGGAGGCGTTGTCGAAGGCGCTGGCAGACGGTGTCGTCAAGCAGCGGCTTGCCGCGATGGCAGTGACGCCAGGCGGGCCAACGGGAGACGCGTTCAGGAGGCTGATCGACGACGATATTAAAAACTACGCCGAAGTTGTGAAAGCCGCGAAGCTGAAATTTCCCGAGTAGGGCCACGAATCCGGTGGTGATAACTACCGGCGGCGGTTGCCGGCGGTAGGTGCGTTGGTAATTTCTCGCGTGGGTGAGTGATCGGGTTTGTTGCTATGCGCGTGTGTGCGGCGTTTGTCGCGGTGTTTGCGTTCCTCACGTCGGCAGCGGCTCGGGAACGGCCCATTGCGAAAATTTTCGAGCAATTCGGTTTGTTCGGTACGTGGGCGATCAATTGCGAACGCAAGCCGTCGGTCGACAACCCGCGCGTGACGGTTGTCAAGCCAAGGGGACGAGGCCCGGTCATAGAAAAAGACGATGCCGGGCCCGGTACTTACGCCAACAGGTACACGATCGTTTCCGCGACTCCGCTCACCGCCGACACGGTCGAGGTCAACGTGCTTTATCGTATCGGAAAAGAGCACACGCAAGCGCAGAAGCAAATCTGGTTCGTTCGCGCCGGCAATTGGCGTACGCTCTTCAACAAGCCTAAGGGCGACAGCGCGCGCGTGAAGAATGGGATCGTGGTCGGCTCAGGAGCCGAGACACCGGTTCTGCATAAATGCAGTGATGCATCGCTCACACATCAAGCAGCTCTTCTTTGGCGAACTCGGCATTCTCCTGAATAAATGCGAAGCGCGCTTCGGCCTTCGTGCCCATCAAGCGCTCGACGGTCTTTTCGGTCGGCTTGCGTTCATTGTCCACCAGCACGACGCGGAGCAGCGTGCGCTTGCCCGGGTCCATTGTGGTTTCCTTCAACTGGGCTGCCATCATTTCACCCAATCCCTTGAAGCGGCTGATCTCGACTTTGGCGTTGGCGTGAAATTCTTTTTTGAGCAATTCCTCTTTGTGCTTGTCGTCGCGTGCGTAGACGATCTTGCCGCCGTGCGAGAGCCGGTAGAGCGGCGGCACGGCGAGATAGAGCCGTCCGGCGTCGATCAGCTGGCGCATTTGCCGGTAGAAGAAAGTGATCAGCAATGAGGCGATGTGCGCGCCGTCAACGTCGGCGTCGGTCATGATGATCACTTTCTCGTAGCGCAGATCCTTTTCGTGGAAGTGAACGCCGGTGGCGCAACCGAGCGCCTGGATGAGATCGGCAAGCTGCGCGTTTTGCGCGAGCTTGTCCTTGCCCGCCGAGGCAACGTTGAGGATTTTTCCGCGCAAGGGCAGCACGGCCTGCGTTCGCCGGTCGCGCGCCTGCTTGGCGGAGCCGCCGGCGCTGTCGCCTTCGACAATGAAAATCTCCGAGCCCTCGGCCGCCGAATTCGTGCAGTCCGCGAGCTTCCCCGGCAGCCGCAGCTTGCGCACCGCGGTCTTGCGCGAGACTTCCTTTTCCTGGCGGCGCCGGATGCGTTCCTCGGCGCGCTCGATCACGAAGTCGAGCAGCTTATTGGCCTGCAACGGATTGCCGGCGAGCCAGTGATCGAACGGATCCTTGATCGCGTTCTCGACAATGCGCTGCGCTTCGGCGGTCGCGAGGCGATCCTTGGTCTGGCCCTGGAATTCCGGCTCGCGGATGAATACCGACAGCATGCAGGCCGCGCCGGTCATCACGTCATCGCTGGTTACTGGCGCGGCACGCTTACCCTGGCCGACACGTTCGGCGTGATCCTTCAGGCCGCGCAACAGTGCGCTGCGCAATCCCGATTCATGCGTTCCGCCGTCGGGGGTCGGGATCGTGTTGCAATAAGAGGCGAGGGAGCCATCGGCGTCCGCGGTCCACGCAATGGCCCATTCGGCCGCGCCGTGGCGTCCCGTTTTGCCGGACGAGCCGGTGAAAATGTCCGGATGAACGAGCGTTGCGCCGTTGATATTGGCGGCGAGGTAGTCCTTGAGGCCCTCGGCGAAATGGAACGTTGCCTTTTCCGGGACGTCCTCGGCGGTTTTGAGCAGCGCCTTGTCGCAGCGCCAGCGGATTTCGACGCCACCGAACAGATAGGCCTTCGAGCGTGCCATCTTGAACACGCGCTCGGGCCTGAAGGCTGCCTTGGGCCCGAAGATTTGCGGATCGGGCCTGAAGCGCACCTTGGTGCCGCGGCGGTTCGGCGCGCGGCCGGCCTTGACCAATTTGGTCTTCGGCTTTCCGCGCTCGAACGCCATTGTGTAGAGCGTCTGCTCGCGCGCGACCTCGACCTCCATGCGTTCCGAAAGCGCGTTGGCGACCGAGACGCCGACGCCATGCAGGCCGCCCGAGGTTTCGTACACCTTGGAATCGAATTTGCCGCCGGCGTGCAGCGTGCACATGATCACTTCGAGCGCCGACTTGTTCTTGAATTTCGGGTGCGGATCGACCGGAATGCCGCGGCCATTGTCGGTGACGCTGACGAAGCCGTCGGTCTCCATTTCGACTTCGATCCAGTCGGCATGGCCGGCCAATGCCTCGTCCATGGCGTTATCGATCACTTCCGCGAAGAGATGATGCAGCGCCTTTTCATCGGTACCGCCGATGTACATGCCGGGCCGCCGGCGCACCGGCTCGAGGCCTTCGAGCACCTCGATATGCCTGGCGGTATAACCGCCGTCGCCGCCGGAACGGCCCGAAAGCTTGCTGCGCGCGGCCTGGGCCTTGCGGGCTGCGGCGCGGCTGGCCGGCGCTTCAAAGAGGTCTTGTTGTTTTGACGAGCTTTTGGCGGCGGTCTTCGGCATGAGCTTGACAAATAGGGGTTAAGCGAATCGCTTGCCATCGACTATGCCATGATCGCGCCGCAAAGGTGACGGCGCGTGGTTTTGCCGACAAGTCCACAGAGTGTGGAAGCAGGGGATTAAGGACGTGCTAACCTGCGCGGGAACCGCAGGCGCTCGGGATCAAGGGCCCCAATCCCCCGCATGGATATAGAGCATTACGTCGAACCGATCGTTGCTTTCGTTCGGGACCATCAAGGCTGGACGCTTCCGATCGTCTTTGCGCTCGCGTTCGGTGAATCGCTCGCATTGATATCTTTTTTGGTGCCGGCAACGGTCGCCTTGGTTGGCATCGGTGCGCTGATCGGCGCAAGCGGTATCGCCTTCATACCCATCTGGATTGCTGCGGCCCTCGGGGCGGCGGTAGGCGACTGGTTGTCTTATTGGTTAGGGGTCACATTCAAGGGTGCGGTGGCGAAGGTTTGGCCGTTGTCGCGCCATCCCGATCTGATAGAGCGCGGTCATCGCTTCGTCGAGCGCTACGGCGTCTACGCGGTCTTCGTCGGACGTTTCCTCGGTCCTCTGCGCGCTACTGTGCCGCTTGCCGCCGGCGTTCTGGTCATGCCGCAGCTGAAGTTCCAGATCGCGAACTTCTCGTCGGCATTCCTGTGGGCCGCGCTGTTGCTGGCGCCGGGCACCTTCGGCTTGAAATTTCTGCACCTCGGCTGAAAAACGCAGGGCTCCGCCGGATCGCGGCGGAGCCCGCACCGATATGTATGAAAGCAGCCTCGCGTACTACTTCACGGTATCGGCGGCCGCCTTGCAGGTGACGCCGTCCTGAGCGCCGGTGCCACCGGAGCAGCCAATCGCGCCAACCATCTTGCCGTCTTTCACGAGCGGAAAGCCGCCCGTAGAGGCCACCAATGTCGGGTCTAGCGTGGCAACATACGGATGGCCACTCTCGAAGGCCTTGAAGAAGACTTCGGTCGGTCGCCGGTAACGCGCGGCGGTGCGCGCCTTGCCTTGCGAGATATTGACCGACGCAATCTGTGCGCCATCCATGCGCTGGAATGCGATGAGATCGCCGTTATTGTCGACGACGGCGATATTCATCTTCCAGCCGTGCTTCTTGGCCTCCGCAGCCGCCGTATTAATAAGCTTTATCGCCTCTTCGTAGTTGACGGGCGTTCCGTACGGAATGTCGAAAGGCATTTTTTCCGGCACTCCCTGCGCAAACGCGCTGCCGGTCGTCACGATCGCGGCCACGGCCGCGCCGGTCATCAGAGACAATAGACGCATATATTCCTCCCACGGGATATGATGCCGGTGTCGGTCCGGCATTGCTTCACCTGCCCTTTGGCGCAGGATCTGTCGACGGGGGATAGCTTAGCCAAGCTGCGAGCGCTCGCCTACAGAGTTCGCCAGAGAGCCGCCGCCGAGCTTTTCGGAATATTTCGCCTGCGATGGGGTTACCGCGGTGAAATCCTCGCTCCCGCGCACAAAAATCCATACAGGAGGAAACGACAATGACCGAACTCACACGTCGTCAAGCGCTGCCGCTGTCGCCGGCGCGACCGCAGTATCCACATTGCCATCGACCGGCCCTGCGAATGCGTCTGCGCCGGAAGCGGGCAAGCAGGCGCCCGGCATCTATCGATACAAGGTCGGCAGTTACGAGATGACGCAGATTGCCGACGGGGCACGCACTTTCCCGATGCCCGATAATTTCGTAACCGGCGCGACACCGGCGGAGGCCAAGAAAGCATTAGCGGACGCGTACATGCCGGACGGCAAGCTGACGATCATGTTCAATCCGCTTGTCATCAACACGGGCTCCAAGCTCATCCTGATCGACACCGGCAATGGGCCGGCTGCCTATGCGCAGACGAAAGGCCAAGTCGGCCAACTACATGGCAATCTCGCGGCCGCGGGCATCGACCGCAAGGCAATCGATGTCGTTCTGATCTCGCACATGCACGGCGATCACATCAATGGGCTGCGCAACGCGGACGGCACGCCAGCTTTTCCGAATGCGGAAATTTTGGTCCCGACCGGCGAGTGGGCGTTCTGGATGAACGACGCCAACAGGAGCAAGGCCAATCCGTACAATCATAATTACTTCCCCAACGTGAAGAAGGTGATGACCGGCCTTGAGAGCAAGGTGACGAAATACGAATGGGGCAAGGAAATTCTTCCCGGTATTCACTCGATCGGAACGCCGGGTCACACGCCTGGCCACACTTCGTTTATGGTGCAGTCGGGTAATGGCAAGCTGCTGGTTCAGTCGGACGTCTGCAACAATCCGCTGATGTTCATGAATCATACCGACTGGATCGCGCCGTTCGACAACGACCCGGCGCTGACGCTCAAGACCCGTCATAAATTCTATGACATGGCTTCAGCGGAAAAGGTGCTCGTCGCAGGATATCATTTCTCCTTCCCGGCCGTCGGGCACGTCGAGAAGAATGGCAAGAATTTCCGGCTGGTTCCGGTGCTCTGGACCCCGATCTGACACCAAAAGCCGTGGGGAAGCGGGAAGGCCGCCCAGGTTGGGCGGTCTTCTTTTTCCGGGATCGCGCTGGCGAGGGCCCATTCGAGCGGTTACATTAAATTCGTCCGTTTGAATCGGGTGTTCCGATGACCGCATCTGCCTTCGAATCTGCCCTGACTGCGCGCACCGATGAAATGCTTGAGGCGTGCACGAAATGCGGCAAGTGCGTCGAAGTCTGTCCGGTCATCGGCCCGGCCGGCGTCAACGCCGAGCCTGAGCAGGTAATCTCCGGCATCCTCGACATCGTCCGCACAGGGAGCGGGCCGGAAGCGTCGCGGGCGTGGGCGAAAGGCTGCGTGCTGACCGGCGACTGCATTACCGCTTGCAATTACGGCGTCAACCCGCGTTTCCTGCTGGCAATGGCGCGCATGAAAATGGCGCAGGATGCGAACGAGCCGCGCGAGCGCCGCAAAAAGGGCGTCGAAAATTTTCGCCTTGTTGCCGATGGCTCGAACGTCCTGGCGCGCATGCAATTGAGCGCCGATGAACTGACCCGGCTCGGGCAAAAAGTGAGCCAGCGGCTTGAATCGGGTTCGACGGTCAAGCCGGGCGAGCGTCCCGATTTTGTGTTTTATACCGGGTGCAATGTGCTGAAGACACCGCACATCGCGCTGACCGCGCTCGACATCATGGACACGCTCGGCGTCACGTACAAAGTCATGGGCGGACCGAGCCATTGCTGCGGGATCGTCCAGTTGCGCACGGGCGACGCGGAAGTGTCCGGCCGCGTTGCCACCAATTCGCTCGACAAGCTGGCGGAGGGAAAAACGGGCGTGATCTCGTGGTGCGCAAGCTGCCACGTCCAGTTTACCGAGAACACGCTGCCGACGATCGAGAAGGTGCGCGGCTCGCGGCCGTTCGAAATGACGCCGTTCATGCTGTTCCTCAAGACACGTTTCGACGATCTGCGGCCGCTGCTGCGCAAACCGGTGCCACTGAAAGTCGCGTTGCACAAACACCCCGGCATTAAGGGCGTGGTCGAAGCCGCTACCGAGCTCCTGCAAATGGTGCCGGGTGTCGAACTGATCGATTTGCACCAGCCGGCCGTCGGCTTGATGAGTAACTTCCTCAACACCCTGCCGGAGTACAAGCGCGGGCTCTATCTGGCCGAGCTGGAAGCGGCAGAAAGGGCCGGCGTCGATGCCCTTGCTGCGATCTATCATCCCGACCATCGCGACCTGTGCGCGCACGAGCGCGACTGGCCGTTCAAGATCGTTAACGTTCTCGACATCGTCGGCGAAAGCATGGGTCTGAGCCATGCGGACCATTTCAAGCGGCTCAAGATCATGCAGGATGCCGATGCGATCGTCGCCGATTGCAAGGATCTGATCGCTGCCAATGATGTCGATCCCGCCTTGGCGCGCGACATGGTCGTTAAGGCAATGCTGATCGACCAACCGGTGCCTCTCGGAAGGCCGGCCGCTTGACGGGCGAGAGCCGGCGGCCTATCTCAGCCGCCGATGAAAATGACTTCCACCAGCCGCCGCTTGCTCCGCCGCCGTATGGTCACGGCACGGGAGCGCTCGCGCGCGTGAGAAGTCCCGTGCCGCCGGACCTAGATCCCGCGGCGCCTCTCTCCTTGCTGCTCTCCAAGTCCGGCGTTCCGAAGACCACTCGCTGCTGCGCGAGGCGATGAATTCCGGCGCTGTGCCGGCGTGAGGAAAGGGGCTGTCATGGCCAACAGGGCAAGAGTCGGTGTCTTGGGCGCGTCGGGTTATACCGGCGCCGAACTGGTGCGGCTGCTGCTCCGCCATCCGCGCGCCGAGATTGCATTGCTGACGGCGGAACGTCGGGCCGGCCTGGAGATGCGGCAGGTGTTTCCGCAATTCGCGCCATTCGCGTTGCCGAAGCTCGTCTCCATCGACGACGTCGACTGGCTCGGCGCCAATCTCGATGTGATCTTCTGCGCGCTGCCGCATGCAACGACGCAAAAAGTCGTCTCGGCGATTTTCGGTGCAATACCCGCGACGAAGGTTGTGGACCTGTCGGCCGACTTTCGGCTGGGGGATACGGCCGCTTACGCGAAATGGTATGGGCACGAACACCATGCGCCAGACCTGCAAAAGCAAGCGGTGTACGGACTCGTCGAAGTGCATCGGCGCGACATCAAAAATGCGCATCTCGTCGCCAATCCAGGCTGCTATACCACGACGGCGCAGTTGCCGCTTGTTCCGCTGATCAAAGCCAAGGCAATCGATCTCGACGAGATCGTGATCGACGCCAAGTCGGGCATGACCGGCGCGGGACGCGCAGTAAAAGAATCGATGATCTTCTCCGAGGTCTCGGAGGGGTTTCACGCGTATGGCATAGGGCACCATCGACACATGGCAGAACTCGACCAGGAGTTTTCACTCGCCGCCGGCCGCGAGGTTACCGTGACCTTCACCCCGCATCTCGTCCCGATGAATCGGGGAATCCTGGCGACCATCTACGTTCGGGGAAAGCGCGGCCGCACGGCCGAAGATCTTCACGCGATACTTTTAAAGTCCTACGCGAAGGAGCCGTTCGTGCACGTGCTGCCGTTCGGGGAAACCCCGCAGACGCGCCATGTGCGGGGCTCCAACATGACGTTTATCGGCGTTGCCAAAGATCGGATCGAGGGCCGCGCCATCGTGGTCTCGGCGCTCGATAATCTGGTGAAGGGCGCCTCCGGCCAGGCGATCCAAAACATGAACCTGATGCTTGGGCTTCCGGAGGCGATGGGCCTCGAGCAGGTGGCGCTGTTTCCGTGAGGCACTCTCCGGAATATTCTCTGTCATTCCGGGGCGGTCGCTGCTTCCCGGAATGACTGGGGAAGACAATGTTCGACGTCAGCAATCAGCCGCCGCCGCTTGAGCCGTATAATGTTTTTACGAGCGACGCCGCGCTGCGCGAAGCGGTCAGGCGCGAGCGCGCGAATTGGGCTGACGCCAACTTAAGCGCGCTCGGTGCGACGCTGGGCAAGCCGGAGACCATCAAGGCCGGTTTTGATGCCAACAAATATCCGCCGGTTCTGAAAACGCTCGATCGCTACGGCCATCGGCTCGACGAAGTGGAATTCCATCCCGCCTGGCACGCGCTGATGACGATCGCGCTCGAAGCGGGTCTGCATTCGAGCCCCTGGGCAGAGCCGAAACCGGGTGCGCACGTCGCGCGCGCGGCGGGCACCTACCTGCTCAATCAGATCGAAAGCGGCGTTTATTGCCCGCTCGCGATGACCTACGGCTCGGTGCCGACGCTACGGCACGCGCCGGCAATCGCCGCCGAATGGCTGCCGCGCGTCTTTTCGCGCCGCTACGATCCGCGCTTCCGGCCGGCCAAGGACAAAACGTCGGCGCTGTTCGGCATGGGCATGACCGAAAACCAGGGCGGCTCCGACTTGCGCACCAACACGACGCGGGCCGAGCCGACATCCGACGGCAGCTTTCGTCTTACCGGGCACAAGTGGTTCATGTCGGCGCCGATGTGCGACGCTTTCCTCGTGCTGGCGCAGGCGCCGAAAGGCTTGAGCTGTTTTCTGCTGCCGCGCTGGACGCCGGACGGCGAACGCAACGCGATTCAGATTATCCGGCTCAAGGATAAGCTCGGCAACCGTTCGAACGCGTCGAGCGAGGTGGAGTTCTTCGGCGCCTACGCGCAACTCGTCGGGGAGGAGGGGCGCGGCATTCCGACCATCATCGAGATGGGCAATTACACGCGGCTTGACTGCGCCATCGGCTCATCGAGCCTGATGCGCGCGGCGGTGGCGCAGGCGATCCATCATGCAAGGCATCGCATCGCGTTCCAGAAGCATCTTGTCGATCAGCCGCTGATGACTAACGTGCTTGCCGATGTGGCGCTCGAATCGGAAGCGGCGCTGGCGCTGACGATGCGGCTCGCGCGCGCCTATGACGAGAGCGACGAAGCATCCATCGTCTTCCGTCGCGTGGTGACGCCTGCGGCCAAGTTCTGGATTTGCAAGCGCGCGGCGGCGTTCTCGCAAGAGGCGATGGAGGTCCTGGGCGGCTCCGGCTACATCGAGGAATGCGTGATGCCGCGCATCTATCGCGAGGCGCCGGTCAATTCGATCTGGGAAGGCTCCGCCAACATCATGTGTCTCGACGTGCTGCGCGCCATCGAGCGCACGCCGTCGGCGGTCGACGTATTGGTGGCGGAGGTGAGCGCGGCCGGCGCCGGCCATTCGGGCTTGAAAGCGTTTACGGCGAGCCTGCAGAAGCGTTTGACGACTCGCGACCGCGCCGATGAATCACAGGCACGCTCTTTCGCGCGGGACCTGGTGCTCGCCTTGCAAGCGGCCCTGCTGATCGAGCATGCGCCGGCGGCGGTCGCCGACGCCTTCTGCGCATCGCGGTTGGCAGACAATCGCGGCGGCGCGTTCGGCATGTTGCCGCGCGGTGCCGACATGCAGGCGATCGTCGTCCGCGCCGCGCCTCAATCGGTCTAAAGCGCTCCGAAAATCGCCAATGCGAGCCAGACCTGTGCCGCAAACCCGACTGCAAAGGCGAGGGTGCGGAACACCGGAATGCCGAGCGTATAGACGATGACGTGCGCAACGCGCGCCCAAAAGTAAACGGCGCATGCCGTCACCGTGCCGGCGGTCGAATGGCCCATCGAATCGAGGATCAGTACCAGGCTGGCAAAGATGACCAGGTTCTCGACCGCGTTCGTGTGGGCGAAATAGAGGCGTTGTGCCCATGCGGATTGCGGCTTGTCGCCGCGCGAGGGATTGGCCATCGCGCCCATCAGCCCGCGCACGGCGATGCGGTCGAGAATGTAGGGCACCCACATCAGGCCGGTCAGGATTACGGTGAGCGTCAGCCACAAAAGCTCTCTGGACATCGCATCCCCCTAACTGCGCAGGTTTGCGCTAGTCCCGAACTTTAACATAAGAGCCGGGGGCGTCCTCGATGGGTTTCAGTTTTCCGCCGCCGACTTTTCGGGCAGCCACCATCTTGCGGTCGTGCGACTTGATCCAGCCGACCCAATCCGGCCACCACGAGCCGGGATGAGCCGTTGCGCGGGCGAGCCATTTCTCGAGATCGCCGCCTGCCAGGTTCGTCGCGGTCCAGTATTGGTATTTCTTCTTCGCGGGCGGGTTGACCACGCCGGCGATATGGCCGGAGCCCGCGAGCACGAATTTCACCGGCCCGCCGAAATATTTCGACCCTTTCAGTACGGATTTTGCGGGCGCGATATGGTCCTCGCGCGTGGCGAGATTGTAAATCGGGACCTTGATCTTGCCGACGTCGAGCGTGACGCCACCGATCTTCATTTTGCCGTTGGCGAGATTGTTATGGAGATAGCAATTCCGCAAATAGAAGGAGTGATTGGCTGCCGGCATGCGCGTGGCGTCCGAATTCCAATAAAGGATGTCGAACGGCACCGGTTTTTTCCCGCGTATGTAGTTGTTGACGACGTAGGGCCAGATGAGATCGTTCGAGCGCAAAAGATTGAAAGCGGTCGCCATGCGTGACGCTTCCAGGTAGCCCTGCCGCTTCATGTGAGCTTCGAGCGACCTGATCCGCTCCTCGTCAACGAATATCTTGAGGTCGCCGGCGTGTGCGAAATCCACCTGCGCCGTAAAGAACGTTGCCGATACGGCACGGCTCTGCCTCTTTGCGGCAAGATAGGCGAGCGCAATCGCAAGCAACGTTCCGCCGACGCAATAGCCGACCGCATGCACCTTGTGTTCGCCGGTTGCCTTTTCGACCACGTCGAGCGCGGTGAGAATTCCCTCCCGCATATATTCCTCGAAGCTTTTTTCGGCGAGTTTCGCATCCGGATTGACCCAGGAGATCACGAAGACAGTGAGGCCGTTGTCGACGGCCCATTTTATGAAGGATTTATCCGGCGTCAGGTCGAGGATGTAGAACTTGTTGATCCATGGCGGCACGATCAGTAGCGGATATTTGTGCACTTTGTTGGTGGCCGGTTGGTATTGAATGAGCTGCATCAATTCGTTCTGATAAATCACTTTGCCGGGCGTGGTTGCGAGATTGCGGCCGACCTCGAAAACGGAGGGATCTGACTGGCGAATCTTGAGATTGCCTTTTCCGGCGGCGATGTCCTCGGTCAGCATGCTCATGCCGCGCACGAGATTGCCGGCATTCGAGGCAAACGTCTCGCGCAGCAACTCCGGATTGGTCAGTACGAAGTTGGACGGGGAAATCGCATTGGTGATCTGCCTGATATAGAACTCTGCCTTTTGCCGCACGTGCGGATCGATTCCCGCGGCATCGCGCACCAGCCGATCCGCCCAATCCGACGTGAGCAGGTAGAGCTGCTTTAAAAAATCGAAGAACTGGTTCGAGGACCATTCCGGGTCGTCAAAGCGCTTGTCTTTGGGATCCGGTGCAGCCGCCGGCGGAGCCGCTTCGCCGGCCATGCGCTTGACCATCCCCGCCCATAGATCGAGATAGGCGCGACCGAGGCTTGTCTGTAGTTCGACCGTCCGTTGCGGGTCGGAAAGCCAATATTCCGCAACTTGACCGATGGTCTTGACGATATCGGCAACATCCTCGGTCATGCTGCCGTCAAGCTGTCCCTGTTCGCGCGGCTTGAGATACGCAGCCAGGGCCTTACCGCCTTCTTCGACCAGGCGCGCGATGTTACGCGCAAACGTCTCAATGTCGACGTCGCCAACTTTGGCCGGTTCGGTCGTCCGCTTGTCCATACGCAGTCGGTCCCCTCTGGCAGAAATGGCCCGGGGCGGCCACTCCTGCAAGTCGCGTTCGAGACCGTGGTTTCGCCTATGAAAACGTTCCGCTTTCGCCACCTTGCTCCCGACACATTAGGGGCCTACCCGGCCTCTGATATAATTCATTGAGTCTTCAGCGGTTTCGCGTCCGAGAAGGGCTTTTAATGCATTCGCGGGGACATTGGGCCGGGATGGCGGGGGTATTCATTGCGGTCTGCCTGCTTGTTGGCTGCACGGCAGCGGCTATCGAAAACAACCTGCCGTCTTCCGTCGCCTTGCCGCCCGATGCACCGGCAAGACCTGCGACGCCCTACGAGTACCCCGCCGTTCATGACATGCCTCCGCCGCGTTCCGGCAAGCCTCTGACCGAGGACGAGCAAATCAGGCTACAGAAAGAACTCACGAATCTGCGCGAGAAGCAGGAAAGCCTTAACGCCCAGGCTGCCAAGCCCAAGCCGTCCGCAAAGCGGAAAAAGAAGCCGTCTCCTTTGGCGACGGGCCAAAGCGATGGCGCAAAGAGTAACCCGTGATAAAAGCCGGGCAGGCAATGTCCGCCAGATGGAAGGCGGCCTGCGCCAAGCGCAGGCAGGACACCAATGATCAAGGGTTGAGCCCATGGACGACTTTCACCGCATCCGCCGTTTGCCACCCTACGTTTTCGAAGAGGTAAACCAAGCCAAGGCCCGCGCGCGGAATGCGGGTGCCGACATTATCGACCTCGGCATGGGCAATCCGGATCTGCCGGCGCCGGCCCACGTCATCGAGAAGATGAAGGAGACATTGGGAAAGCCGCGTACGGACCGTTATTCCGCATCGCGTGGAATTCCGGGGCTGCGTCGCGCGCAAGCGGCGTACTACGGTCGCCGCTTCGGCGTGAAACTCAATCCCGAAACGCAAATCGTCGCGACCCTCGGCTCCAAAGAGGGCTTTGCCAACGTGGCGCAGGCGATCACCGCGCCCGGCGACGTGGTGCTCGTTCCCAATCCGAGTTATCCCATTCACGCGTTCGGGTTTCTGATGGCGGGCGGTACGATCCGCTCCGTCCCGTCCGAGCCGACGCCGAATTTTTTCCACACGCTCGAGCGCGCGATCATCCACTCGATCCCGAAGCCGATCGCGGTAGTCGTCTGCTATCCGGCGAACCCGACGGCGTACGTCGCAAGCCTCGACTTTTATAAAGACCTTGTTGTCTTCGCCAAGAAGTACAGCATCTTTGTCCTTTCCGATCTCGCGTACGCGGAGGTTTACTTCGAGGGCAATCCGCCGCCGTCGTTGCTACAGGTGTCGGGTGCCATGGACATCGCCGTGGAGTTCACGTCGCTGTCGAAAACTTTTTCGATGCCGGGATGGCGCATGGGCTTCGCGGTCGGCAATGAGCGGATCATCGCGGCGCTCGCGCGTGTCAAATCCTATCTCGACTATGGCGCGTTCACGCCGGTGCAGGTCGCCGCGACAGCCGCGCTCAATGGACCGGAGGATTGCATCCAGGAAATGCGCGAAACCTACAAGCGTCGTCGCGACGTGCTGGTCGAAAGCTTCGGCCGTGCCGGCTGGCACGTGCCAAGCCCGCGCGCCTCGATGTTCGCCTGGGCGCCGATTCCGGATCCGTTCAAAAGCCTCGGCAGCATCGAATTCTCGACGCTTCTCGTCGAGAAGGCGGAGCTCGCGGTTTCTCCTGGGATCGGATTCGGCGAATACGGCGAAGGCTACGTACGCATCGCGTTGGTGGAGAACGAACAGCGCATTCGGCAGGCAGCGCGCAACGTCCGCCGCTTTCTTGAAAGCGGTGCGGAAAAGTTGCACAACGTCGTTCCCCTCGCTACGCGGCGCTAGGGCCTTGAGTTTCATCCGCTTTTGCGGCGGGGCTATTATTCATTCGTGCCGATACAAAGGTAACGCATTAATTTTTCATGACGAATGAATCTCAGCCGCTGAAATTGGGCATCGCCGGATTGGGCACGGTCGGGTCCGCGTTGGTGTCCCAGCTAATCGATCAGCGCGATGCTCTCGCCGCGCGCTGCGGACGCGCAATTGAGGTCGTTGCGGTGTGTGCCCGCTCGCGCAGGAAGAATCGCGGGCTCGATCTAAGAAAAACCAAATGGTTTTCCGATCCGGTCGCGCTCGCGCGTGAATCCGATACCGACGTTTTTGTGGAGCTGATCGGCGGAGCGGGCAATCCGGCGAAGGCGGCGGTCGAAGCGGCGCTTTCGTCCGGCAAGTCGGTCGTTACCGCAAACAAAGCGCTGCTCGCGAAACACGGATTGGCGCTTGCTGCGCTGGCCGAACGGAATAAGGCGGCGTTGAATTTCGAGGCGGCGGTAGGCGGCGCTATTCCGATCGTCAAAACGCTTCGCGAAGGACTCGCTGGAAATGCAATCGATCGCATCTACGGCATTCTGAACGGCACCTGCAATTACGTCCTTACGAGGATGGAGCAGGAGAAGATGAGCTTCGCGGATTCTCTCAAGGAGGCGCAGCGTCTCGGCTACGCCGAGGCCGATCCGAGTTTCGATGTTGAAGGTCACGATACCGCGCAGAAGCTCGCAATTCTTGCAAGCCTCGCGTTCGGCACTCGCGTCGACCAGAGCGCCGTTTACGTCGAAGGCATTTCGTCAATCACGCCGGCTGATCTTTCTGCTGCCGACGAGCTTGGCTATCGCGTGAAGCTGCTGGGCGTCGCAGTGCGCACTCAAAAAGGCATCGAGCAGCGCGTCCACCCGACGATGGTGCGCAAGGATGCGGCTATCGCGCAGGTGATGGGCGTCACGAATGCGGTCACGATTGATCCCGCCGGGATTAATCCACTTACCCTGGTCGGCCCCGGCGCGGGTGGAATGGCGACCGCGTCCGCGGTTTTGTCGGACATCGGCGACATCGCGCGCCATGGCGGCGCACAGACTGCTCCCTTCGGCCGTCCGGTCGCCGCCCTTGCGGAAGTGCGCAAAGCGCCGATGCAGCGCCACGAGGGCGGCTACTACATCCGACTCCTCGCGCGCGACAAGCCGGGAACCGCGGCCACCATCGCCAAACGCCTCGCGCAGCACGATATTTCGATGGAATCGATCGTCCAGCGGCACGGCAAAGAGGCGAGCGCGCAAGAAAGATCGAACGGTGCCGTGCCCGTCATTCTTATCACCTATGCCACCACCGAAGACGCCGTGCGCAAAGCTCTTGCGGCGGTAGGCGGCGATAAGGTGATCTCGGGGCAGCCGCAGGTGATCCGGATCGAAAAGAACTGATCCGCGGGCGGCGAGTTAAGGAGCAGGGAAAATACGACATGGCCTCGCCGATCACGGTTCAGCCCAATCTGCTGCTGGAACGCATTTTGACCATCGAGATCGTCCGTGTGACCGAACGCGCGGCGGTGTCGGCGGCGCGGCTGCGTGGGCGCGGCCAGGAAAAAGCTGCGGATCAGGCGGCGGTTGATGCGATGCGCCGCGAACTCAACAAACTGCCGATTGACGGCACGGTGGTCATCGGCGAGGGCGAGCTCGACGAGGCGCCGATGCTGTTCATCGGCGAGCAGGTCGGCAACAAATCCGGCCCGAAGGTCGATATCGCCGTCGATCCGCTCGAGGGCACGACGCTCTGCGCGAAGAACATGCCCGGCTCGATTGCCACTCTCGCGATGGCGGAAGAGGGCACGCTGCTGCATGCGCCCGATGTTTACATGGACAAGATCGCCATCGGCCCCGGCTATCCAAAAGGCACGATCGATCTCGATGCGCCGCCGGAACAAAATATCTTAAATCTCGCGCGCGCAAAGGGCGTGAAACCGGATGGCATCACCGCAATTTTGCTCGATCGGCCCCGCCACGCGGATACCATCGCAGCGGTGCGCAAGACCGGCGCATCTGTAACGCTGATTACGGACGGAGATGTTGCCGGCGTCATTCACTGCGCCGAGCCGAAGACCGGCATCGACATCTATCTTGGCATTGGAGGCGCGCCGGAAGGCGTCCTAGCGGCGGCCGCGCTGCGCTGTATCGGCGGGCAGATGCAGTGCCGCCTTGTTCTCGATACCGACGAGCGCCGTGAGCGCGCGGAGAAAATGGGCATCAAGGACCCGAGAAAGAAGTATGAGATCGAGGACATGGTGCGCGGCGATTGCCTGTTCGCCGCAACCGGCGTTACCGACGGCCCGATGCTCAGCGGGGTGAAGTTTGCGAAGGGCGTGATCGAAACCGAGACCGTGGTGATGCGCTCGGTTACCGGCACCGTCCGGCGCGTGCAGGCCGAACATAGGCAATTCGATAAATTTCATCTCGACTGAACACGCCGCCTGTTTCAGGTTAGCGGAGCGAGCGCCGGAGTTTCTTGCTTTCTGCCTGCTTGCTGCACCAGCAACCCGCCCAGATAACTCGCGATCGCACCCATGCCGCTGTGCGCCGTGTTCTGGCGCCCGTCGTTTGCTTCCGCATCCGGATTGTAATTGGTGTTGGTATTGACGTCGTACGTATAGGAGCGTCCGCTTTCATCGACGATGAATTCTATTCCTGCAATTCCGATATCGTTGGCGGCAAGGAAATTTGTCCAGCGCGGCAGTGCCGGATGCTCGAAACTGCGCACGATCCTGAATTTGTCGCTCGGCGCAACCGCGGGGCAGACCCCGGCCAACGCGGAGGCATCAATCTGGCATACGTCGGCCGGACACAATTCGAAACCTTGTGAGGTATCGACCCGCACGGCGTAGAGAAACTTTCCGCCGACAAATTCGACCCGCGTAATGAAGGGTTCTGACGCTTTTATGTAACGTTGCACCAGCGTAATGCCATCGATCGATTCGACGAAGCCGCCACTGGCAAGGCGCTCGTCGAGTGCGGTAGGCGACAGAAACAACCGCACCCCAAGACCCTTGCCGGCACGATTGTGCTTGAGAATGAGCGGAAAGCCGAGCCGCTTGGCAGCCGCCGGAATGTTCTCTTTGCCGACGACCGCGATCGTATCCGGGACCTCGAGGCCAAATTTGGCGAGCGCCTGATATTGCGCCACCTTGGAGACTTCGAGTTGCAAGGCGCGCTCGCCATTGATGACGATTCGCCCGTAACGCTTGAGCCAGGCGAGAACCGCGGCGGTCAGTTCGGGTGCGTAGCGGTGATCGCGCGTGTGCGAGGAAGCGCTCATGCGGTTGTAGAAGACGCCCGGCGGCGGAGCGATCTGAAGGTCCAGAATTCCCTGGTCAAGAAACCATTCACTGAAAGGTATTTGGCGTAGCTCGAACTCCTTGCGCAGCGGTTCAACCCAGGCGTCGTTCTCGTGGATAACATAGACGCGCGACGTCTGATTCTGATGCGTAAGGTCTTGGCGCATGATTTGCTCATATTCCGGTTAGGCGCTCAGAAAGGGAGATATTCCCCAATCCGCGGGCCGGCAACACCCTCCGCGCGAACAGCAACGAGATGTCGCGACAATACCCCAGCCCAGTTGGTATTTTCTTTCAGAAGGCGATTCTCTGGGCGAAGATTGTCTAATTGGTCGTTTACGCATGGCAGTGGCCGCTTACATCGATCCGTTTCCGACGTCGGCCTTTCTGGGCGTCGAGCGGTCGGTCACCGGGCGCTCGTGGCGTGATCGCCTGGACGCGCGCGGCTCTGCCCGCGCACTGGCGATCGCACAACAACACGGTATTTCCGAACTGCTGGCGCGCGTGCTCGCTGGTCGTGGCGTCGAGTCGGATGCGGTCGAGGCTTACCTCGATCCGACCATTAAGCGACTATTGCCCGATCCGCACGGCCTGACGTCGATGCCGATAGCGGCATCCCGGATCGCGGACGCTGTCACAAAAGGCGAGATCGTCGCGATCTTCGGTGACTATGATGTGGATGGAGCAACCGCATCGGCGTTGCTCGCCCATTATCTGCGTCGGTGCGGTCTCGATCCGATCATCCATATTCCGGACCGCATCTTCGAAGGCTACGGTCCGAATGTTGACGCTGTCCGCTCGCTTGCGCAGCGGGGCGTGACGCTTCTAATTACCGTTGATTGCGGCACCACGAGCATCGAGCCGCTGGCGGAAGCACGACAGCTTGGCGTCGATACGATCGTGATTGATCATCATCAGGCTGACGAACGGCTTCCTCCTGCGCTAGCGATCGTCAATCCTAATCGTGCCGACGACCTCTCCGGGCTTGGTCATCTGGCGGCGGTAGGTTTGGTTTTCGTGACGCTGGTTGCGGTAGCGCGCGAGCTGCGCCGCCGCGGCTTCTGGAATGCGATACATGCAGAACCCGACCTGTTATCGCTGCTGCATCTGGTCGCGCTCGGCACGATCGCCGACGTGGTGCCGCTCAAAGGGCTCAACCGCGCATTCGTCGCCAAGGGCCTGATCGCGCTGAGAAGGCGAGAGCACGCCGGCACGACCGCACTGATGGATGCCGCGCGGCTGTCCGGTCCGCCGGAGCCCTGGCATCTCGGCTTCCTGCTTGGACCACGCATCAATGCCGGCGGTCGCATTGGACGCGCAGATCTCGGCGCTCGCCTCCTGCTGGAAGAAGACGCAAGCGAGGCCGCGCGCATCGCCGGTGAGCTCGAGCGGCTCAACCGGGAGCGGCAGGCGCTCGAATTGGCGATGCTCCAGCAAGCCGAAGCCGAAGCTTTGGGGGCCCTTGGGCTTGAGGATAAAGGTGCCGTGATCGTCACGGCGCAGGACGGCTGGCATCCCGGCGTGGTCGGGCTGATTGCCGCGCGGTTGAAGGAGCGTTATGGCCGCCCGGCCTTTGCAATCGCGTTAGAGCCTGGCGGTACGGGCACGGGCTCGGGACGGTCGATCGCGGGGGTGGACCTTGGAAAAGCGGTGCGGCGTGCCGTCAGCAAGGGATTGCTACTGAAAGGCGGCGGCCACGCCATGGCGGCCGGCGTCACGTTGCGCAGGGACGCTCTCGCGGCATTCAGAGCCTTCCTCGAAGAAGCTTTAGCGTCGGCCGTCGAAGTTGCCCGGCGCGATACTGCATTGCTCGTCGACGGTGCCGTAAGTGCGGGCGGTGCGACCGTCGAACTGGTCGAAGCGATCTCAAGGGCAGGGCCGTTTGGGGCCGGCAACCCGGAGCCGGTCCTCGCGCTACCTTCGCATACATTGGCTTATGTCGATCCGGTCGGAGACAACCACATCCGCGCGCGGCTTCGTTCCGGTGACGGACGATTCATCAACGCAATCGCCTTCCGCGCCGCGGGGCAGCCGCTCGGCAAGGCGTTAGTGGAAAGCCGAGGCCGGCCGATGCACGCGGCGGGCAGCCTCACCATCGACAGATGGCAGGGCACCGAACGCGTGCAGATGCGGCTTATCGACGTGGCGCCGCCGAACTAGTTTCGGCGGACGGCTACCGTCCGAGTTTCAACCCGATTCGCGCAACGACCTCACGCCACTTTGCGGAATCCTTTGCGATAATTGCCGCGAATTCTTCCGGCGTGCCGCCGGCCGCTTCATCGCCGATGCCGGCAAGTTTGTCGGTGAATAATTTCGATTTGAGGCCTCGATTGATGGCGGCGTTGAGCTTTTCAACGATCGGCCTTGGAACGCCGGCCGGCGCGATGACGCCACTCCATGTGCCTGCTTCATAGCCGGGTACGCCGGCTTCTGCGATCGTCGGAATGTCGGGGAACGCCAGAGACCGCTTCGCGCCGGTGACGCCGAGCGCACGCACCTGGCCGTTGTGAGCGAACGGCGAGATCGAATTCAGACTCTCGAACATGATCTGTACGCGGCCGCCAATCAGGTCCTTGATAGCGTCGGCGCCACCCTTGTAAGGCACGTGCACAATCTTCGTGCCGGTCATGTACTTGAACAGTTCCGCGCCAACGTGGCCCGGCGAGCCGATGCTTGAGGATGCATTGAGCAGTTCGCCCGGATGCGCTTTGGCGTAGGCGACGAGTTCTTTCACCGAATGCACCGGCAGCGACGGCGTAACCGCCAGCATCAGGTGGCCGCGCGTAGCGAGACAGATCGGCTGGAAGTCGCGCTCGATATTGTAGGGCACCTTTGCAATCATGTGGCGCGTTATGGCAAGCGCGCCGATCGGGCCCATGCCGATCGTGTAGCCGTCCGGCGGCGATTTGGCGAGCAGATCGAGACCGAGCGTCAACGCGCCGCCGGGCCGGTCGTCCACCACGATGGTCTGGCCAAGCTCCGGACCGGCGGTGGCGGCGACCAGGCGCGCCAGTGTATCGGTCGCGCTGCCGGCTGCTTGCGGCACGATAAGACGGATCGGATGGTCCGGATACTCGGCGGCGGCCGGTACGGTAAGCGCGGCGTTGATGACCGCGGCAATCAGGAGCGCTCCCCGAAGGCCGCGATGCGTGCTCTGCCTTCCGATCATGACAGGCCCCTCGTGCGCGCCGAATGCCGCGCGTCGTTCAGGAGATTGTGCGCTCGCTGCGCCGCTGTTGGCTATAAAATTTTAGCGCCGAAATGCCTTGCGGCAGAAGACGTCGTACATCGCGCCGATGAGCATGCGGACGTCGCTGCTCGCCAGGCTATAATAGACGATCTTTCCGTTTCGCCGTGTCGAAACCAATCCCTCGGCGCGCAGGCGCGCAAGTTGTTGCGACACCGTTGGCTGGCGCAAAGAGAGCATTTGCTCCAGTTCGCCGACCGACTTCTCGCCTTCGGCGAGAATGCACAAAATCATCAGCCGGTTTTCATGCGCGACCGCTTTCAAGAAATTGCTTGCGCGTTTCGCATGGCCCACCATGCGGTCGAGGTCGCGCGTGTGGCCGCCAATCTCGATTTGCTGCACGTCCATGGTGTTTCCACAATGCGCATAATCCGCTGCGTGAATAGAGACGATTAGCCGATTTCGCGCAACGCTTTTTCGGATATCGAAATCGTGTGCCTGCGCGGCACGTTGAATTAGAATGATGGACGCGCCTGCAGCCATGAAAACAGAAGAATTTTCCGCCATGTTTTCGTGCGCGCCCGTTCCATTCTAGACCGCCCTGAGCCGCACCTGAAAAGCTTCACACGGCAAAAGCAATCTCGAACTTTGCCATCCATCCTGCTCAGTTTCCAGATTTCAAAAGATGCCCGGTAGCCGCTGGCTGACTCGGCGATCACCCATGTGCGGGGCGCGATGTAGCAGCGGCGAAGAAAGTTAGTTGCAATGGCAAAGCGGTTTTTATCCGGCAAGCAGCGCACGCGCGCCTTCGTCCATGCCGGCGCATTCGCCATTAACCTAATGATTATACCGTCCTAGTCCCGGCGCATCGGCATTATCGGAACCGCGGCCGTGACATTCGGTAACCATGGTCTTTGAATAGGTCGCGTTGTTCTTGCTCCCGTGGCGCAGCATGGGTTTATAGATTGCGTTTAGGAAACCCACCAAGGGGGCGCTGGCGCACGCTGACGAGCGTGCGCGGGAAAAGCTAGGTCGATCTTATGTCGCATGACGCGTGTGAAGTTGCCATTGTCGGCGCCGGCCCTTACGGGCTTGCTATTTCAACCCATCTGAAAGTTGCCGGGGTATCTAGCAGAGTCTTCGGCGATACGATGGGCTTCTGGCGCAAGAATATGCCGAACGGCATGAAACTGCGCTCGCCCTGGCGCGCATCGCACATCATCGATCCCTCAGGCGAGCATTCGCTCGATGCGTTCGCGACGGCGAACGGGATCACGCGCACCGAGAATTTGCCGCTTAAGGATTTCGTTCGTTATGGCGAATGGTTCCAGCGCCGCGCCGTGCCGGACGTCGATCCGCGCATGGTCAAATCGATTGCGCCGGGTCGCAACGGCTTCCGGATCACGCTCGAAGATGGCGACACAGTCGATGCTCTGCGCGTCGTCGTCGCAATGGGCCTCACAAACCAGGCATTCCTGCCACAGCAATTCGATGGATTGCCGGCGGAACTTGCCAGCCATTCATCGGCGGTGGTTACGCCGGCGGATTTTCGCGGAAAGAAGGTTGCCGTGATTGGGCGTGGCCAGAGCGCGTGCGAGTCTGCTGTGTTGCTCAACGAAGCCGGCGCCGAGGTCGAGCTTATTTGCCGGGGGCCGGTACGCTGGATTGGCGCCGAAGCTTCGCAGCAGGGCCGCAGCGAGGTCGTCAAATGGTGGGTGCATAGGGTGATGACTGCGCCTTCGGCGATCGGACCATTTCCGTTCAACTGGGCGGTTGATGTGCCAAATGTTTTGCGCCTTTTACCGGGTAATTGGCGTGACGCGCTTAGTGCGCGCAGCCTGAGGGCGGCAGCCAGCGCATGGCTGCGCGCGCGCGCCGAAGGTGTCCGGATAAACACCGGACGCACCGTGCGTGAGGCGAGGGTGAGCGGCAGCCGCATCGCATTACACCTCGACAACGGTATTTCCCTGTTTGATCATGTGGTGCTTGCAACCGGGTACAAAACCGATATCGCGAGACTCAATGTGTTATCGCCCGAGTTGTTGAAGCGTATCGCGCTGCGGGAGAATTTCCCGATCTTATCGCGCGGCTTCGAATCCTCGGTGCCGGGACTTCATTTTGTCGGATCGACGGCAGTCGGAAGCTTCGGTCCGTTGCCGCGTTTCGTTGCGGGCTGCGGTTATGCCGCGCGTTGCCTGACACGTGCCGTTCGCGCCGGGGCACAGTCCTCGCCCGTTGCCACCTTAATGCAACCGGCAATGCAGCCGCAGCAATGACGTTGGATTTGTGAGCGCCGGGATTCGACCTTGACCGCCTCTCGACATCGCGACCCCGGTGCGCTCATCGTCGGCGGCGCGCATGGCGGACTTGCAGTCGCTCGCAGCCTCGGCCGCCAGGGCATACCGATTTTTTTTCTCACGCACGACAACCTGATTACGAAGTTTTCGCGTTACGTCACGGGAAGCGCCGCCTGGTCGGGGCCGGAGCAGCCGGATGCCGCCGAAGAGCTGTTGAAGATTGGCCGCAAGCATGGTCTCGAAGGTTGCGTGCTGTTGCCGGGAGGTGATGCCGAAGTCCAGCTAATCGCCAAAAATCATGCCGCGTTGTCGAAATTCTTCCGGGTCACCACGCCGGATTGGACGACTTGCAAGTGGGCGCTCGACAAGCGGCTGACCTATCAGCGCGCCGCCTCCCTCGGCATAGGCTATCCGCGCAGCTTTTATCCGCATAACAGGATGGAGCTTGCGCACCTCGACTGCCGCTTCCCAGTCGTTTTGAAACCAACGGCGCGGCATAGCGTAAACGCCTTCACGTTGGCAAAAGCCTGGCAAGCTGACGATCCGGCAAGCTTAACTGAGCGCTACGATCAAGCGTCTGCCTTGGTGGGTGCGGACGGGATCGTCCTGCAAGAAATGATCGTGGGCGGGGGCGAGTCGCAGTATTCGTATGCAGCCGTCTGGGATCACGGGCGGCCTGTTGCATCTTTGGTTGCGCGCCGTGCGCGGCAATACCCGATCCACTTCGGCTTCACCAGCACGCTCGTGCAAAGCATGGACTGTCCCGAAGTGGCAGAGGCCGGCTCTCGCTTTTTGCAGTCGCTCGATTATCACGGTATCGCCGAAGTCGAATTCAAGTACGACGCCGCCGACGGTCGTTATAAGATTCTCGACGTTAACGCGCGCGCCTGGACCTGGATCGCGCTCGGAGGCAGTGCTGGCGTCGATTTTCCATACATTCTCTGGCAGGTCGCGACAGGTAAGACGGTTACGCCGGTGCGTGGTCGTAGCGGTGCGACATGGATGCACTTTTCGAGAGATCTTGCGGCGGCTTGCCAGGAAATTATCGTGGGACGCATCAAGCCGGCTACCTACCTGAGATCGTTCCGTTGGCCGACGACCTTTGCCGCCTTTGCCACCGACGATTTGTTGCCAGGCGTAATGGATTTGCCGTTGCTTGGATGGCGGCTCATTTCTCGTCGATTGCCGGGGCTTTTACGAAGGATCGGCTTTCAAATCGTAAAAGGCTTTAATCGCGCCCGCGATTTCGCTCATCCGCCGATACAACGGTCATAGTATTTATTGAGACGCCTCGCCACCGAAGGCGGCGAGTATACGAAAGCTTCGTACTGGCGCGCATCGCGACATTCGCATCGGCGTATCTCAGCCTGTTCGTGCTCGCGTTGACGCTCGGTTTGTCAGCGACCGTGCATTAGCCGAAGCGGAAAGCGAGCAGATTATCGATTGCGCGCAGTTCATCCAATATCCGACGTACGCGGCCCAAGTCCTTCTCAGCTACTGCCTGCCGAATTAGCGTGAGACTTTGTTTGGCGCCGTCTACAAGTCGGCGGAACGTCGGCTGCACGCGGATGTCGTCGCCCGCGATATCGTCGCAATGACGAAGCTGTGCATCGTAACGTTTGACTTCGTCGGCGAGCCCGTTGCGGGTTTTCGCGGTAGCGAGATCAAGATCATCTTTGTCATATTTGGCGAGCGCTTCCATCACATTGTTGGCACGCAGGATGCAGTCGGGGAGCACATCGACTCCTGCCGATTGACGCAGATTTGCAATTTCGATGCGAATGGCGGCAAGCGATTGCGCGGCGATATCAGGGCGCCCCATCGTGAGCATCATGTCGGCGGCGACAAGGCGCGTGCTGACGTCGGTAAGGACGGTTGTGTAGCGGGTGACATCCTTGAAGATCGGCGGTCGCTTTGCCGCAAAGCTGCCGACGAATTCACGCCACGCGGTCCGTGCGCGATCGATTTCGAGCGAAGCGATATCTGTGTTGCCTGTGCGAAGATAACCAAGAGCGACGCGGTTGTGGGCCGACGCTCGTTCGACGGCGGCATTAAAATCCGCAAGCTGGTCCGCATGCGCTGAACAGCCGAGAAACACCGTGGTGGCAAACAAAGCCGGGATGAGCGTTCGAAGGGCGGCCGCCATTCGGTCTTGAACTGCGCGCCAGGCATGGCTGACGACCATCTCCTTCACCTGTCCCTTAGCCAATTGTATATACCTGCGACTATAGACACGGAGGCCGTCGGCGGGCGAGCGAGTTGCGTCCGCGTGGTTAGGAAACAGCATCTATGAACAGGCGGGATTTGCTGGCCGGCATGGCCTCGATTGGTGCGCTCACGGTGACCCGCGGCGACGCCGAGCCGATTCTCACCGATGATGGACTCTACAAAGAATCATGGTTTCTCGAGAGCTTCCTCGATCTGCCGGACGACCTCGAGGATGCGCACAAAGAGGGCAAGCGCTTTGCCATCATGTGGGAGTTGAAAGGCTGCCCCTACTGCAAGGAAACGCATTTCGTCAATTTTGCGCAGGCGCGTATCTCGGACTACATCCGCTTCAATTTCGAGGTTTTGCAGCTCAATATCATCGGCTCTCGCAAGGTGACGGATTTCGACGGCGCCGAATTGGGCGAGAAGGAGCTCGCAGCGAAATACAACATTCGCTTCACCCCCACGTTCCAGTTCTTTCCGGAGCGGGCGGAGGGCCTCAAAGACCTGGCCCCCACGAAACGGGAGGTGGCGCGCGCTCCCGGCTACATGCGCCCCGACGACTTCCTCGCGCTGTTCCGCTACATCCGGGAGAAAGGTTACGAAACCAAGAGCTTCCGCGATTTTCTCAAGGCGTTGCCGAGCTGAATTGGTACATCTTAAAGCTATTCCCGAGAATGATTTGAACAGGCCTCGCGCCGCCGCTATGGTGCCGCACGGTGGCTGATCCAGCCTCGAAGCTGTCAGGGAGTAACTCGATGCGACTGATTTCCCGCCGCCGCGCGCTCGTGCTGACTGCCGGCAGCGCGGCCGCGGCAGCGCTTGGCTGGAGCGGCAAGAGCCGCGCCACGCCCAAGGACGCCGCCGAAGCAATTGCGAAATTCACCGGCGGCAAGACGGCCGAAAACGGCAAGATAAGTATCGAACTCCCGGAAATCGCCGAAAACGGCAATACGGTGCCGCTCAAAGTGAGCGTGGATGCGCCAATGAATGCTGACGATTACGTCAGCGACATTCTTGTCATTGCGGACGGCAATCCGCTGCCGCGCGTCGTGACCTTCCGCTTTACGCCGATGTCGGGAAAAGCGGTGGCGTCCACCCGTATCCGGCTTGCCACCACCGAAAACATCATCGCCGTCGCGAAGACGAGCGGCGGCCAGATTTTCACTGCTCAGAAACTGGTGAAGGTCACGATCGGCGGCTGCGGCGGCTGAGAAGAACAACATAAATCGGGAGAACGGATATGGCCGCGACGCCGCGCCTCAAGCTTCCGCGGGAAGCCAAGAAAGGCGATATCATCGAGATCAAGACCTTGCTTCCGCACCCGATGGAGTCCGGACAGCGCAAGGGGAAGGACGGCAAGGTGATCCCGCGCAAGATCATCAACAAGTTTGTTTGCACGTTCAATGATAAGCCGGTGTTCACCGCCGGTCTTGAGCCCGCGGTCGCCGCCAATCCTTACCTGGAATTTTTCGCGAAGGTCGAGGAAAGCGGCACGTTCAAATTTACCTGGACGGACGACGACGGCACCGTGACGACTGCGGAGCAAAAGATCATCGTGACGTGAGCGGTTAATGCCGCACGACAGGCATCCGGAAGACAACAAGAAAATCGGGAGGAATCGATGAGGCAGGGGGGTATATTCGCCGCGGGCGCGGCATTCTTGATCGTCGCGGGCGCCTTCGTGCTTGCCGTTACCCCTGCGTCGTTCGCGCAGGCGAAAGAATTAGCTCCACTCGATACCAAAGGCGACGCCTCGATCCGGCCGTGGAAGCGCTATGACAAGTGGCCCAAGCGCGACGAGTCTAAATTCAACACGCTTGCGAAAATCTCCTCGCCACCCGCGCCGAAAGAGCCCCGCAAGCTGTCCGGGCCGATCAAAGGCGATGCCGCCAACGGCGCAAAACTGGTTTCCAACCGCAAACGCGGCGGCTCTTGTCTCGCCTGTCATGTGATGGGACCGGCGGGCGGTGCCAATCTTCCGGGCAATGTGGGACCGGACCTGTCTGAAATCGGAAATGCAAATCTGACGGACGAATTCCTGTTCAACTACATTTACGACGCGCGTGTCTACAATCCGGAGACTGTCATGCCGCCGTGGGGCAGCCACGGCCTGTTCAACGATCAGGAAATCAGCGACATGGTCGCGTTCCTGAAAACGCTGAAGTCTCCGGCGGTATTCAAGACTGCACTCGACAATCCCGAGAAACGGCCTGCGCCGGTTGAAAAGCGCGCTAATCTTGACCCGATGGAAAATCCGGGCATGTGGGCGATCGACAAGGCGAAGGAGCTTTGGAGCAAGGTCGGCTCGACCGGCAAGTCCTGCGCCAGTTGCCACGGCAATCCCGCCATGCAGTTCAAGGCTTGGGCATCGTCCCTGCCGAAATGGGAACCGCGGCTTAACAAGGTGCTGGGCGTGGAGGAATTCATTACGCGCCACGCGCGAGCGACAACCGGCGCCGAGTACCTGATGGAGACCGACGACAATCGCGTCCTGTCGGTCTATCTGCACAATCTTGCAGAAGGCGTGCCGATCACGGTTGACGTTTCCAACGCCGCGGCCAAAGCCGCCTACAAGCGCGGTGAGGTGTTGGCCAACCGTAAACTCGGCCAGTTGAACTTTGCCTGCACCGATTGCCACGGCAAATCGGCCAACCACTGGATCCGCGGCCAATGGTTGGGGACATTGAAGGGCCAGTACGACCACTTCCCGACCTGGCGCACCAGCCAGCTCGTCATCTGGGACATTCGTCAGCGTTTCCAATGGTGCCAAGTCAATATTCGTGCTGACGAACTGCCACCCGATGCGAAGGAATACGGCGATCTCGAGCTTTACCTGGCAGCACAGAACGACGGCCTTAAAGAGAACGTGCCGGGCATTCGTCACTAGTCCGCCGGGCAAGGGCGTGCGTTCGCTTGTAGGTTTGCCGGTGTGAAGGGCAGGGCGGATGATTACGCGCCGTGAGTTTGTGGGAGTAGCGGCGGCCACTGCCACGTTGGCGGTGGGCGGCGGTTCCCTTACCCGCGCGCTGACCAAGCAGCGGCTTACCGAAGCGGAGTTGTTTAAATTCGACCCGCTCGGCAATGTGACGATCCTGCATGTCGCCGATCTGCACGCACAACTGCAACCGGTCTATTTTCGCGAACCGTCGATCAATCTCGGCATCGGCTCAAGCAAGGGCCTGGCGCCACATCTGACCGGGCGCGCGTTCCTTAAGCATTTCGGCATCAAGGAAAGGTCGCCGGCAGCTTACGCTTTGACATCGCTCGAATTCGCAGCGCTCGCCAGAGAGTACGGCCGCATGGGTGGGCTGGACCGCCTTGCAACAGCGCTCAAGCACGTCCGTGCCGAACGCGGCGAGGACAAGGTACTGTTTCTTGACGGCGGCGACAGTCTGCAAGGCTCGCTCGGCGCGAACCAAAGCAAAGGCCAAGATGTCCTCGACTGCATGCGGCTGCTCAAGCCCGACGCCATGACCGGCCATTGGGAATTCACGTACGGCGAAACGCGCGTGAAGGAGATTGCCAAGTCCGTTCCGTTTCTTGCACTCAACGTGCGTGATACGGAGTGGAACGAGCCGGTTTTCGAGCCGATGAGGCTGTTCGAGAAAGGCGGCGTGAAGGTGGCCGTGCTTGGCCAGGCTTTTCCGTACACGCCGATCGCGAACCCGGCCTGGATGATGCCGAATTGGTCCTTCGGCATTCGCGAGGACGACGTGCGCGCCAATGTCGAGAAGGCGCGCAAGAACGGGGCACAACTGATCGTATTGCTCTCGCACAACGGCTTTGATGTTGACCGCAAGCTGGCGTCACGCGTCGCAGGCATCGACGTGATCCTCACAGGACACACCCACGATGCGCTTCCTGAAGTCGTCAAGGTTGGCACGACGTTGCTGGTTGCGTCCGGCTGCGACGGGAAATTCCTTTCGCGGCTCGATCTCGATGTGCAAGGCGGACAGGTGAAGGATTTTCGCTACAAACTCATTCCTCTGTTTGCCGATGCAATCACGCCGGACAAAGAAATGACGCTGGCTATCGAAAAGGCGCGGGCGCCATATGCAAAAGAGCTCAGGCGCATTGTGGGCCACACGGAAACGCTGCTTTACCGACGCGGCAATTTCAACGGCACGTTCGACGACCTCATCTGCGCTGCAATCATGCAGGCACGCGATGCCGAAATCGCGCTCTCGCCCGGCTTTCGCTGGGGGACGAGCTTGCTGCCGGGGCAGACGATCACGGTCGAGGACATCCATAACGTGACCGCCATCAGCTACCCGCAGGTCTATCGCACGACGATGACGGGCGAACGCCTGAAGGAGATTCTGGAGGACGTTGCCGACAATCTGTTCAACCCCGATCCCTATTACCAGCAAGGCGGCGACATGGTCCGCTGTGGCGGCCTCGGTTATGCAATCGACGTTGGCAAGCCAGCCGGTCAGCGTATTTCGGCGATGACTCACCGGAAATCAGGCAAGCCGATCGAGGCTGGCAAAAATTACGTCATCACCGGCTGGGCCAGCGTCAACCATGGCACCGAAGGTCCTCAGATATGGGAACTGGTCGAGCGTTACGTGGCGGCGGAAAAAACTGTGCGGATGAAGCCCAATAGGTTGGTCACGATTTCCGGGGCCTGAGCCGCTTTGCGTGCACGCCGTCTTTCGCCTATGAAATTCTGCCCGAACTGGAAAAAGCCATGCCTCGATTGAACTTGTCCGTCGCCGTCGGCGCTTACGATCGCACCCGTGCGCTTGTTGACGGCAGCGTGCAGATCGACGGTGTGCAGGCGACCTGCATGACGCTCTCGCCGGAGGAAATCTTCTTCCGTGCCTTTCGCCATGCCGAATTCGACATTTGCGAATTGTCGCTGTCGAGTTTTACGGTCAAGACCGCGCAGGGCGGTGCACCTTACGTCGGCGTGCCGGCTTTCGTTTCGCGCATGTTTCGTCACAACTCGATTTACGTGCGCACGGACCGCATCAAGAAGCCGGAAGACTTGAAGGGCAAAAAGGTCGGCCTGCCGGAATATCAATTGACCGCCAACGTGTGGGCGCGCGCCATCCTGCAGGACGATTATGGTGTGAAGGCATCGGACATCCACTGGATCCGCGGGGGCATCGAGGACGCCGACCGTCCGGAAAAGATAACGATCAAATTGCCGGCGGATGTGAAGCTCGAGAACGCGCCGCGCGGCAAGACAATTTCCACGCTGCTCGCGGATGGCGCCATCGACGCGTTCATGGCGCCACGTCCGCCCTCGCTGCCGGAGAACACGCCGAATGTCGGGTGGCTCTTTTCCGACCCCGCCGCCGCTGCGCAGGATTACTTCAAACGTACTGGCATTTTTCCGATCATGCACATCGTCGGCGTGCGGCGTGAGCTTGCGGAAAAGCATCCATGGTTACCCGGCGCGGTATACAAGGCCTTCGAGCAATCGAAGACGGCGGCGCTTGAATTGCTCGCTGATACTTCGGCGGCAAAAGTGACGCTGCCGTTTGTCGAGGAGCGGCTGAAAGAGGCGCGCGAATTAATGGGCGAAGATTTCTGGCCCTACGGCTTCGATGCCAATCGCAAAACGTTGGAGACTTTCCTGCGACACCACCATGCGCAGGGGCTTTCGCCCCGGCTGGTAAAGCCGGAAGAACTTTTCCATCCAGGCACGCACGAATCTTTCAAGCTCTAGCCTCGAAATGGAGGGCCGATGAAGAGCCTGTCAGGATCGATCACCTTATGCGCCATGGTAACTAGCATGTCCGTGTCAGCCACTGAAATCCATGTCATGAGCGGCGGCGCACCAAAGGAAGTCTTCGCGCACCTCACGCCGGAATTCGAGAAGCAGACCGGACACAACGTCAAATTCACTTATGCCGTCATCACCGAGTTGCGCCAGAAAATTGCGGCCGGCGAGAAGGCCGATGTCCTGGTCATGCCGATGCCGGTGCTCGATCAACTTGCCAAGGAAAACAAATTGCGCGCCGACAGTCGCGCCACATTTGGCACGGTCGGCATCAGCGTGGTGGTGAAGGAGGGCTCGCCCAAGCCGGACATTTCGACCAAAGAGAAATTCCGGGAGGCGATGCTCGCCGCAAAATCGGTGGTGCACGCGACACCCGGCAAAACGCCGAGCGGCACGCACATGGGCAAAGTGATGGAGCAACTCGGCATTGCCGAGGCTATGGCCAAGAAGGTCATGCACAAGCCGGCGCTCGACGGCGGGGTGCAACTCGTTTCGGCCGGACAGGCCGATATCGGCATCTATCCGGCGAGCGAAGTTGCGACCGTCAAGGGGCTGACGATCGTCGGCTCGCTGCCCGCGGGCATCGACTTCACCATCGTCTACGGCGGGGCTGCAACGGCAGGCAGCGCCGCGGGAGATGCCGCCGCAGCCTTCGTGACGTTCATGGCTGGTCCGGAAAACCGCGGCGTCTGGAAGGAGGCGGGCTTCGAGCCGCCGAAGTAAGCGCGCCTCAAGTCCGCTTGATGGCGTCAAGGCCACCGAGGCGGCCGATCGCCGCATTTGCGCCGATTGCGAGCACGAACAGCACGATGAGCATTGCGTACATTCGCGGCATGTCGAAGGTGCTGTAGGCCTGGATAATGAGGAAGCCGATGCCTTTGTTGGAAAGCTTCGTTTCGGCCAGCAACGTGCCGATCAGCGCAAAGCCGAAGCCTAGCCGCACGCCATTGATGATCGGGTGGCGCATCGCCGGCAGATAGATTTTCCGCACCATTTGGGCGGTGGTGGCGCGGAAGCTTTTGCCGACACGGATCAGCACGGTGTCTATCTGCCGCATGCCGGCGGCGACATTGAGCGCGATCGGAAAGAAGCAGGACAGGGTCCCGAGGGCGATTTTCGATTCAGAACCCACGCCGAACCACATGATCATCACCGGAAAAAAGATGATCTTCGGAGTCGGGCCAAGGTAATAAAGATAGGGTTCAAACGCCTTTGCCAAAAAACGGTTGCCGCCGAGCAACAGTCCCACCGCGATCCCGCTGAAACCGCCGATCAGCAGCGCGATCCCGATTTCTCCGGCGGTGACACCGAGATTGTAATAGTAACCGCCGTCGGACAGCAGGCTGCCCAGCGCGCGCGCAATCCGGACGAGCGAGGGCACCACATCGCGATAGAGCAGGCCGGAGCGCGCCAGCAGTTCCCAAATCGCCAGCAGCGCCAGCACCAACACAATGCGCAACAGCGTAACCGGGCTAAGCAGCGGCCCTGCAGCGCTCGTGCGCGTCAATCGACCGGTCTTAACCATCGCTCGACTTGCTCCAGCGCCATGAAGAAACATACGCTGACAAGGATCACGAAGCAGATTGCAGCATAAGTGCCGCCGAGATCATAACGCTCGGCAAGGTCGTTGATGAGCTGGCCGAGCCCGCCGAAATTGATCAGAAATTCGGTACCGACGATGTTGATGAGGGCGAAGACAAGCCCAAGCCGCACGCCGACGAAAATGGTCGGCATCGCGGCGGGAAACAGGATTTTCCGGAACTGTTGGCTGCCGGTGAGATTGAAACTGCGCCCGACGTTCACCAGCACGCGGCGCGTGCCCGATATGCCTTCGATCGTCTTCAGGATCACCGGCGGCAGGCCGGAGACGAAGCCCATCATGATGATGGTCCAGGCGTTGCGGCCGAATATCACCATGAAGAGCGGATAGGCGAGGACAAACGGCGCCGATGCAAGCGCCGCCACCCACGTCTCGCAGGCTTGCTGCAAGAGGCGGACGCGATGCATCAAGACGCCAATGCCGACGCCGCAAACCGTGATCATGACACCCGCAACGAGGCATTCGCCGACGGTGTAGAAGAAGCGATGGACGATGTGCTCTTCGAGGAAAAGCCGAGCGAAACTCGCCGCAATCTCCGATGGTGGCGGCACGATGAATTGGCTGATCCAGCCGATGCGGATGATCGCTTCGGCCAGCAGTAGGGCAAGGATAACGGTGGCGAGCCCCACCAGGCGAGGCAAATACGCGCTCGCCGCGCGCGGGCGGGAAACGACCGTTGTCATGCCGTTCCGCTCCCACGTTGCAAGGCGTGCTTTTCCTCGTCACGCAGGCCGCGGTTCGCTTCTTCCCGCAGATCGTTCCAAATTTGCGCGACATAGCGGCCGAAGGCTTCGCTGCCGACAATTTCCGAGGTGCGGGGACGCGGCAAATCGATATCGACAATCCGCTTCACCTTGCCGGGCCGGTAGGTCATCACCAGGATGCGGTCCGACATCTGCACGGCCTCGGTGATGTTGTGGGTGATGAGCAGGGTCGTCTGCTTGATCTGCTGCTGGATTTGCAAAACCTTGTCGCCGAGTAAAAGCCGCGTTTGCTCGTCAAGCGCCGCGAAGGGCTCATCCATCAGCAAAATCTTCGGCTCGGAAGCGAGCGTTCGCGCGAGCGACACGCGCTGGCGCATGCCACCGGACAACTCGCCCGGAAATCGGTTCTCGAAACCGTCGAGGCCAACCATGGAAATGAAATGCCGCGCTCGCTCGCTGCGCTTTTCCTTCGGCATGCCGATGAGCTCGAGCGGAAAGGCGACGTTGTCGCGCACGGTACGCCAAGGAAAGGTGGACTCTTCCTGAAACACCATCCCAATCGACTTATGCGGACCGGAAACGGTTTCGCCGCCAACCCTGACTTCGCCTTGATGGTTCCCGAGTAGGCCGCCGATCACATTGAACAATGTCGACTTGCCGCAGCCGGAGGGGCCGATCACCGACAGGAATTCACCTTGTTTTACCGTAAGGGAAACATCGTCTACCGCTGTAATCGAGCCTTCCGCCGTGTCGAAGCGGACCGAAACAGCGTCCACCTTCAGAAGGGCGCTATCGGACACGGCCGGCATCTCCGTCGCCTTTGCGCGTCATGGCCGCGGTTGTGGCGGCGGTGTAGCCGGGCTCGACCCAGACATCGATGACCGCCACGGCGCCGCTTTCGACGGCGGCAATGGCTTCGGCAAAGGTCGCCTTCAGATCGGCGATCGCCTTCACAGGGCCGTACCCTTGCGCGCCTTGCGCGCGTGCCATTGCTGCGAGATCGATGTCCGGCTCGGAAATCCGTTGGCCAATCCACCGATTTTCGACCGGCCGATTTCGCACGCGCGCGACGCGCTCCTGGTGCAGTTCATCGTTGAAAAAGGAGCGGTTGTTGGCGATCACCATCAACAGCGGAATGTGGTAGTGCGCCGCGGTCCACAGCGCGGTGACGCCCATCAGGAAATCGCCGTCGCCACAGACGGCGATCGGCAAGCGGCCGGAGCCTTTCAGCGCCAGCGCCGCTCCCACCGAAATGCCGGGGCCGCCACCGACGCCGCCGCCGCCATCGCTCCCAAGGTAGGACAGCGGATGATCGAAGGCCCAACTGCTGCCGTTCCACGACAGCGAGACATGGGTCAGTGATGTCGGCCGGTTGCCGACCGCCTCGCGCAGAGCCGCGGCCATGTGATCAACCGTAAGTCTGTCGCCGGCCGGCCGCGGAAATTCCTTGCCTCGCCTCTCGGCTGTTCGCGCCTTGCGTTGGCCGAGCGCTTCCAACAAAACCGGCACAGCCACGTCGGGCTCGCAGTCGATGAACACATCGACGGGCGGAAGGCCCTGGTAATCCATGCTCCAGCCGTTGTGCAGCCGATGATCGACCGAAACCTGCACGGTTTTGGCGGTGACGTTGCCGATGGCTTTGAAGGTTCCGGCCGGGTCGAGCCAGTCGAGGCTGAGAATAACGTCGGCCGAGCGGATTGCTTCCGCCGCCTCCGGCGCGAGCACCGTACCGCCGGGCGCGCCGACATGCAGGTAATGCGAGGTCGGGAACGAAGCGGCGATCTTGAGATCGGTGACGACACCGGCATTAAGCCGCTCCGCGAGCATCACTCGGTCGTTCCACGCCTTCTCGCTGCGGGAGCAACGGCCAGCCAGGATGACCGGACGTTTGGCGTTGCCGATCAAATCGGACGCGGCTTCGATGCTTTGTGCGTTTGCCGCCCCTGCGATCGACGGCATGAAACGCTGCGCCTCAAGCGGCGGCGCGGGCTCGGCGAGCTTCTCCTCCTGCATTCCGGCATCGAGATTGACGTAAGTTGGCCCGCACGGCGCGGTGTTCGCGATCCAGCCAGCGCGCAGAATGGCCTCGCGCGCCGCCGCCGGTGACGCCGGTTGATCATCCCATTTGGTGAAACCGCGCACGAGCGCGCCCTGATCGCGTGCGGTATGGATCCAGTCGATCCATGGGCGCCGTTTAACCGCATCGACCGGGCCGGTAGCGCCAAGGATCACCATCGGCATGCGATCACACCAGGCATTGAAGATCGCCATCGCGCCGTGCATCAAGCCGACGTTCGAATGGACGGCGGCAGCCATCGCTTTGCCGGTGACCTTGGCATATCCGTGCGCGATCGCGATCGCGCTCTCCTCGTGCAGGCAGAGCAGCATCTGCGGCCGCTCGTTGCCGAGATAATTCACCAGACTATCGTGCAGCCCGCGGTAGCTCGCACCCGGATTGAGCGCGATATACGGAATGTCGAGCGCGCGCAGCGCATCCGCTGCGACGTCGCTGCCGAACTGGACCGCATTCACGCCCGCCGGTACAGGGCGGTCGAGCTTCGCAGTCGGCACAGCAGACTTGGGATTGGACAAGGGATCGGCTTTCGTCTGGAAGCCCGGCGGGCGTTGGCCGCATCCAACCGGATCAGGCTCCCTGACGCAACCGGGCGAGCACCTTGAGGCCCGCGTAACCGTCAGCGGGTTTCATTCCGACCTGTTTCTGGAACGCAAGGATCGCCTTCACGGTATCGCTGCCCGTACGGCCGTCAACGCCATCGGTCTTGAAGCCGCGGTCGTTCAACCGGCGCTGGATTTCCTTTACCTCACTAAGCGTCGGCGTGCGTTCGCCGCCCGGAAACTGTTGCCGGAACGGACCTTCGCCACGGATCAAATCGCCGAGGTGGACGAGCGCCAGGGTGTAGCTGGATGAGGGGTTGTACGAGCGTACGGCAAAGAAATTCTGCCCGACGAGAAAGGCCGGCCCTCCGGCGACCGGTTGCCACAAGCGTGCGCGGTTCTGCGGTTGTCCGAAGGCGGCGCCGTCGGCTCGCCTGACGCCGAGTTCGTGCCATTGCCCGTAAGTCCGCCAGCGGTTGCCCTCGGCAAGCTGGGGATTGCCCAGTTTGACTTCGCAGCCCCAGCTTTCGCCCCGACGATAGTGGCCGCGCTCGATCAGGTAACGCGCAGTGCCGGCGAGCGAGTCGTCCGGCTTGCCGAAAGGTGAGATACGGCCGTCGTGATCGTAGTCGACGCCCATGTGCAGCCACACCTCCGGCATCCATTGCGTGTGGCCCATGGCGCCGGCCCACGAGCCGATCATTTCTCCGGGCTTTGCCCAGCCGCGGTCGACGATCACCAGCGCGTTGAGCAACTCCTGCTCCCAATAGGCGCGCCGACGTCGCTCACCCCAAGCGAGCGCCGCGAGAGCCGGGATGACCGGCCGCATGTATTTGGGATTGGTGATGACATCACCGAACGAAGACTCCATCCCCCACAATCCAAGCAATGTGTAGCGGTCGACACCATAATCGCGCTCAAGCTTCGTCAGCAGGTGCGTGTACTCTTTCGCCCGCTCCTTGCCTGTGATGACCCGCCAGTCCGAGCAGCGTCGATTGATGTATTGCCAAAGCAATTCGGTGAATTCGGGTTGCGCATGGTAGAGGGCGTAAACGCCGGTGTCCGGCTTCAGCGTTTCCATCACGCGATCATAGGTCTTTTCCGAAATGCCGCGCCGCATTGCGCGCCGGCGAAATTCCGCCACCCATGCCGAAAAACTTGCAGCGGCGGTCGGCTCGATGCTCGCAAGACCTGCGGCTGCCGCCGCGGTTCCGGCCAGGAGAGCACGGCGCGTGAAGAGGGGATGGGGACCGATTCGGATCATGCCCGATATTATGTAGCGGACTTTGCGGCGGAATCGGCCACGTGAAGCGCCAATTAGCCGCGGTGAGCCAGCCGATGTCTGACCCGCCTGTGCCGCTTCAGGATGCGATGATGGTGCTTGCGTTTAACTTTTATATGAGCCGCAGCTGTTTTCTCTCTGCTATCCGTGCTCGCGCTGGATTCCACCGTCACCGTTGCCGAAGGAAGAATGATCGGAGGCTTGTCGGGGACGGGTGGCGGCGGATCACCGGCCGTAATCTCCACACCCCGCGCGCCGATCAGGCGCTCGTACGCGACCACCAAGCTCATATAGGGGCTGACCCACGCCCACCCCGCTTTGGTAAACACTTGGATGTTGAAATGAATGTGGTACGAGGTACCGCGCGGATAATCTCCCCAAGTTCCGACTCTGCCGATGATTTCGCCTTCGCTGACCTTACGGCCGCTTAGCATTCCGTCGGCATCCATCATCTTTGGATTCATGTGCAGGTAGCGGAAGCGCACGAGATCGTTCGGCGTGTTGACGACGACCCAAAGGCCGAGATTACCGGCGCGCCGCCAAATGAGGCCGTCGCGGACGGCGGCGACCGCGTGCTGGTAGGGAAGACAACGATCGGAATCTTTGTCGCCGAGTACGCAATTGGCGGGGCGAATGTCCTCGCCTTGGTGACCGTGACCTCCTGGGCATTGCCCGACGACGAAATCGCGCAGTTCGCAGAAATTGTCGCGCCAAGGGTAGGTGAAATTCGCGGTGGCCGACTCGTCGAATACCAGGGGAATGTCATTCACCTTGCAGCGATAGACCGAGCCCTTCTTGCCCATGCTGCCGACGTGGCCCCCGCGATAGCAGTCTCCCCACGGCATGAACGATTGCGATTTCACATAAGCGGGAGCATCGGCAATCGGAAAACGGATTCGCGCGTAGATATGACGATCCTCGCGGCCCGGCAGCTTGTTCCAGCCGGTGTTCGGAATCAGATCGCCGGGGCCATAGTAGGTAAATGAGCCGGATATCGTGCTCGGTTGGGTGAGGTCGATTTTCGGCTGCTGTATTTGAGCCGGCGTTCCTCCGGCGGTGTGCAAAGCGCGCAGAAAACGCTCGGCAACAGGATCGGCTTCTCGGCACGAAACGTAGCGATCGGAGGGCGGGCGATCGTAACACTGAATGGAAACGACATAAGGTACGCCGAAGCGCTCGAAAGCGTAACGCACATGTGCGTCGCGCAAAATGCGTCGGATACCCGGAAATAAATCTTCCAATGCTTTCGGCGTCGATTCTTCCTGATGATCGGGGCCGTCGAGATCGTAGGTGAAAGCGGCGCCGGTAATTTCCACCTCGATCGGTCTTTTCCTGTACTCGAAGTTAAGGCCCGCATCTGCCGTATCGATGAAGAAGGTTGCGGTGTAACCGGCAGGACCCGCTAGAAAGAATTTCGATGGATAAAAACCGCCGAAATATTTCCTGGATGTATAAACATCGCTATGCCCCGCAACAAAATCTTTGCGAAACGCATCGATATCGATGGGCAACAGCACTGGCACCGCGCTCTTGCCGATGCCGGCGAATCGCGTCCCGGTCTGCGCATTCAGCCGAGCGAAAAGAGCATCGGCCTTGCCGCTGCTCTGGCCAGAGACCGTCGATGCAGCCGAAGCCCAATCGACGTGCGAAAGGGTGACACGGGGAGCCTCGATTTCGCCGGCTGTTGCTGCGGTCGCCAGAAGGAGTGCAAGGCTGGCAAAAATCGAAGATCTCAATGCGTGTCTCTCAAATCGGCGCTATGGACTTGGCAACGCGCCAGAGTAGAGGCATAGGACTGCCGCATACAAGGGCTGCCGCTGCATCGTCCCACGGCGAATTGTGGCGGGTTAAAAGGACATCCCAATCCATGACCGTGCAAATGCCGGAGAATAGAGGAACGGCCGGCGGGCCGGATCGCGCGCCCCAGATTGTGGAGAGCGGCGGGGCCGCCCGTCTGCATTTGACACTCGCCGCGACCGATTACGATCACGTGCGCGATCTGATGAACGGGACGGTGCGGGTCGACGGCATTACGCTGACTTCGTTCGTCTTGCCGGTCGAGGAAGTGTTTTTTCGATTCATCAAAAACCGTGAGTGGGACATTTCAGAATTATCGTTTGGCAAGTTCATCGGCTTCGCCTCGCAGGGAGATTCGCCATTTGTCGGCATTCCGGTGTTTCCGTCGCGCGTCTTCCGGCAATCGGCGTTCTATGCGCGCGCAGATCGCAAAATAGCATCGCCGAAAGATTTGGTCGGCAAAACTGTCGGAATTCCGGAATGGGCGCAGACCGCCGGAATCTATGCGCGCGGTTACTTAGCGGAAAGTTGCGGTATCGACCTCAAATCGATTCAATGGGTTCAGGCGGGCATGAATCAGGCTGGCCGCGAGGAAAAGGTTGAGTTCAAACTGCCGAAGGGAATCCGCTACGAACAGCGCCGCGACGCCAGCATCAGTGCATTATTGCTCTCCGGTGAGATCGATGCCGCTATTTCGGCCCGGGTGCCGGATGCGTTCAAGCAGGGAGAAGGAAAGATTGTTCGGCTCTTTCCCAATTATCGTGCGGCGGAAGCGCGCTACTACCGCGAAACAGGAATTTTCCCCATCATGCACGTGATCGCTCTCCGGCGCGCATTGTTCGAGCGTTATCCGTGGGTGGCGATGAACTTGTTCAAAGCCTTTGAGGAAGCGAAAGCACGCAGCCTCGAGCGGATGCATGACTTAACCGCGTCGCGCATTCCGGTGCCGTGGTCGGCGGCGATCGCCGAGGAGTGGGGCAAGGACTTCGGCAACGATCCGTTTGCGTACGGACTGGAAGCGAACCGCAAGACCCTCGATGCGTTTTGCCGCTTCGCGCACGATCAGGGCGTGACCGCGAAGCGAATGACGCCTGACGATCTGTTTCCGAAAGAGATGAGGGCAAGCGTGCGGGTGTAAATGCGCTGCGGAGCAGGGCACGGAAGGAATCAATCCTTCGCGCGCTCGACGTACGAGCCGTCGGCCGTCATCACCACGATGCGGGCGCCGATCGTGATATGTGTCGGCACCATCGTACGCACACCATTCGAAAGTTTTGCGGGCTTGAACGACCCGGCCGCCGTTTGTCCCTTTACGACCGGCTCCGTGTCGACGACCTCCAGAGTCGCCTTTTGCGGCAACTCGATCGCGACCGGAATTCCTTCGTGAATGCTAAGGTTCACCGTCATGTTTTCCTGAAGATAGACGGACTGATCCCCGATCGCGTCAGCCGGAAGCGTGACCTGATCGTAATTTTCGGCGTTCATAAAATGGAAGCCTTCGCCGTCCTGATAGAGATACTGAAACGCATGGTCCTCGACGTGCGCCCGCTCGACCTGATCGGTGGTCTTGTAGCGCACGGAGGTCTTCACGCCGTCCGAGATTCGGCGCATGTCAACCTGGGTGGTCGGAGTTCCCTTGCCCGGATGAAAATTCTCGGCAGTGAGAACGACATAGAGTTTCCCGTCTACATCGACAATATTGCCTTTGCGAAGCGAGCTAGCGATGACTTTCACGTCTCTAATCCTTGATCGATATGGCCTGACGTTCTGCGATTTCGGGGCGCACCATACCCATCTTGGCGTCGGATGCCAGCCCTCCGCGCAAAGGCGAGCAGGCTTGAGGTAAACGTGCCGAGCCGCCTTCCGTCCTTCTGGTCGCCGGAAATCTACGCCCGACGCCGTCCTTTCCTTTTGGCGCGGCAACGCATTGCTTCAGCGATGAGGGCCTGGTTTGCAGACCAGGATTTCGTCGAAGTTGAAACCGCCGCGCTCCAGATTTCGCCGGGCAACGAGACGCATTTGCACGCCTTCTCCACCGAGTTGGCGGCTCCGAGCGGCGACCGCGCCACGCTCTACCTGCGGACCTCGCCGGAGTTCGCGTGCAAGAAGCTGCTGAGCGGGGGGGAGCCGCGCATCTACGATTTCGCCCGCGTGTTCCGCAACCGTGAGCGCGGGCCGCTGCATCATCCTGAGTTCACGCTGCTCGAGTGGTATCGGACGAATGAGCCGTACGAACGGATTATGGAAGATTGCGCCGCGCTGCTGGCGGAAGCTGCGCAGGCGGCGGCGACCAAAAAATTCAGCTTTCGTGGACGGGAAATCGATCCCTTCACCACGCCCGAGCAAATGACTGTGGCCGAGGCTTTCGACCGCTACGCCGGCGTCGACCTGCTGGCGACGATGAGCGACCGGGAAGGCGATCGCAACAGATTAGCAGCGGCAGCAAATGCGATCGGCGTCCGAATTGCCGACGATGATACGTGGGGTGACATCTTCAGCCGGATTCTGGTTGAAAAGATCGAGCCGCGGCTCGGCAATGGGCGCGCCACGATTCTTTACGAGTATCCGATTGCACAAGCGGCACTCGCGCGTCCCAAGCCAGGCGAGACAAAAATTGCCGAGCGCTTCGAGCTTTACGCCTGCGGCGTCGAGCTTGCGAATGCTTTCGGCGAACTGACCGATGTGGCGGAGCAGCGTCGCCGCTTCGCGTCCGCCATGGAAGAAAAGCAACGCATTTATGGTGAGCGCTATCCGGTCGATGAGGATTTTCTTGCCGCGCTCTCGCAGATGCCGCAGGCAAGCGGGATCGCGCTTGGTTTCGATAGGTTGGTCATGCTGGCAACCGGCGCGGAACGAATCGAGCAAGTGTTGTGGACGCCGGTCGCTGAGCGGTAACAGACGGCGCGAGCAAAGGGACGAAGTCATGAAATCCGGAACGTTGCGCAAGCCGGTGCAATTCGTTGAGCAAGGCTTGGCCTCTCCCGATCGGCTTGCCGATTTGGAAGCCGTTGCGTCTCGTTATGCAACGGCGCTGCCGCCCGCATTCGCCGATCTGATCGACAAGTCGGACTCGCGGGATCCAATCGCGCGTCAATTCGTTCCTGATGCCGCGGAGTTGAGCGTGCGGGAAAACGAAAGCTCCGATCCGATCGGAGACGGCACGCACAGCCCGGTCGAAGGAATCGTGCACCGCTATCCCGACCGCGCGTTGCTCAAGCTCGTGCACGTTTGCGCGGTCTACTGCCGCTTTTGCTTCCGACGGGAGATGGTGGGTCCGGGTAAAGCAAATGCATTGTCAGCGACCGCCTTGAGCACCGCGCTCGACTACATCCGGTCGAATAAGGAAATTTGGGAGGTCATCCTCACCGGCGGAGATCCATTGGTGCTGTCGTCCCGTCGCTTGCGTGCGGTGATGAAGCAGCTTGCGGCGATCGAGCATGTCAAGATCGTGCGCATTCACACGCGTGTTCCTGTCGCCGATCCGGGCCGAATTTCAGCGGATATGGTGCGAGCGATGAAGGCGTGCAAAAAGGCCGTTTATGTTGCGATCCACGTTAATCACGCGCGCGAACTGACACAGCTTGCGCGTGTTGCCTGCGCTCGCATTGTTGACGCTGGCATTCCGATGGTGAGCCAATCGGTGCTGCTTTCAGGAGTGAACGATACGCCGGAAGCGCTCGGCGCCTTGCTGCGCGCCTTGGTCGAGTGCCGGATCAAGCCGTATTACTTGCACCACGGCGATCTGGCGCCGGGGACGTCGCATCTGCGCACTAATATCGAGACGGGGCGCGCGTTGATGCGTGCTATGCACGGCCGGCTGTCCGGCTTGTGCCAACCCGTGTACGTTCTCGACATTCCGGGCGGTTTTGGAAAGTCGCCGATCGGTCCGTGCTATTTGGAGCCGACACGCGACGGTGCGAAAGGCTTTTATGAAGTGCAGGACTTCAGCGGCCGGCGTCACGGCTATCCGCCGAACCCCTCATGAACCCTGCCTGTAATTCAGTGGCGGATCGAAATCAGATCGAGCAAGGCCGCGGCCACCGCGAGACTGGCAAAGCCGATAAATACGATCGCGATTATGGCGTGCCAAACGAATGATACGTCGCGCCGCAGCGCCGCCACTATGTTCTTGCTGTTCACCATGGCCTGACGCTCCTCTTGGAGCTCATCGAAAGGCAACGAAAGATAACGCGACGGCGCTCGATAGGGTCATAATTTCTGCGTTAAATGCGGGGCAAATGCGCGCAGGCGCATGGCCGATATGCATTGTCGCGCGTCACTTTGGCGCGCCTGCTTCTCCGACTGCGGCGAGGGAAAAGCGAGGCGTCCCTAGGCGCGATCTTCGGGCCAAGCGATTTGCACCGGCATGCCGGAAGTCCGCTGCTGAGACAGTTTTGGAGCACGGACGATTCTACAAAGGCGGCGGGCAGCGAGCTCGTCACGTGCTAGCCCGCGCGGCGTGAAAGCTCAGCGACGCTCCAATCGCTCTTGCACAATCGGATAAATCTCTTGCTCATTAAAATTGGCGTGCCGAACGGGAAGCGATTTTTGCTCTTCCATTGCGCCTTGGTCCTGCACGGCCATCGCGATTATGCGGCGGGTTGCCTCAGCCAAACCGGCAGTCGCATGGCGCGCCCTAGGGGAATCGAACCCCTGTTTCCGCCGTGAAAGGGCGGCGTCCTGGACCGCTAGACGAAGGGCGCTGCACTCGCGCAGAAGGCGCAAGCCGCGGCGAGGTATAAAGAGGTTGGCGCAGACCGGCAAGCGAGCCGGAACGGGGTGCCGTCTACCATCTGCCCGTGTTCTGCATAGATTTCCAGGGTTCCTGCGGCGGTTTCCCCTCGCCTTTCTGTAGGAGTTCGATCGAGTGCTTGTCGGGGGAGCGCACGAAAGCCATCACACCGTCGCGTGGCGGACGGTTGATCGTCACGCCGCCTTTCATCAGCCGCTCGCACGTCGCGTAAATGTCATCGACCTCGTAGGCGAGGTGACCGAAGAAGCGCGCTTCGCCGTAATCCTCGGCGTCCCAGTTGTAGGTGAGCTCGACCACCGGCGCGTCACGCCGTCCGGCCTTGAGCGCCGCTTCCGCCGCCGGCGCGTCATCCGGCGCCGCGAGGAACACGAGCGTGTAGCGGTTCTTTTCATCCACGCGTCGTCGGACCTCTTTCAGGCCCAGCAATGTTCCGTAGAACTCGAGCGCCGCATCGAGATTGCGTACGCGCAGCATCGTATGCAGAAATCGCATGATAAAACCTCTTGATACGAGGAGGAGCCTCTCTCGCCCCGGATTATATTGATGATCGCATCCGATCTGAACACCGCCATTGCACGGCTCGGCGCACTCGTTGAAGAGGCGCATTTTGTGCTGCCCTTCACGGGTGCGGGCATATCGACTGAGTGCGGCATTCCCGATTTCCGGTCGCCCGGGGGGTTATGGAGCAAGATTCAGCCCATCCCGTTCGATGCGTTTTTGGCGGGCCAGGAGATGCGCGATGAAACCTGGCGTCGCCGATTTATCTTGGCCGACGCGATCGGGCGGCCGCAGCCTGGGCGAGGCCATCGCGCACTTGCGAGCCTTTACAGGACGGGCAAGGCGCCAGCGCTTATCACGCAAAACATCGACAATTTGCACCAGGATTCCGGCATTGCTCCCGCGGATGTCGTCGAGTTACACGGCAATACCACCTATGCGCTCTGCCTCGATTGCGCACGGCGATATGAACTGGGCTGGGTGCGGGAGAAATTCGAAGCGACCGCACGCGCGCCGGACTGCGAAGCATGCGGTGGCTACATCAAAACTGCGACGATTTCATTCGGGCAGGCGATGCCGGAGGAGGCCCTGCGCCGTGCCGAAAACATGACTCTCCGTTGTGACCTGTTCCTTGCGATCGGATCCTCCCTCGTCGTATGGCCGGCCGCCGGATTCCCTTTGACGGCGAAAAGAAACGGCGCGCGTCTCGCGATTATCAATCGGGAAGCAACCGATTTCGACGAAATCGCCGATCTCGTCGTCCGGCAGGACATCGGCGACGTGCTCGCGCCGTTTATTCGGCACTGATTCGCAAAATTTTCCGCTGTGCATACTCCTGTGCGCAAGCATATTTTGCACTTTCCGCTTTTAGCCTCGGTGTTATCTTCGAATCACAGATTCGTGGAAGCGCCCTTGAAGAGGCGCCACAACAGCGGCGGCGTACGACGTCATGGCGTCGGACGGATTCGAGTCGAAAATGCCAGGGGCACATCTCGGACCGGGGACGGTCAGAGAACTCGTTGATGAAACAACGGCAAACCTGATCGAGTTATCGGGTGTCATCAAGTGGTTCGACGTCTCCAAGGGCTTCGGTTTCATTATTCCAGACAACGGAATGCCGGACGTGCTCTTGCATGTCACCTGCTTGCGGCGGGACGGCTTTCAGACGGCGTATGAGGGCGCTCGCGTCGTCTGCGAGGTGCTGCAACGCGCAAAAGGGCTACAGGCGTTTCGCATTCTGTCGATGGACGAGTCGACGGCCGTTCATCCGGCGCAAATGCCGCCGCCACGAACCCACGTCACCGTCACGCCGACCAGCGGCCTCGAGCGGGCGCAAGTCAAATGGTTCAACCGCTTGCGTGGCTTTGGATTTCTGACGCGGGGCGAGGGCACGCCGGACATCTTCGTTCACATGGAGACCCTGCGGCGGTATGGCATTGCCGAATTGCGCCCCGGCCAAACCGTGCTGGTGCGCTTCGGGCCCGGGCCGAAAGGCTTGATGGCGGCGGAGGTCCGGCCGGATGGCGGATCCCACGGGCCGATCTCGCATTAGAATTATTTTTCCTCGCCCTTGCGAAGCGAGGAGGAGTCGCTCGCGAAAGCGAGCGGCGGGTTGGGGAATCTGTGTGAACCCCAGCCGCCCCTTCGTTCGCTGAGATTGGCGCACGGAATCCTGGCCCGTCACCCTTCGACTCACGCTTCGCGTGAGCACCTCAGCGTGACGGAGCGGAATTTGGTTGCCGCGCCATTTTTCCGCGCGTAAAGGCGAGGCTATGCGGGCCTTTCTCTCGATTACCTTCGTCGTTGCGGCTTTGGCGATCACGGCAGTGCACGTGCGCGCCGCGGAAATGCAAACGCTGGAGATCGCGAGCAAAACCGGCGTCCATACATTTGCGGTCGAGATCGTCGATAATGACGCCGCCCGGGAGCGCGGGCTGATGTTCCGCAAGTCGCTTCCCGAAGGCCAGGGCATGCTGTTCGACTTCAAAACCGAGCAGCCGGTCAATTTTTGGATGAAAAATACCTACATTCCCCTCGACATGCTGTTCATCCGGCAGGACGGCAGCATTTTGCGCATCGCCGAAAACACGACGCCGCTGTCGACGCGAATAATCTCGTCGGGCGGACCTGTGCGGGCGGTACTGGAACTGATCGGCGGGACGGCGCGCAAGCTCGGTATCGCGCCGGGCGACCGCGTCGCATATCGGATCTTCAGCGGGCATTGAGGTTTACCTGGCTTTACTTGGCCGTGCGAGAGGCCGTGTATTCGTCGCCGGGTTGGCGGCTTAACGCAGAGTGATTCAATCCGTCTTCCTGGGGCGATGGAGGAAGGGATAGGCGCGCACGCCGCCAACCCGTCATCCTGAGGCGCGACCCCGGCCTTGAGCCGGGGGAGCCTCGAAGGATGACGGGCAATGAACCAAGAGGCCGATTGCAAAAAGAGTCACCGACCGCCCTTCGAGGGCTGCGCTGGCGCGCAGCCACCTCAGGGTAACGGGGACAGGCCGCCTGCGGCGGCCTCTTCAGGGCGACGGCGATATGCTTTGTGAGCCAGATGCGGATGGGAATCAGAATGGGCGCGTTCGTCTATATGCTCGGATGCAGCGACGGCTCATATTACGTCGGCAGCGCGACGGGCGACGATCTTTCAAAATGCATTGAAGGAGGCGCTGATCAAAGGCGACTGGGCCTCCGTTCGCGCGCTTTCCAAGCGGCGCGGCGGCCGCTCTAAGCGATCCTCCTGAAGTGTGCGTCGCCCTTCGAGGCCCGCGCTAACGCGCGGGCTCCTCAGGGTGACGGAGAGAGGTTGTCACGCCTGGTCGCGCTCTCTCATTGCTAAGTGCGCTGTTTCCGTCATCCTGAGGCGCGACCCCGGCCTTGAGCCGGGGGAGCCTCGAAGGATGACGGGCAATGAACCAAGAGGCCGATTGCAAAAAGAGTCACCGGCCGCCCTTCGAGGGCTGCGCTGGCGCGCAGCCACCTCAGGGTGACGGCGACAGGCCGCCTGCGGCGGCCTCCTCAGGTGACGGAGAGAGGCTGTCACGCTCGCTCGCGCTCTCTCGTTGCGAATTGCACTGCTTCCGTCATCCTGAGGCGCGCGCGTCAGCGCGCCTCGAAGGATGACGGCGACGCGCCAGGCCTTGCGGCAAATTGCGGCGCGGGAGGCGAGCCGCCGTTCATGCGGCTTACGCCCGGATACGTCACCACGTCCTGGATGAGATCGGCCGCGCCGATCAGCGTCTCTTGCGTCAGATGCGCGTAGCGCTGCGTGGTGCGCGCGTGCAGGTGCCCGAGCAGTCCCTGCACGACGTAAAGCGACACGCCGCGGTTGACCAGGAAGCTCGCGAACGAATGGCGCAGGTCGTGCAGGCGCACGTCTTCCAGTCCGGCGCGCTTGCGAATGCGGTCCCAGGGAAAGAACAGCGACGCGCAGGGACGCCCGTTGACCGGCGACGGAAAGATGTACGGGTTGCCCTCAATGCGCGGCGCCGACGTCAGCA
>JAICMO010000050.1 GCA_025929185.1 Pseudolabrys sp.
GCAGCGCGGCGTCGGGAATGTCCGTCATGCCTGAGCCGCCGGGTTTGCAAAGGGGCGCCGACGCCATCGGCGCGAGGTCTAGCAAGCTGCTGAAAAATATTTCCCGATCATTCCGGGGCGCGCTGAAAGCGTGAACCCGGAATCCGGCCACATTGATCTTTTCAGTGTTTCTGGATTCCGGATCGCCGCTTCGCGGCGTCCGGAATGACGGCAGAGAGTTTTCAGGAACCTGCTAGGCGAAGAAATAAAGATAGACGCAGATAAACAGGACGATGACGCCGAGCGTGCTGAGAAGCAGCACCGTGCTGCCGTGATGGCCGGTGACCGCCGCCCGCGCCTCGGTTTTGGTTTCGACGATCCTGTCGCCGTTCGCGTTTTCGTGCTCGGGCATTTGCGCCTCCGGGAACCGCGCGGCCGAATAGAAAGACACCGCGCCGTTCGACAACAATGCCGCGGCCCGGCCGCTGTTCCGGCGCATATTTGAATTTGCCCTGCGTCCGCCGGCTGCGCTCGTGCGCCGCGCCGGACGCAAGTGTGAAGCGTGCGCCATCTGTAGCGGAGCAGCGTCACGCTGTCAAGGACTTTTTTCCTAACATCAGGCGAGCGCTGTTTTCGTCAGCAAATAGCGGCGCTTGGCGCGTATCGCGGATTGAAGCCTATCGGCCGCAGCGAAAAAAAGCGCGGCGAGCCGCGCGTCATTTCAGCCGGTCGCTGCGCCGGCGCGCAGCGCGAGGCAAGCGATGACGGCAAGACGCGTGCTCGCGGTTTAACAGCATAGCGCAGGGCAGCTTCCGCCGAGCGCTCGCCAAACCGCCTCCGAATCGATCGTCGCGATGCCGTGGATTTGGCGCGCGCGCCGCTGCAAATTACCATGCGGATCGCCCTCGCAAGGCGCGCCCTCCAGCAGGTGCAGTCGATGGAACCCGACGACGGCCCCCACGTTTCCTCAGGTTCGGAGGGGGAAAACGGCATGCGCCGTCCAGGCGGCCCGGCCGCCGCCAGCACAGCGGCGGACGCAATCCCCGCCGGCGAGATGCGTCGGCGCTTGGACGAATTCGACTGGGCGGCAAGCCCGCTCGGGCCGCGCGAGCGGTGGTCCCCTGCCCTGAATTTCGCCGTCGACCTGGTGCTCGCCTCCGGCTTTCCGATGGTGGTGCGCTGGGGCCCGGAGCTGATCAACATCTATAATGACGCCTACGTCCCGCTGCTCGGCGAGAAGCATCCGGCCGCGTTCGGCCAGCCGTTGCGCGCGATGTGGCCGGAAATCTACGACCGGCTTGGGCCCCTCACCGAAGCGATCCTGCGCGGCGAGCGCGAGAGCTTTTTCGCAATCGACCACGCCTGGACGATTCGCCGCCACGGCCCGCTTCCGGAACAGGCCCGCTTCACCATCAGCTACAGTCCGATTCCCGATCCGACGGCGCCGAACGGCATCGGCGGCGTGCTCGCGGTCACGGTCGAAACCACCGAGCGCGTGCGCCACGAAGGCATGCTGCGCGTGCTGACCGGCCAGCTCGAAGCGGAAGTCGAGGAGCGCATTCGCGAGCGCGACCGCATCTGGACGGTGTCGGAAGACCTGCTCGGCGTTTCCAACTTCGAAGGCTATTTCGTCAGCGTCAATCCGGCCTGGACCAACCTGCTCGGCTGGTCGGAGGACGAAATCAAGTCGATGCACGTGAGCACGCTGCGCCACCCGGACGACGCGCCCGCCGCGCAAGCCGGCCGCGCGCAGCTCGCGCGCGGCGTGCAGACCGTGCGCATGGAAAACCGCTTCCGCCACCGCGACGGCTCATGGCGCTGGATCGCCTGGACCATGACGGCGGACAAAGGCCTCATCTACGTCGCCGGCCGGCACGTCACCGCGGAAAAGCAGGCGGCGGCGGAATTGGAGAAAACGCAACGGCAGCTCGCGCAGTCGCAAAAGATGGAAGCCCTCGGCCAGCTCACCGGCGGCGTCGCGCACGACTTCAACAATCTGCTGATGGTGGTCAGCGGTCGCGCGCAATGGCTGTCGAAGCGCATCGATGAACCCCAAAACGTCCGCGCGCTCGAGGCGATCAAGATGGCCGCCTCGCGCGGAGAGTCTTTGACGCGCCAGCTGCTGACCTTCTCGCGCCGCCAGCCGCTCAATCCGACCACCGTTTCGCCTGCGCAAATTGTCGCCGCCTTTCGCGACATGCTGTCGAGCTCGGTGCGCGGCAATATCGAATTGCGCATCGCGATCCCGGAAGACATCTGGCCGATCGCGATCGACATTCCCGAATTCGAGTTGGCGCTGGTCAATCTGGTGGTGAACGCGCGCGACGCAATCGCCGGAAGCGGGACGATCACGCTTTCCGCCGAGAACACGACGCTGTCCGCCTTCGAAACCGCCGAACGGCTCGAAGGCGACTTCGTCGCGTTTACGGTGTCGGATACCGGCGTCGGCATTCCGGCCGACACGATCGGACGCGTCTTCGAGCCGTTCTTCACCACCAAGAGCATCGGCCGCGGCACCGGTCTCGGCCTGTCGCAGGTGTACGGCTTCGCGCGCCAATCCGGCGGGACGGCCGCGATCGTGAGCGACGTCGGCCACGGCGCCACGGTCACGCTCTATCTGCCGCGCAGCCTCAAGCCGGTATCGAGCCCGCCGCCGCACGAGCCGGTGACGAGGGCCGCCGGCCACGGCGAGGTCGTTCTCGTGGTGGAGGACAACGTCGAGGTGCGCGCGGTGACCGTCGGCTTGGTCGAGCAACTCGGCTATCGCGCGCGCGTGGCGGATGCGGCGCGACCCGCGCTGGACATGCTCGCCTCGGGAACGCCGATCGATCTCGTTTTCAGCGATGTCGTGCTGCCGGGCGATCAAGACGGGCTCGCCCTGGCGCGGATCGTGAACGAGCGCTATCCGCACATTCCCGTCGTGCTCACCAGCGGCTATGCCCGCAGCTTCATCGACCATCAAGGGCGGCCGATCCTGCGCAAGCCCTATGATATCGACGACTTGGCGCGCGCGCTCGGCGAGGCGCTCGCCGCGCGCAATATGGCAGCGCGTTAGTTGCTTCCTTATCCCTCCCCTGCAAGGGGAGAGTCGATCCGAGCGAAGCTCGGATCGGGGTGGGGTTTTGCGCAAATCGAAATGCACCCCACCCGGCTCGCTGTCGCTCGCCACCCTCCCCGCAGAGCGGGGAGGGATAAGAAGCGGCTCGCTCATTCGAGATTGGCGGGGACGCGGCGCTCCACCATGAAGCTATCGCGCATTAACATCCGTCCACGATTAACAAGTTTAAATCTTCAAGACAGGTCGTCGTAAGGCGCATCCGTTATTTCATGCGTTAACAGCGTGAAGGGCAGCGTGCCTTACCCATTCCCTCTATCCGACGGAGACGACCCGATGAACGAACGCCATTCATTCGAATCGAACAGATCAAAATCGCGAACCGGCCGGCGCATGGCGCTGCTCGGCTCGGTCGCCGTGCTCGGCATCGCCGTGCTCGCCGGCGGCCCCGGCCATTACAACTTCTCGAACATCGTAAGCCCCGCCGCGAGCGCGCAAGCCGCCGACGCGCAGGCGCAAGGACCGCGCGGCTTTGCCGATCTCGTCGCCAAAGTAAAACCGGCGGTCATTTCCGTGCGCGTGCGCATCGACGAGCCGGCGACCACCGGCATGGGCAATAACGGCAACGGCATGCAATTCCCGCCGGGCTCTCCGATGGAGAAGTTCTTCCGGCAGTTCGGCCGCAATATGCCGCACGGCAAGCAGATCGTCACCGGCGAAGGCTCGGGTTTCTTCATTTCCGCCGACGGCTACGCGGTGACGAATAACCACGTCGTCGATCACGCCGACACCGTGCAGGTGAAGACCGACGACGGCACGATCTACAAAGCCAAAGTGATCGGCACCGATCCGAAAACCGACCTCGCGCTGATCAAGGTCGACAGCGACAAGACCTTTCCTTACGTGAAGTTTGCCGACAAGGCGCCGCGCGTCGGCGACTGGGTGGTCGCGGTCGGCAATCCGTTCGGCCTCGGCGGCACCGTCACCGCGGGCATCGTGTCGGCGCGCGGTCGCGACATCGGCTCCGGTCCGTACGACGACTACATCCAGATCGACGCGCCGATCAACAAGGGCAACTCCGGCGGCCCCGCCTTCAACATCGACGGCAACGTCGTCGGCGTGAATACGGCGATCTTCTCGCCGTCCGGCGGCTCGGTCGGCATCGGCTTCGACATTCCATCGACCACCGCGAAGAACGTCATCGCGCAGCTCAAGGAGCACGGCAAAGTCGTGCGCGCCTGGATGGGCGTGACGGTGCAACCCGTTTCCGCCGGCATCGCCGAGAGCCTCGGGCTGAAGAAAGCGCAAGGGGCGATCGTCGACAATGCGCAAGCCAACAGCCCGGCCGCCAAGGCGGGCATCGTCGCCGGCGACGTCATCACCAAAGTCAATGACGATCCGGTGAAAGACTCGCGCGATCTCGCCCGCACCATCGGCAACATGAAGCCGGGCAGCGCCGTCAAAGTCACGCTGCTGCATGACGGCGACATGAAGACCGTCACCATGACGCTCGCCAAAATGCCGTCGCAGCGGACCGCGGGCAACGAGCAGAATGAAAATCAAAACGACAACGGCGCGCAGCAGTCCGGCGTGCCACATCTCGGCCTCACGCTCGCGCCGGCGAACGACGTGGCGGGCGCCGGCGGCAAAGGCGTCGTCGTGGTCGGCGTCAATCCGGACGGTCCGGCCGCCGAGCACGGCTTCCGCGCCGGCGACGTGATCCTCGATGTGGGCGGCAAGGCGGTCGGCAAGGCCTCCGACGTGCGCAACGCGCTGAAAGAGGCGAAGGACAGCGGCAAGCACGCCGTGCTGATGCGGGTGAAGACCGCGAACAACACGCGCTTCATCGCCGTGCCGCTTAGCAAGGCATCGTAAGTCGCGATCGAAAGTTGCGAGTCACGTCGCTCGATTTAAGCAACGTGAGACAACACCGGGACAGGCTTCGCAGCCTGTCCCTCATTTTTTGCGCTCGCAAGCGCGCGGAACATTTGCGCTCGCGCGCGCTTGACTCAAAAGCTGCGGATAAGTGCGCGGAAGAACTGTGCCACGACTTGAATCTCGCACACCGCGCGCACGACTGCCGCCGGAACGTCCGTCGGAAAAGGATTCGCACATGCAAAAGGCGATCGTCGCTTGGCAAACTTCGCCGCCATAGCCATTGGCGCGTCGGCTGGCGGCGTGCAGGCGCTGATCAAGCTCGCGTCCGATCTGCCCGTCGATATTCCGGCGGCGTTATTGGTCGTCCAGCATGTCGGCCCGCGGCACAGCTTTCTGCCGGAACTTTTGTCCAAAGCCGGCCCGCTGCCGGCGCTGCACGCCCACAACCTGACGCCGGTTGCGCCCGGTTGCATTTTCGTCGCGCCGCCCGACCACCACATGACGGCGCTGGGCGGCCTTTTACGCACGTCCCGCGGCCCGCGCGAGAACTGGGCGCGGCCGGCCATCGATCCATTATTCCGGTCGGTTGCGAAAGCGTATGGCGCGAAGTCGGTCGGCGTCATCCTGACGGGGGGCCTTAACGACGGGAGTGCCGGGCTTTACCTTCTACGTAAGGCTGGCGGCATCGCCGTGGTTCAGCAACCGGGCAACGCCGAATGCGCGGAGATGCCGACAAGCGCATTACGCTACGCCGGCGCCGATTACTGCGTGGCGCTTGACGAGATAGCGCCGCTTTTGGTCGCTCTCGCGCGGAAGATCGCCACCGGAAGGAAGCCTGAGGCACTGCTTGAAGGAGGGCAACGATGACTGAGGAATACCGGCTTGATCGTCCCACCGCTCTGACCTGTCCGGAGTGCGGCGGCGCGCTGCGGGCCGAGCATATCGGCAATCTCCTGCAATTCCGCTGCCATATCGGCCACATCCTCAGCGCCGATGCGATGCTGGAAAGTCAGTTCAAGCTACTTGAAACGAAATTGGCCGCGGCGCTGGTCGCGCTCAAGGAGCGCGCCGAATTGTGCCGGCAATTGAGCGAAGCCGAGATACTCGGCGCCGATATCGCGGCGCTCGACGCCACCAGGGCGGAGGCGCTGGAGCGCGCGAAGATCGTGAAGCGCCTGCTCGAAAGCGAGTGGCGGCAAATTTCGGTCAACGCCGATGCGTGACATGACCCGTCATGCGCGGGTCAAGTTTACGACCGGGCCGGCGTGCGGCCGGACCCGGTTGCCCGGCAATGACGGTGCGAAGCAGAACCGAACTGAAAACTGCTCTGTGCGCACGTGATCGAAGTGTCGACCGTCACCTGCCCGAGATGCGGGCATCGCGAAACCGAGCGCATGCCGGTCGATGCGTGTCAGTTTTTCTACGACTGCAAAGGATGTGGCGAGCGGCTCAAGCCCGAGCCGGGAGACTGCTGCGTGTTCTGCTCATACGGCTCCGTCCCCTGCCCGCCGATGCAGACGGGCGGATGTTGCATGTAGATCGATCTGATAATCGAAATCGCCTCGCTCCCGTTCATATCCGCCTTCGCGGGTGCAGGCTCCGACGGTATCCGATCTCGGCAAATGACACGCTCACCGGACGTTACTCGCCGGCATCGCATCGAACTTCCGCCGTGCATCCTGAATGGCGGCACGGTTTTTTCGCGCCCACAGGCCCAGCCCGCTCACCGGCTCGAGCAGCGAGCGGCCGAGCTTGGTCAATTCGTATTCGACGCGCGGCGGCACGGTCGGAAACGCCGTGCGCGTGACGAGCCCGTCCCGCTCCAGGCCGCGCAGCGTCAGCGTCAGCATGCGCTGCGAAATGCTTCCAAGCGCGCGGCGCAATTCGTTGAACCGTTTCGGCCCCTCGCCCAGCGCGGAGACGACCAGCACGGTCCACTTGTCGCCGACACGCGACAAAACTTCGCTGATAGCGCGGCAGTCTTCGGGAACCTCCAGGTTCCTCGGTATACGCGATGTGCCTTCTTGCCGGGCTGGCATGGTCACCTATGTAGCGTTGGTATCAATTAGTTACCAAGGTAGGGATGACCATGGCTAAACTCAAGCTCGGCATCGTCGTCGGCAGCAATCGCCGCGAGTCCATCAACCGCAAGCTGGCGCAGGCTTTGGCGCGGCTCGGCGGCGACAAATTCGAGGCCAAGTTCCTCAAGGTCGACGACCTGCCGCTTTTTAATCAGGATTTGGAGTCCGATCTGCCGGCGGCGGTCGCGCGCTTCAAGGCCGAGGCCGCCGGCTGCGATGCGTTTCTGTTCGTCACGCCGGAGCACAATCGCTCGATTCCCGCGCTGCTCAAGAACGCGATCGACTGGGGCAGCCGCCCCTACGGCACCAGCGTCTGGGTCGGCAAGCCGGCAGCGACGACCGGCACGTCGGGCGGCGCGATTTCAAGCGCGGTCGCCCAGCAGCACCTGCGGCAGATCCTCGGCAATTTCGTCGGCATGCACGTGATGGGCGGCGAAGCCTATATCGCGTTCAAGCCCGAGCTGATCGACGCGCAAGGCGACGTCGCCGATGAAAAGGTGCGCGCGTTCCTGAAGAATTTCATCGACCGGTTCGCCGCCTATGCCGCGCGGTTCACAAATACGGCCGCGTCCGAACGCGCGGCGTGATATGTTCACCCGTCATTCCGGGACGGCGCGAAAGCGCCGGACCCGGAATCCAGAGCGGCAAGTTCGGAAGTTTGCGCTGGATTCCGGGTTCGCTCGCTGCGCTCGCGCCCCGGAATGACAAAACAAGAGACAAGCCCATGTCCATCCGTCCCGTCAAACGCATCGTGCAATCCAAGCCGACGATCGAAGGCGCCGGCGTGAAGCTGCGCCGCGCCTTCGGCTTCGGCGACACCGCGGAAACCGATCCGTTCCTCTTGCTCGACGATTTCCGCAACGACCGGCCGAGCGATTACCTTGCCGGCTTTCCATGGCATCCGCATCGCGGCATCGAGACCATCACCTACGTGCTCAACGGCACGGTCGAGCACGGCGACTCCCTCGGCAACCGCGGCTCGCTTGGCGCGGGCGACGTGCAATGGATGACAGCCGGCCGCGGCATCATGCATCAGGAGATGCCGCAGGGCGACGCGCTCGGCCGCATGCATGGCTTTCAGCTGTGGGCGAACCTGCCCTCCTCGCTGAAGATGACCGCGCCGCGCTATCAGGACGTCAAGGGCGCCGAGATTCCGGAAGTGACCGACGACGACGGCACGCGTGTGCGTATCGTGTGCGGCGAGTTCTGGGGCAAAAAGGGTCCGGTCGAAGGCGTCGCCGCCGATCCGCGCTATCTCGACATTTACGTTCCGCCGGGAAAACGCAAGACGCTGAAGGTCGAGGTCGAGCGCCACGCCTTCGCTTACGTGTTCGAAGGCGACGGCAAGTTCGCCTATGCCTCCAAGCCGCTCGGCGTGCTCACCGAGAAGCAGGTCGCCGGCGAAGAGATCGTCTTCCGCGAGCCGGTCGGCGATCGCTCGCTGGTGCTGTTCGATCGCGGCGACGAGGTGACCGTGCAGGCGGGCGACAAAGGCATTCGCTTCCTGCTCGTCTCCGGCAAGCCGATCGAGGAGCCGGTCGCCTGGTACGGGCCGATCGTGATGAACACGCAAGATCAGCTGCGCCAGGCCGTCTCCGAATTGCAGAACGGCACGTTTATCCACGCGGCGTGACGCTCCGAGGCATGGGCGCCGGTATTGATGCTCATCGGCATCCGCTCGCGGAACAGGCAACGCCACGTCGCGTTGCTGTCCCATCCTGCAACCCGGAGTGTGACGATGCCCAAGGAACCCAAGCAACTGGATGAGCTCTTTCACGAGGGCCTGAAAGATCTGTACTTCGCCGAGAAAAAGATTCTCGCCGCCCTGCCGAAAATGGCCAAGGCGGCCAATTCCGAGGATCTCGCCGGCGCGTTCGAGCAGCACGAGGAACAGACGGAGGAACACGTCAAGCGGCTGGAACAAGTCTTCAAGATTATTGAGGAAACGCCGCGCGGAAAGAATTGCCCCGCCATCGTCGGCATCATCGACGAGGGCGAGGAGATCATCAAGGAATACAAGAATTCGCCCGCGCTCGATGCCGGCCTGGTCGGCGCGGCGCAGGCGGTGGAGCACTACGAAATTTCACGCTATGGCACGTTGCGCGCCTGGGCGCAGGAGCTTGAGCTCGACGAGGCCGTCTCCCTGCTCCAGGAGACGCTGGAGGAGGAAAAGGAAACGGACAGCAAGCTGACGGAACTCGCCGAAGAGGTCGTCAACCAGGAAGCCGAGGCGGTATAAAGCCGAATGCCAAAACGGCGCGTGGGCTGCGGCCGCGTGCTCCGCAGCCCACCGCTCGGTCCTCAGCCTGAAGTGACGCGTGGTCGACCAAGCGCTTGCGTCTCGAACTTGCCCTTAAAGTGAAGCTTCAACAGGCGTTCGGCCGCGAACCCCTTACCCGAAGCACATATGCTGCGATTAGGCGCGCTTCGCATGCGCCTGCCGAAATCGAGTGGGATGGAGGTCCAATGCCAAGGAGACATCGCCGCGTGCGTCTGCTTACCCCCGGACAAGGAGAAAGAGTCCGGTTGCCGCGAGCGCCGCGATCCAGAGGCGATCGAAATTGATCCAGCCGCGGCGAAGAACGGCAAGCTCGATCCACTCGTACACGGCCGCGGCCATGGCCGCCGTCACGACAAGCATGGCGCCGGTATGCACCGCAACCGCGGCAAGCGAGAGCGGCAACGAATCCGCGGTCATTAAGTTCTTCGCGGGCGACGCCGCGAGGCAGAGCGGAATGAGAACCGGGACGAGCATCAACCCCGCGCCATGCGCGCTCGCCATCGCGAACGACCACGTGCCAAGCCCGAACATGCCGGTCTGCATGCCGACGCGCACGCGGTGGCGGTGACCGTAAACGGCGTCATAAAGAGCCCACGCCAGCAAGACGATGCCGGCGGCCGCCTCGAGAACGCGCCGGTCGACGACAAAGCCGAGCGCGACGACCGCCGCGGCGGCGACCGCGATCGACGCCGCGTGTCCGGCGGCGATCGGAATGAGCGACAGCCACACGACGCGCCGGCTTTTCCTGTGCAGCGCCAGCGCGACCGCGAACAGCCAGCCCATGGCCGGGTTGAGGCCGTGGAACGCGCCGAGCCCCGCGAGCACAAGCCAGGGCGAGATGTCTCGGTCGGGCGACATCGCAAGACGCAACGCTGCTCCATCACGGATAGCAATACGAATCCGACGAGCAGTCGCCGCCCTGCAAGCGCACCTGATGCGGACGATGGCCTTTCGGCCAGTCGACAAAAAAGTTCTTGTCGAAATCGATGCCGCCTTTGTCGCCGACGTCGAGCTTCACCATCCAGCCGTCGATGCCCTCGGGATAAAATTGCGGATCGATCGCCCCGTAGAGCGAGTTGGTGAAATAAACGCGCTTTCCGTCGCGGCTGATCTCGACCATTTGCGGTCCGCCGTTGAGCGCGCCGTTGCGCGCCTTCGGATGCGACGCGCGCGCGACGATGCCGCCGATGCGCACCTTGCCTGTGAGTTTCGGCTTCATCGGATCGGACACGTCGTATTGCTGCATGTCGCCGGTGCCCCAGCACGACACGTAAAGGAAGCGGTCGTCCATCGACAGGTCGATGTCGGTGACGAGCGGCGGCACCGCCTTGAAGCCTTTGAGCACCGGCGGCAGGTCGTCCGCGTCGGCGGGCTCCGCCGGAATCTCGATGACCTTTTTCACGGCCCATTTGCCGCCCTCGCGGTACCAGGTCCAGATCGACGACGACAGATCGGCGAGGCTGATCACGCAGCCGACGAAGCCGTAGGCCTTGGTCGGATCGTGCGCCGGCCGCAGCTCGAACACGAGCTGATACTCCTTGCCGAAATCGATCTCCTGCAAGTGCTTGCGCCTGTGCAAATCCCAGAAGTGCAGCCGCCGCCCGTATTGGCTGCCGAGCAAGACTTCGGGCACGAGGCCGTCTTCAAACGTATCCGGCGTTCCCCACTCGCTGGTCACCATCGTGTCGTGGCCGAGGTGCCACCAGAAATCGTAAGCAAGCTCCTGCGGGCCGCGGTCGATCTCCCATTTGCCGAGCACCTCGAAGCTTTCGGGGTCGAGCAGGAAAATCCCGCCCGGCCTCTTGCCCTGCGCGTTGCCGAGCGCGTTGACGTAGATGCCTTCCGGCCCGCAGTGGATGGTGTGAATGCGCGAGTAGCCGGCCTTCTCGGCGATCTCCTCGGGCTCGATCACCTTGACGATCTTCGGCTGTCGCGCATCCGGCTTGGTGTCGATGATGTGCAGGCGCGACGAGCGCAGCCCAGGCACGACGAGGTAGCGCCGCTCCATGTGCGGATGCGGCGCGTTCGGGCACAGGCACGACGAGCACGCATTCCAGCCGAAATGGTGCAGCTCGTCGCCTGCGTTCGGCATGCGAACCTCGCCGACGATTTCGGAATATGTCTTCGATCGCGGGTCGACGTCGACGACGGCGATCGCATCGGGCTTTTTGCGCTCGGGATCGAACGCCGCCACATAGGCCAAGCCTTCGCTCGGCGCTTTCGCCGCCATTCGCGGCGACGGATAGAACGAGGGATCGGGTTGCCACGTCGCCATGCTCACCTCCCATTTTATTTGAGCCTTTGGCAGGAAATTGGAGCAAGCCAACAAGGCGGAATGTCGCCCGAAAGCCTGGGTATTTGGAGGTAGCCGCCCGCGCGGCGCGCCTATTCAGCCGCGATGGGCGTTGCCGGTTGCTTATTTGACTCGTGCAAACGGCTTCGCGACTTCACGGGCGCAATCGATAAACCGCTCCGCCGCCGGGTTAAGCGTCCTGTTTTTCAAAGTGACGATTCCAACCGGATAGCGCGCGCCGGGAAGGTCCACGGGCACCCTCTTCAGCGACAAATTTTTTGCGCCGAAACGGAGCACGGTGCGCGGATAGATCGTCAAAAACCGGCCGGCCGTCAAAAGACTGTCCCGGATCAGCATCGAACGCGTCCTGACGATGGTATGCGGAGGCTTCAGGCCCGCGCGGCGAAAAGCATCCGCTGCCAGCGACCAGGGAAAATGATCGAAAGGCGGTCCGCACCAAGGCTCGTCGACGAGTTCGGACAGCTTGACCCGGCGGCGGCGCGTGAGAGGATTGTCGGCTCCGGCCGCAACATACGCAATCTCGTCGTACAAGAACGTCGCTTGCATGTCGTCCGGTACGACGTCCGGCAACCGGCCGATGATGAAATCGATGTTGCGCCTGCGCAGATCGCTGTTCGGCAGTTCGGCTAAATCATCGCCGAGCACGATGCCGAAATTCAGGCGCGGATATTGCCGCGACATCCGGTCGATAATGATGCCGAGCATCCCGGAGGCGATGGCCTGGCTGCTTCCGATCCGCAACTCCCCGCCGGTCGAATGAGACAAGAACTCGAGCTCGGCCACGCTCGTTCTCAAATCGTTGAAGATCGCCATGCTGCGTTCGATCAAGGCCCGGCCGTAAAGCGTCGGCTCGACGCCCTGCGAGCTGCGGTCGAAAAGCTGTACCTTGAGAAGCTTTTCCAGATCGGCGATCGATTTGGAAACGACCGGCTGGGTGATGGCGAGATTTTCGGCGGCCTTTGCCATGCTGCCCGATTCCGCGACCGCCAGCAGAACGTCGAGCTGGCGTAATTTGAGGCGGCGGCTGGCGTGCCCGAGCTGGACCATTTTCACCCCCATTCAGAAAAGCTATAGCCATAGAGAAAAATAGAAATATTCGTCTATATGAAAAAGGACCAGCATTCAATCGTCATACAGGGCGGCAGCGCGCGTAAAGCCGCTGCCGGACGCCGAACGATCATCGAGGCAGGAGAAGTGCGATGAGACGAACGCTGGGAATGATCAGTGCGTTGGTTGCGCTTGCCATGGGCGCCACGGACGCAATGGCTTTGGACACGTTGAAGCTCGCCGTCGGCGGCCACGGCAATTGGGATTCCTCGCCCGCCGAGCTCGGCAAGAGAGCCGGCATCTTCCAGAAGCACGGGATCAATCCCGATATTCTCTATACCGCCGGCTCCGGCGAAACGTTGCAAGCCGTCATCAGCGGCGCGGCCGATATTGGCGTGGCCCTCGGCACGAGCGCCGTCATGGCGGCCTACGTCAAGGGCGCGCCTATCCGCATCATCGGCTCGGTAACGACAGGCTCGAACGACGTCTATTGGTACGTTCGCAAGGAATCGCCGCTTAAGAGCCTGAAGGACGCCGGCGCGCAGACGACCATTTCCTATTCGAGCAGCGGTTCATCGACTTATGTGCTCGCGCAAGCGCTGTTGAAAACTTACGGCCTCAAGGCGGCGCCAACGCGCACCGGCGGCCCTCAGGCGACGCTCACGCAGGTCATGTCGGGCCAGATCGATATCGGCTATGCCACGGCACCGTTCGCGTTGCAAAAGGTCGCGAGCGGCGAAATCCGCGTCGTCGCCCATGGTGGCGAGGTGCCGGGCACCAACGACCAGACGGTTCGCGTGATCGCCGTCAACGCCAACAAGCTCGCGCAGAATCGCGACCTCATCGCGCGCTTCATGCAGGCATACGGCGAAACGGTGGACTGGATGTATTCCGATCCGAAGGCGCTCGAAGTCTACAGCGCCTATTCAGGAGTTCCGGCGAAGATCGCCAAAATCGGCATGACGGAATACTCGACAAGGACGATGCTTGATCCCTATCGCGTCTCGGGCCTCGATCAGGTGATGGTCGACGCTGTCAAGATGAAATTTCTTAAATCGGCGCTGAGCAAAGAGCAGCTGACGGAGCTGTTTCAAGTGCCATCGCGGAGGAAGTGACCACTGCATCGAAAAATTCGCGACGCAATGGCAGCGCTCATCGGCCCTATTCAGCCGCGATCGGCGTTGCCGGCGCGGTCGGCTGCGTCGCGGACGGCGCCTCGATGCGCGGGCCTTTGAGCGGGCGCTCCTCGAGCGCGATCAAGAACGCCATGCCGAAGCCGAGGATCAGCGCGCCCGCCATGAACACGAAGCGGAACGCATGCGCCGCCGTCTCGGCGGAGGCCGCATGCGCGAGCGCGTCGATCGAGGCGCCGGTCTCGCCGCCGAGCCCGGTGAGCACGATCGCGCCCAGCACCGCGACGGCGAGCGAGGAAAACAGCGCGCGGAAAAAATTGGCCGCGCCGGTGGCGATGCCCATCTGCGCATGCGGCACCGCGTTCTGCATGCACACGGTCGAGATCGGAAACACGGTGCCGAGCCCGGAGCCGACGATCCACAGCAGCGCGAGCACCAGCCACAGCGGCAGCGACGCCGGCCACACGGCGAGCGCGGCGAGCGCCAGGATGGCGATGGCGAGGCCGACGAGCGGCATGCGCTTGTAATGCTTGACGCGCGCCATCATGCGGCCGGTGATCGTCGAGGAGAGCGGCGTCGCCGCGACCAGCGGGATCAGCGCCAATCCGCTTTCGCCCGCCGAAAGATGCGTCACCACCTCGAAATAAAGCGGCACGTAGATCGTCATGCCGACCAGCACCGACATCATGCACGCGCCGGCGAGCGCCGCGCAGCGCACGACCGGATTGGCGAGAACGGAAAGCGGCAGGAACGGCTCGCCCGCCGCCGTGAGCCGCCACGCGAACAGGCCCCACAAAAGCGCGGAGCCAAAGAACAGGCCGCCGATCTCAAGCGAAATCCAGTCGTAGAAGCGCCCGCCCCAGGAGAGCGCGAGCAGCAGCACGACCGCGGCGCTCATCATCAGCGCGGCGCCGATCACGTCGAGCCTGTGCGCGCGGTGATGATGCGGAATGCGGCGCAGCACCGACGACGTCATGCCGAGCGCGGCCAAGCCCAGCGGCAGGTTGATCCAGAAGATGAGCGACCAGTCGAGATGCTCGGTCAAAAATCCGCCGAGCACCGGCCCGCCGATCGAGGCCGCCGCGAACACCGAGCCGATATAGCCCTGATAGCGCCCGCGCTCGCGCGGGGAAACGATGTCGGCGACGATCGTCTGCGCGAGCGCCATCAGGCCGCCGCCGCCGAGGCCTTGGCATGCGCGCGCCAAAATCAGCGCGAGCATGCTCTGCGCCAGCGCGCAGGCGATGGAGCCCGCAACGAACAGCAGAATCGCGATCAGCATCATCACGCGCCGGCCGTGAATATCGGAGAGCTTGCCGTAAAGCGGCGTCACCGCCGTTGCGGTGAGGAGATACGCGGTCACCACCCACGAGATGTTGTCGATGGCGTCGAAGTGCCAGCCGATGGTCGGCAGCGCGGTGGCGACGATGGTCTGGTCGAGCGCGCCGAGAAACATCGCCAGCATGATGCCGAAGACGATCGCGCGGATTTCCGGATGCGTCAGCGGCGCCGGCTCGAAGCTCGCCGGCGCGCTTTTCGTTTTCGCTTTTGCCTTCGCCATCGTGTTTGCCGGCTGACCTTTGGTCGCGAACGTTCCGCAAACTCGCTTCACCTCTCCCGGTCGAAGTCGGATATATCCGACTTCACCGACTAAAGCATGATTGCTTTGGATTGAATCGTCTCGATGCCTTCGGCGTCACCCGCGGGCTTGACCCGCGGGTCCATCTCCTTCGCAAAGATGGATTGCCGGATCAAGTCCGGCAATGACGCTGCGGCGAGCGGCATTTCCGTTTTAAGCGATCATGCCCCAGTTCGTGCTCGAACTCGGGCAAGCCCAAGTTCGAGTGGGGAGAGGGAGTTCGCCGAGATCGCCGCAACTATTTTCACCTAATCAACCGCGCGCTAGATGGCGCGGCGGCGCGCGGAACACAATGGCCTTGCGCGCGCAGGTGCTATGCCGTGCGCCGGTGCTGCAAGCGACGGATGGCCCTCATGTGTGAAAGCGCGTCCACCATCGACGTGCCATGCCCGGCCTTTGCCCCCGGGACCGAAGCCTTTGCTGAAGCGTTTCGTTGATGAAGTTTGCCGCCTCGAGCCCTTCGGCGGGCGGAGGCCCGGGGCATCGATGAAAACTCCCCACCCGGCAAGCGCATCGTGGGATCGCGGGATCAAGCCGAACGAAGAAGGAAAAGCCGGCAACCCCGCCAAGCGGGACGAGCCCGCAATTCATAAGCCCGCGCCCTTTTATGGCGCCCTTTTATAATGAGAGCGGTCGATCACGCGCTGTCCCCGCAAGCGTCCGGCAACGCCGCCTTCGAGCACGCATCCTTCCCCACCAGCGCCTCCCATCGGTCGACCGCGAGCGCCAGCGAGACCCTGAGCACATGCTCCAGCGCATCCTCGGTTGGGCGCGGCTGCGCCGGCCGGCGCCGGCGCGCTTGCAGGTGGCGCGTGAACGCCGCCATCGCGCGATTGACCGCCGCATTCGCCGCGATGCGCTGGCGGAAAAGCCGCGCCGCCTGCGCCTGCCGTTCGGCTTCGCGCGCGAGCGCCGCGGCCTCCGCGCACGCGGCGCAAGCGCGCGCGGCGCCGGCCGCATCCGTCGCCTTCAGCCCGACGGCGACCGGCTTCTCTTGATCCTCACGGCGGATGAAACGGCCGCCCGCGCCTTTCACCGGCGCAAAGTACTGCGCGCGCTTTGCCTGCCGCGGCGTCGGCGAGCGGCCGCGCGCGTTGCCTTTCGGCGGAGGCGCACTCTTGCCGTGCGGGCGCGCGCCGTCTTCGGCCCAGGCGTAGCGCGGCTTCCAGTTTCGCTTGCGCGCATATTTGTAGATCGTGCGCTCGCTGACGCCGGCGATTTGCGCGATTTCGCGCACCGGCACGGCCGAGCCCTCGTACAGCGCGCGCACTTTTTCCGTGAGACTTTGCGCGGTGAGATTTTTCTCCCCTCCCCCTTGCACTGAGTGTTCCCTCCCTCCTTGTGGGGGAGGGTTAGGGAGGGGGGTATCTTCAATATGAGACTCGCGCGCCCTCGCGCGAAAATTCTCCTGCGCCTCGGCGCGCAGCGACGAGCGGCGGGTCATCGGAATCACGGAATTTCGAGTTTTCGGGGAGAATGCCGGAAATCTAGCGGAGGAGCGCGACGGTCGTCAAGGAATTTTTTCCTGCACCGTGTCTAACAGGTTCCTGAAAAGCGCTCTGCTGTCATTCCGGACGCCGCGAAGCGGCGATCCGGAATCCAGAAACACTGAAAAGATCAATGTGGCCGGATTCCGGGTTTGCGCTTTCAGCGCGCCCCGGAATGACCGGGAAATGTTTTTCAGCAGCCTGCTAAACCGTATTAGCCCTGCGGCGGAATGCGCCTTGCGCCGATCTGCGCGATCTTCCAGCCAGCCAATGAGGAATGCAAAGTCGAGCACGATTCCGACGCGACCGGAATCCACGCCAGCGACAGAATCTCGAAGGCGCTCATTCGCGATTGATTGATAGCCCTAAGTGAATTCTACCGTTACGCGACTCGCCGTTGCGACACAACGAGACTCATCGCTTCTTCGCCCGCTCTTTTGCATTTGACGCGGCGCGCGAGCGCGCCCTCTTCGGCACCCTGCCCGGCCAGCTCACGATAAAATCCTCCAGCCGCTCATCCGGCACATCGCGTTCGCTCGCGGCCACGCGCCCGCGCACGGAGACGCCGGCTAAGTGCACCGTGTCGGGATCGCCGGAGACGAGCGGGTGCCACCAGTAGAGGTCGCGCCCTTGCGCGACGAGCCGATAGGCGCAGGTCGGCGGCAGCCAGGGAATGCGCTTCACGTTGCGCGGCGTCAGCTTCACGCAATCGCGCACCTTGCGCCGGCGGTTCTTGTAATCGGTGCAGCGGCAGGTCTCGCCGTCGAGCAGCTTGCAGCCGACGCTCGTGAACACCGTCGCGCCGGTGTCCTCGTCCTCGAGCTTGTTGAGGCAGCAGCGGCCGCAGCCGTCGCACAGGCTCTCCCATTCGCGCTGCGTCATTTGCTCCAGGCTTTTGACACGCCAGAAGGGAAGCTTTTCGGCGGGCATTTGCAGGCGTCCCCGTGCGGGTCACGACCGTATTTATAGCCGTTCCCACCGTGCGCAACCCGATAAAGGTGATGCTGATGCGAGGTACAGCAGACCTTAAAAGGAATCCCCTCCGGCGTTGCCGCCGGAGGGTCCAAGGCCGGTCAATTCCGGCATCCTTCAGTGGTAAACCACTTTGCCGTGGCTTTCCTACTACGATTTCCCCGTAGCTCGCCTACTGTTGCCGCCCCGTGCATAAACGTCAATAATCTTGCTCTGGTTGTGGATAATGCCGAGGCATCGGGGATGGCGGAACGACTGCGTATTTTGGGCATCGATCTTGGCATAGCCTCCTGCGGGTGGGGCGTGATCGAGACCTCCGAGCCGGACGGTAAAATCGTCGCCGCCGGCGTCCGCATGTTCGACGCCCCGCTCGTGGACAAGACGGGCGAGCCGAAAAGCGCGCAACGGCGCGCCGCGCGCGGCCAGCGCCGGGTGATCCGGCGGCGGCGGCAGCGCATGAATGCGGTGCGCAAGCTTCTCCATCAAAACGGATTGCTGCCGGATGCCTCGCCGAATGCGCTGCATGAAGCGTTGCGGCGTGTTTCCCCCAAAGGAACCCATCCGCCGGTTACGCCATGGACCTTGCGCGCCGCCGCCTATCAGCGCGCACTGACCAATGACGAACTCGCCGTCGTTCTCGGCCACATCGCCCGGCACCGCGGTTTCCGGTCGAATTCGAAAAGCGAAGGCAACGCCAACGCTGCCGCCGAAACCTCGAAGATGAAAAAAGCGATGGAGACGACGCGCGAAGGCCTCGCGAAATACCATTCGTTCGGCGAGATGCTGGCGAACGACGAGAAATTCAAGGATCGCAAGCGCAACCGCGACAAGGACTATTCGCATACGGCCAAGCGGTCCGATTTGGAAGACGAGGTACGGACGGTTTTCTCGGCGCAACGGCGCTTGGGCAATCTGGCGGCCAGCGATGAATTGGCGGCCGCGTTCGCCGCGGCGGCATTTTTCCAGCGCCCATTGCAGGACAGCGAAAAACTTGTCGGCAAATGCCCGTTCGAGCCGGACCAGATGCGCACGGCACGGCGCGCGCCGTCGTTCGAGCTGTTTCGCTATTTATCGCGCCTTGCTCATTTGCGAATAAGCGTGGGTCGAGCCGAGCGGCCTTTAACGCCGGACGAAATCGCTGTCGCGGCAAAGGGGTTCGGCGAGACCAAGAAAACGATCACCTTCGCATCGCTGCGCGAAACGCTCGACCTCGATCCCAACGCACGCTTCGCCGGCATTCCGAAGGACAAAGAAAACAAGCTCGACGTGGCCGCGCGCAGCGGCGGCGCGGCCTACGGTACAAAGACACTGCGGGACGTGCTCGGCGAAGCGCCGTGGCAATCCCTGGCGAAGACACCCGAAAAGCTCGACCGCATCGCAGAGGTCTTGTCATTTCGCGAGGACTTCGGTTCGATCCGCGAAGGGCTGAACGAAATCGGACTTGAGCCGACCGTCTCGGAACATCTGCTTGATGAGGCGGCGAAGGGAACGTTCAAGGACTTCACCCGGCCCGCACACATATCCGCCCTCGCCTGCCGCAACATCATTCCGGGCCTGCGGCAAGGCATGGTATATTCCGAAGCTTGTGCCCGCATCGGCTACGACCACGCCGCTCGCGCCTCCGTATCGCTCGACCAGATCAATAGCCCTGTCACGCGCAAGGCGTTTAGCGAGGCGATCAAGCAGATTCGCACCGTTGACCGCGAATACGGCCCGTTCGATTTCGTTCACATCGAGCTTGCTCGCGATGTCGGCAAGAGCGCGGAAGAACGTGCGAAGCTCACCGCAGGACTGGAGGAGCGTACTGCGGAAAAGGAGAAGCGCCGCAACGAGGCCGCCGAATTGCTGGGGCGGCGCGTCACCGACGACGAACTGCTTCGCTACGAACTGGCGAAAGAGCAGGGCTGGAAATGCATCTATTCGGGCGATGCGATCGATCCGAAAGGTTTTGCGGCGAACGACATGCGTTATCAGGTCGACCACATTCTACCGTGGAGCCGCTTCGGCGACGATTCCTATCTCAACAAGACATTGTGCACGGCCACGGCCAACCAGAACAAACGCGGGCGCACGCCTTTCGAGTGGTTCGAGGCCGACAAGACCGAAGCGGAATGGATGATCTATGTCGCGCGCGTCGAGAGCTTGAAGGAAATCAAGGGCCGCAAGAAGCGCAACTACGTCCTCAAAAGCGCAGGCGATATCGAGGAGAAATTCAAGGCGCGCAACCTGACCGATACGCAATGGGTGACGCGGCTTCTGGCCGACGAACTGACACGGATGTTTCCGGCGCCTGAAGGCAAGCGCCGCATATTCACCCGTCCCGGCGCCATCACTTCGAAGCTGCGGCGTGCCTGGGGCCTTGAAGGGCTGAAAAAGGTGGACGGCAAGCGCGTGCCCGACGACCGCCATCATGCAGTCGACGCCCTGGTGCTGGCGGCCACGACCGAAGGCCTGTTGAATCGAATGACCCGCGAAGTGCAGAAGCGCGAGAAGGAAGGGCGACAGGACGATATATTTCACGTCCGGCAGCCGTGGCCGGGATTCCGGCTTGATGTCGAGCGGACGGTCCGCGGCGACAACGGAAGCGGCGGCGTGTTTGTCTCACGTGCGGAGCGCAGGCGGGCACGCGGCAAGGCGCATGACGCAACGGTGAGACAAGTTCGCGGGAGCGACGGCAAAAAACTCATCAATATGAAGCCGCACGAAATTAGCGGAGAGAAAATCGTCTACGAGCGAAAAGATATTGCGGACAAAAAATTTAAAGAGAGCGACCTCGAAAATATTCCTGTGCCAGTTCCCTATGGCAAGGTGGTTGATCCCAAGAAATTGCGTGACGAAATGGTCGAAAGTTTGCGCGCTTGGATCAGGAGAGGCAAACCGAAAGATGATCCGCCACGCTCCCCTAATGGGGACATTATACGCAGGGTGCGAATGGCTACCGATAAGAAGGTCGCGATCGAAATAAATGGCGGCGCGGTGGATCGCGGTGACATGGCGCGGGTAGATGTGTTCAGAAAGCTTTCACGAAATGGAAAACCGAATTATTTCTTTGTCCCCATTTACCCCCATCAGGTTGCGGATTCGATCAATTGGCCGACGCCTCCGAATAAGGCAATTTTCCAAGCCAAAGACGAAGAAGATTGGATTGAAATCAATTCTGAATACGAGTTCTTATTTTCTCTAAATTTACACGCTTTCGTCGAACTTACAAAATCCAATGGTGAAATCGTTGATGGATATTTCAAAGGAATTGATCGAGCCACCGGAAATATTGCGCTGGCATCACACATAAACTTGCTCGATCTGCAACGGGGAATCGGCCCAAAGACTTCTCTCTCGTTTCGTAAATTCATGGTTGACCGTCTCGGCCGCAAGTTCGAAGTAAAGCGTGAGTTGCGTACATGGCGTGGAAAGGTGTGCACCTGACGAAGGCCGCCCGGCTCTCTCTTGCCGACGGCCAATGCTGCGTGAAACAGGATGAAGGCGAGGTCCGCATCGCAATTGAGGACCTCGCCTGGATCGTCATCGATACGCCGCAGACAACGTTGAGCAGTGCGCTGATGTCGGCTTGCATGGAGGCCGGCGTCACCATCGTCGTCACCGACGCACGGCACACACCGTCAGGCCTCGTTCTGCCCTTCCACCGTCATCATCGCCAGGGCGCGGTGGCGCGTTTGCA
>JAICMO010000215.1 GCA_025929185.1 Pseudolabrys sp.
GCGAAGATGCTATTGCTAAACCGCATGCCCGGCCTTTCTTTCTGTGTCTCGACAACCAGAAAGAACCGGTACATGCCGGCGGGCCGGGCATGCACTGCGACATGGTGAATCATTCCCCGGACAACCCTGCGCGCAAGCGGGAATCCAGTTCTTTCTTCGTACGACTCCTGGGTCCCCGCTTTCGCGGGGACGAGCGGGTGAGAGAATGACGCTCAATCCCCGCTCGGCAGCGCAAGCCATCGATTCGGTGCCGGGCGTGCCGCGCGATGCGGAAGGCCCCGTTTTCAAGGAGCCGTGGGAAGCGCAGGCTTTCGCGATGGCGCTGGCGCTGCACGAGCGCGGCGTGTTCACGTGGAAGGAATGGGCCGCCACGCTCGCCGCCGAGATCAAGCGCGCGCAGGCGGCCGGCGATCCCGATACGGGTGAGACGTACTATTCGCACTGGCTCAACGCGTTGGAGCGCATCGTTGCCGCCAGGGGCGTGACAACGACCGATACTTTGCACCGCTATCGCGACGCCTGGAATCGCGCCTGCGACCGCACACCACACGGGAAACCGATCGTGCTGCGGGAAGAGGACTTCGCGTAACGAACAGTCGCAAGCACTCCGACGTCATTCCGGACGCCGCGAAGCGGCGATCCGGAATCCAGATACGCAGAATTGGCCTCTGGATTCCGGGTTCGCGCCTTCGGCGCGCCCCGGAATGACTGGCTCGTAGCCTGTTGGCGCCGCACAAAAGCTACACGCCCGCCGCGCCGCCGTCGGCGCGCGGATCGTGGCCGCCTTCGAGCGTGCCGTTCGGGTGCAGCACCACCGCGCCCGCGTGTCCCATGGTGTCGGAATAAGGCTCGTCCAGCACCTGCACATCGTGACCGGCCGACATCAGGCGGTCCACCAGATTGCTGTCGAAACGCGACTCCATGCGCAGATTGGTAATGGTCGAGCCCCACGTGCGCCCGAGCAGCCAGCGCGGCGCGTCGAGCGCCTTGTCGAGCGGCTGGCGGAAGATGACGTGGCGCGTGAACACGGCCGCTTGCGATTGCGGCTGGCCGTCGCCGCCCATCGTGCCATAAGCCATGATACGGCCGTCGCCGAGCTCGGCGAGCGCCGGATTGAGCGTGTGAAACGGACGGCGCCCCGGCTCGAGCGGGTTCACTGCTTTCGGGTCGAGCGAGAAGCTGGCGCCGCGGTTCTGCATCAAAATTCCCGTGCGCGACAGAACGCAGCCCGAGCCGAACTCCCAGTAAAGCGACTGAATGTAGGAGACGACGAGGCCGCTTGCGTCGGTCGCGCCCATCCAGATCGTATCGCCCTCGCCATAAGGCTGCGGCCACTTGGCTGCTTTTTTCGGATCGATCTTTTTTACATCGGCGTCGAGAAACGCGGGCGAGAGATAGTGATTGAGATCGACCGCGATCCTGTCCGGATCGGTAATGACGCGATCACGCACGCGGAACGCGCGTTTGGTGACTTCGATGATGCCGTGAACATGCTCGAACGTTTCCGCTTGCGCGACACGTAAGCGCTCGAACAGTGCAAGAATGATGAGCGACGCCAGACCTTGCGTCGGCGGCGGCGCGTTGTAGATCGTGCCCGCGCCCGTCTTCACGCTAAGCGGCTCGGCGACCCACGCAGTGAATTGCTCGAGATCGGCGCGCGTTACAGGGCTGCCGATGCGGTCGAGATCGGCGGCGATCTCGCGGCCGACGTCACCTCGATAAAAATCCTGAAGCCCGGCGTGCGCGAGTTGCTCGAGCGTATTGGCAAGCGCCGTCTGCTTTATCCGCGCTCCAACCTCCGGCACCTTGCCGCCGATCAGGAACGCCTCGCGAAAGCCGGTCGCCTCCTTCATTTCGGGAAGCTTCTCGGCCGTCAGCCGCGCCTGGCTGCGCGTCACGGCGTAACCGTCGCGCGCGTGCTTGATCGCGGGCGCGAGCAACACATCGAGCGGCAGTTTGCCGCCATTCGCTCTTGCCGCCTCCAGTGCGAGCATCCATGCGGCAACCGCGCCGGGCACTGTGAGCGCCGCTAGCGGCCCGCGCGCCGGAATCGCGTCGTAACCGGCGTCGCGATAAAGCCGCATCGTCGCTTTACTGCCGGCGCAACCCGCGCCCATCAGCGCGCGCACGCGGCCGTTCGGCTCGCGGACCAGCCAGAAGCCGTCGCCGCCGATGTGGTTCATGTGCGGATAAGTGGCGGCGATCGAAGCCGCCATGGCGATCATCGCTTCGATGGCGTTGCCGCCTTCGGCAAGAACGTGACGGCCATGCTCGACGGTGGCCGCATGCGGCGCGCAGACGACGCCACGGCGATGCCCGGCGGTGTGCAACATTTATGTGTTCGCCGGTTCGGCGAGCCCCCGTTTTCTCAACAGCGCATCCGGCGTCGGCAATCGGCCGCGGAACGCTTTGTAGGCCTCCGCCGGATCGCGCAGATTTCCGGCACTATAGATGAACTCGCGCAAACGTTTCGCGGTCGCGGGATCGAAGGCGTCGCCGGTCTCCTCGAACGCCTCGAAGGCGTCGGCGTCCAGCACTTCCGACCACATGTAGGAGTAGTAGCCCGCGGCGTAGCCGCCGCCGGAGAACAGATGCTGGAAATGCGGGGTGCGGTGGCGCATGGCGATTTCCGGCGGCATCCGGATGCGCTCGAGGCTTTTCTTCTCGAAATCAATAACATCGAGCGTGCCCGGCTCCTGCAATCGGTGCAGTTCGAGATCGACCAGGGCGCAGGCGCTGTATTCGACGGTCATGAAGCCCTGGTTGAACGTGCGCGTCTTGAGCACGCGGTCCAGCAGCGCCTGTGGCATCGGCTCGTTCGTGCGCGCATGGCGCGCGTATTTTTTCAAAATCTCCGGCACCTCCAGCCAATGTTCGTAAAGCTGCGAGGGCAGCTCGACAAAATCGCTGGGCACGGCCGTGCCGGCGAGCAAGGGATACGTCACGTTCGACAGGAGCCCGTGCAGCGCGTGACCGAACTCATGGAACAGCGTGCGCGCGTCCTCGAACGAAAGCAGTGCCGGTTCGCCGGCGGCGGGCTTGGAGAAGTTGCAGATATTGAGAATGACCGGCTTTACCGTGCCCGTCAGCCTCTGCTGATCGCGCAGCGAGGTCATCCACGCGCCGCTGTGCTTCGACGCGCGGGCAAAGTAATCGCCGATGAACAAGCCGACGTGGCGACCATCTGCATCGGTTACCTCCCACGCTCGCGCGTCCGGATGATAAAGCGGCACGTCGACCGGCTTAAACGAAAGGCCGAACAGCCGCCACGCGGATTCGAATGCGGCTTCGATCATGCGGTCGAGTTGGAAGTACGGTTTGATCTCGGCTTCATCGAGATCGTATTTCGCCTTGCGCAACTTCTCGGCGTAATAGCGCCAGTCCCAGGGCGCGAGCGCGAAATTGCCGCCTTCCTGCGCGATCATCTCCTGCAAAGCGTCGCGCTCGGCGTTTGCCTTTGCGAGCGCGCGTTCCCAGACCTCATCGAGCAACTTGCGCGCGGCAGCCGGCGTCTTCGCCATCTGGTCGGCAAGTCGATAATCGGCGAACGTATCGTAACCGAGCAGCTTTGCGCGCTCGGCGCGCAACCGCACCATTTCGGCGACGATCGCGCGGTTGTCGGTCGCACCCCCGCCCTGCCCGCGCATGATCCAGGCATTGAAGACCTTCTCGCGCAGGTCGCGCCGCGTCGAAAACTGCAAGAAGGTTTCGACCAACGAGCGCGCCAGCGTGACGACGTGCTTGCCATGATGCCCGCGCTCGTCCGCGGCGGCGCGCGCAGTGGTCGCCGCAAATTCCGGAAGGCCGACGAGGTCATCTTTGTCCAGTACCAACCCGTAGGCTTTCTCGTCGGCCAAGACATTTTGGCCGAACTGCGTGCCGAGACTTGCGAGCCGCTCGTTGATCGCCGCAAGCCGTTCCTTGGCGTTATTGTCCAGCGCTGCGCCCGCGCGCGTGAAGCGCGTATGATAGCGATCGAGCACGCGAGCTTGCTCGACAGAAAGGCCAAGCGTCTCGCGGCGCTTGTGCAAGTCGTCTATCCGGCCGAATAGCTCGGCGTTCAGGTAGAGGGCGTCATTGTGCCGCGCGAGCAGCGGCGCGATCTCGCGCTCGATTTCCTCGATCGCGTCGCCGGTGTCGGCGCCGGCCAATACAAAAAACAGATTGGCCACCCTTTCGAGTTGCTGCCCACTGCGCTCCAGCGCCTCCACGGTATTGGCGAAGGTCGGCGACGCGCTGTCGGCCGCGATGGCGCCGATTTCGGCCCGGTGGGCGGCGAACGCCTGCTCGAATGCCGGCCGGAAATGTTCCGGCTTCACGGCCTCGAAGGGCGGCAGGCCGAAATCGCCGGTCCATTCGGTCAGGAGCGGATTGGCGGGTTTGGAAGCGGAAACTGTGGGAGCCATGCGGCTTATCTAGTCAGGAAACAGCGGGTTGTCATGCCGCGGCCGGCAGGCTTGATCCGCTGCGCAGATTGAGGTTGATTGCCGCGATCGCGTAGGAGAATGCCTTGCCGCAAAGCCGCCGTATCGTCTGGCTCAACGTCCTCACCGTCATCAGCGCCGCGATTCTGATCGGCGCGGAGGTGTTCGGCGCCGCCTTCGCTGGAAGCTGGGCGATTGCGACCCTGTTCGATCTGGGCAGCTTCGGCGCCCGTATCCTCGACATCCTCCTGATGCTCTGCGGCGTCGCCATCATGGTCCAGTTCGTCCGCAACGCGCACCGCATCGAGCCGTTCACCCACTGAGTCCGCGGCCCCTGGCGACGCAGCAGCGCCGCTCTCGCAAAAAAGTTAAGGATCGTTTTGCGCAGCGTGAACTAATTCGCTTGCATTCCCGCGGGAATGGATTATTTCGGCAATTGCCCAATTTCGCACGTGCCTGTGGCCGTGTGTCGATCGGTGGGGTTCGGACAAGAGGCCGAGCAGCCGCCTACGGAAGAGA
>JAICMO010000225.1 GCA_025929185.1 Pseudolabrys sp.
ACTTTCATCGATCGGCACAACCAAAATCCCAAGCCCTTCAAATGGACTAAATCTGCCGACCAAATCCTGGCCGCAGTGAAACGCTTCTGCCACAAAACGCAGCAGACATTATGCGGCGAACTTTAGATTCACGTGACTAGCTGTTCTCCCGTCGCCGCGGGAACGCGCCCTCTTTGGTGTCCTCTTCCGCGTCGATCTCGGAATTAAGCTCGGCGCCGACGAGCACGACAATCCCGGTAAGCCACAGCCACATCATCAGGCCGATCGCCGCGCCGAGCGAGCCATAGGTCGCGTCGTAATTGGCGAAGTTGCTCAGGTATAACGAGAGCAACGCCGAACCGACGAGCCAGGCAATCGCAGCAAAGGCCGCGCCTGGGCTGATCCAGCGCCAGCGCGGGTGACGCAGATCGGGACCGAACCGGTAAAGCACGGCAAGCCCGATCAGCAGCAGCACGAACAACGCCGGCCAGCGCAACCACGCGAGAATCTTCGCGCCGAAGCCGCCGAACGGCAGATACGCGAGCGCGATCGGCAAGACGATAATCGCGGCGATGGCGAGCAACAGGCCTGCGATCGCGCCGACGGTAAACGCGAGCGAAACGAGATTGAGCTTGATAAAACCGCGGCGCTCTTTCACGCCATAGACGATATTGAGCGCGTCGATGAACGCCTTCACGCCGCTGTTTGCGCTCCACAGCGCAAGCGCAAAGCCGAAGAAAAACGTCAGGCCGAGCTTGCCGGTCGTGCCATGCACGATGCGATTGATCTGCTCGTTGACGATGTTGAAGCCGCCTTGCGGCATCACGCCGGCCAACTGGTTCAGATGCTGGCTGATGGTCGAGGGATCGGCGAACAGCGCGTAGCTCGACACCAGCGCGGTGATCGCCGGAAAAAGCGCAAGCAGGCTGTAAAAGACAATTGCCGCAGCCAGCGCCAGCACGCGGTCGTCATTGATCTTCTCATAGACGCAATAAAGGATGTGCTTCCACTCGGCCCAGCGGCGCGGCATGTGCCGCTCGTCTGGCCGCGCCTGCGAATTTGCCGGAGCTTTTTCCAAAGTTGCCGGCGATGCCTCCCGGCGCCGCGCGTGCGGCCGCAAGAACACGCGCGTCCCCGCGTAAAGTGCGAGCAAGGCAAGGCTTGCAATCAGGGATGATCGCTCGCTGCGCTCGCCGGGCATAGCCGTCGGATTCTGCAAAGCCATGCACAACAACCGCCGGAGCGATGCTTGGTTTCGACGGGCTACCACTAAAGCGCATGGGCCGAAAACACGGCGTCAACGCCGTCATCCTGAGAGGCTGGCCGGAAATGCGGCCAACGAAATCCGCTGTCGCCCCAGCCCGTGATGCCCGGCACTCGGGTCCGGCCATTGGCCAGCCCGAGCACATGCCTTGTGCCGGGCATCCACGCCTTCAGTCAACAAACAAGAAAGACGTGGATGGCCGGGACGAAGCCCGGCCATGACGATGGACAGGGCCTTTGCAACTCATTGAAGGGACTCGAGGCATTTCGACCAGACTCTCAGGGTGACGGACCAGGTTTTGCTCGCATGAAAATTCTGCAATTAATCCCAACCGCCCGGCACGCGGCCGATGGGGTTGGCGAGGCGGCCGCCCGCACGCGCGAGCGCCGCGATGCGCTTCATCTCATCGTCGGTCAACGCGAAATCGAACACATTGAGATTGTCGGCCATGCGTTGCTGGTTCGATGAGAACGGAATGGCGGCGACGTTTTGCTGCACGAGCCAGCGCAGCGCGATCTGCGCGATGCTGCGGCCGTGCTCCTGCGCGATCGCGGCAAGCGCGGCGTCATCGAGCAGCTTGCCGCGCGCGAGCGGGCAATAGGCGATATAGACGAGCTTGTGCCGGCGCGCGGCGGCAAGAAGCTTCGTCTGGTCGAGGTAAGGGTGATGCTCGGCCTGCAAGGCGGCCAGCGGCTCGGAGCACAACGCGACCGCCTCGTCGAGCAGCCTTGTGGTGAAATTGGCGACGCCGATATGGCGCGCAAGCCGCTCGCGCTTGGCCTTGGCCAGCGCCGGCATGTAGTCGCACACGGCGATTTCCGGATTTGGCCAATGCACCATCAGCAAATCGACGTAGTCGAGCCCGAGCGCTTTCAGGCTTTCGTCGACCGAGCGGGCGAAATCGGCCGGGCGCAGGTTTTCGTGGCTGACCTTGGTCGTGACGAAAATCTCCGCGCGCGGAACGCCGGACGCGCGCACCGCCTCGCCGACCGCGCGCTCGGTGCCGTATTTGCGCGCGGTGTCGATGTGGCGATAGCCGGCCTTGAGCGCGGCGAGAACGGTCTCGGCGGAAAGCCCGCCCATCATCGGCGACGTGCCGAAGCCGATGGCCGGCAGCGCTCCGGCATCGCGCGCAAACGGGAAGGTGATCGGAAGGGCCATGGCGGTCGTGTCTTGCGGCCCGAAGAACGACCGCGAGCGCCGCGGAATGTCAAGCGTTCATGGCGCGGGACGGTAAATCCAGATGGAAGCGGGCGTATCGGATCGAGCCCGAACCGCGACAAACAGGCGATCCAGTTCCGGAACGAAGAGCGACGTGCGCGCGCCGGCCGCCGTGGGAATGCGCGCAATGCGCGGGTAGCCCGGGTCGCTTGCGTTCAAGACATCGAGAAAGCCGCCGCCGCAGCTGATGTAGACGCGACGGCGCTTTGCATCGACAAACAAATCGTCCGCGTCCCCGCAAGCGTCGACCTCGGCGGCCGTAGCGCCCGATTGCATGTCGAACGCAGCGAATTTCGCCGGATGCCGGAAAACGACGAGCACGCTGCGCCGCTCGCGATCGAGCGCCATCGCAAAATTCGCGCCATGTCGCATCGGCCACATTGCGCGCCGGCTGCCGGTATTCGCGTCGAGCGCCGCGATCGATCGCGCATTCGGTACGTTCACGAACAAACGGCCGGAAGCCGTGTCGAGCTGAAAGCTTTCCGGATGGGCTGGCAAGGGAAACGCGCCGACCTTTTTGCCGCTTGCAACGTCAATGATGCCGATTGCGCCGCTGCCATAGCCGACGAAAAAGCGGTTAGCCGCCGCGTCCACGCGAATATTGTCGGCATCGTCGCCCAGGTCGATGCGTCCCGCCGGCGTGTAGTCGGGCCCGCGGAAAATCCGCACCGAACCGTCGCCGGCATTGGCGACGTAAAGCGAGTCGGTCGCCGCGACATAGCCGATCCCCTGCGGTTCCTTCAGCCCGGAAATGCGATGCACGACTTTTCTTGCGCCGACATCGACAATGCCGATCGTGTCGTTGCCCAGTTCCGCGACGAACAGGCGCCGGCGCTTCAGGTCGATCGCCATGTGGTCGATGCGACCGGTGACGGCGCCGAGCGGTATTTTCGTTTCGAGTTGAAGCGGAACAGCCGCGGCCTGGGCATGAGCGCCGGTGGCTTGCGCAAAAGCCGCCGCGATCGCCACCGCAACGGTTAACGGGCCGACTGGAATTGATCTGCTTTCGTCCATGCGCAATCGCCTCGCGCGTTCGAGGGCTGCGCAGAGCTTGGACGTGAAACCGTCTGTCGGGGAGCCTGCGTATCCCCGCTTTCGAAAAACTAGTGCCGGCCGATAGGCGGCGCAATGCCCCTCTGAAACCGCCCCGAATTGCCGTCCACCGCTAATCCCGCCGCGGCCCTTTACCGGCCCTTGGAATCTGGTCTAAGACCCCTCCGCGCGCGAGGCCTATTCCTCGGCGCGGTCCGAGGGACGCGCACTTGGCGCGCCCTTTTTTTGTGCCTGCCCGCAAGCAAACTCGCGCCGTCACCCTGAGGTGCGAGGCCGGCGGAGCCGGACGAACCTCGAAGGAAGACGGCCCAAGAGTTACGGCCCGTCATCCTTCGAGGCCCGCGCGATGCGCGGGCACCTCAGCGATGACGGATCACGGCTATGGCTGACCAAGGTTGATATGCCCAAACGAACCGACATCAAATCGATCCTCATCATCGGCGCGGGGCCGATCGTCATCGGTCAGGCCTGCGAGTTCGACTATTCCGGCACGCAGGCCTGCAAGGCGCTCAAAGCCGAGGGCTACCGGATCATTCTCGTCAATTCCAATCCGGCGACGATCATGACCGATCCCGATCTCGCCGACGCGACTTACGTCGAGCCGATCACGCCGGAGATCGTCGCCAAGATCATCGAGAAGGAACGGCCCGACGCGCTGCTGCCGACCATGGGCGGGCAGACCGCGCTCAATTGCGCGCTGTCGCTGAAGAAAATGGGCGCGCTGGAAAGATTCAACGTCAGGATGATCGGCGCAACCGCCGAGGCGATCGACAAGGCGGAAGACCGCGAGCTGTTCCGCGAGGCGATGAAGAAGATCGGCCTCGAAACGCCGCGCTCGCATCAGGTCAAGACGCTGGCGCAGGCGCTGGACGCGCTCGACGACATCGGCCTGCCCGCGATCATCCGCCCCTCGTTCACGCTCGGCGGCACCGGCGGCGGCATCGCCTACAACAAAGCCGAGTTTATCGAGATCGTCGAGCGCGGCATCGACGCTTCGCCGACCAACGAGGTGCTGATCGAGGAATCCGTGCTCGGCTGGAAAGAGTTCGAGATGGAGGTGGTGCGCGACCGCAAGGACAACTGCATCATCGTCTG
>JAICMO010000138.1 GCA_025929185.1 Pseudolabrys sp.
AAAACGCTGGGCGAGCACCCCGATAAAGGCGGTCCCATTGTGGTGAAGAACGGCCGCTATGGCCCCTATGTGAGCCACGCCGGCGTGAACGCGACGCTGCCCGCCGACAAGACGCCTGACACGGTCACACTCGATGAAGCGGTCGTGTTGCTCGATGCGCGTGCAGCGCGCGGCGGCGGACCGACCAAACGGCGGGCCGCAGGCCGCAAGCAACCGAGCGGCAAGCCTGCAAGCAAGAAGCCCGCCGCTGCGCCGAAGAAGCCGGTCGCCGCAGCCAAGAAGAAAACCGCGCACAAGATGAAAGCAGCGGAATAGCTGGCCAAGCCGCGCTGCCGCCCCTACATTCGCGCGATAACGCGGCGTCCTTGCGTCGCAGGAAACTCATTTGAGCAAACATCCGAATAAAGCATCTGCCCTACCCTCCAGGGCAGAAATTCTTCAATTCATCGGCGAACGAGCCGGCAAAGTCGGAACCCGCGAAATCGCCCGCGCCTTCGGGCTGAAGAATGCCATGCGCGCGGAACTCAAGCGCATGCTGCGCGACCTGACTGATGAAGGCCAGATCGAGCGCCGGCGCAAGAAATTGCATCATCCTGGTACGCTGCCTTCCACCGTGCTTGCCAATGTCATCGCCCGCGACAGCGATGGCGATCTGATCGCCGCGCCCGATGAATGGGATGAGGAAGCGCACGGGTCAGCGCCGAAGATCCGCATTCACAGTGCGCGCAAGCCGCGGCCCGGCGAAGCAGCCGGCGTGGGCGACCGGGTTCTGCTGCGCATCGAAGAAACAGACGACGACGAAGATATCCGCCATCGCGGACGCGTCATCAAAATCCTAGAGCATACGAAACGGCGTGTGGTCGGCATTTTTCACGCGCTTCCCGGCAGCGCCGGGCGGCTTGAACCGGTCGATAAAAAAATGCTCGGTCGCGTAATGACCATTCCCGCGGGCGCCACCGCCGGTGCGGAAGATGGCGATCTTGTCGCGGTCGAGGTCAACCGTCCAAGCCGCCTTGGACCACCGAACGGCCGGGTCAAAGAAAAACTCGGATCGCTCAAGAGCGAGCGCGCGGTCAGCATCATCGCGATCCACGCGCACTCTATTCCATATGTCTTTAACCGCGAGACGTTGGCCGAGACGCAAGCTGCCAAGCCCGCGACGCTCGCCGGCCGCGAGGACTGGCGCGACGTGCCGTTTGTCACCATCGATCCGCCGGATGCCAAGGACCATGACGATGCCGTGCATGCCGTGTCCGATGCGGTGGCGAACAACCGGGGCGGCTTTATCCTCAGCGTCGCCATCGCCGATGTCGCGCATTACGTGACGCCCGGCTCGGCGCTCGACCGCGAAGCATTGCTGCGCGGCAACTCGGTTTATTTTCCGGACCGCGTCGTGCCGATGCTGCCGGAGCGGATTTCGAACGATCTGTGCTCGCTGCGGCCGGGCGAAAACCGCGCTGCGCTAGCCGTCCGCATGGTGATTGGCGCGGATGGGCGCAAGCGCTCGCATACTTTCCACCGCGTGCTGATGCGCTCCGCCGCGAAGCTTTCCTATGAGCGGGCGCAAATGGCGATCGGCGGACGTACCGACGCGGACAGCGAACCGCTGGTCGAGCCTGTGCTTAAGCCGCTCTATGCCGCTTATGCCGCGCTCAGCCGCGCCCGCGCCGAGCGTCAGCCGCTCGACCTCGAGTTGCCCGAACGCAAGATCCTGCTCAAGAGCGACGGCACCGTCGATCGGGTCATCACCCCGGAGCGCCTGGAGGCGCATAAGTTGATCGAGGAGTTCATGATCCTCGCCAATGTCGCAGCGGCGGAGACCCTGGAGCGCGCGCGCGTACCATTGATCTACCGTGTGCACGATGAACCCTCGATCGAGAAACTTCATGCGCTGCGCGAGTTTCTCGCAACCCTCGACGTTCCGTTCCCCAAGGTAGGCGCGCTACGGCCGGAGGCGTTCAACCGGATTCTCGCACGCGTAAAAGGCAAGGATGCGGAACCGCTGGTCAATGAAGTCGTGCTGCGCACGCAGGCGCAGGCGGAGTATTCGGCTGACAATTACGGGCATTTCGGCCTGAATTTGCGCCGGTACGCGCATTTTACCTCGCCGATCCGCCGCTATGCCGATCTGATCGTGCACCGGGGCCTCATTCGCGCGCTGAAGCTCGGATCGGACGGGCTGCCCGACAGCGCCGAGCACAAGCAGCTGATGGAAATTTCGGCGCAGATTTCCGCCACGGAACGGCGCGCGATGGTAGCCGAGCGCGAAACGAACGACCGGTTGATCGCGCACTTCTTGGCGGACCGCGTCGGCGCCACGTTCGGCGGTCGCATTTCCGGTGTCACGCGCGCCGGGCTGTTTGTGAAACTGACGGAGACTGGAGCCGACGGCTTTGTGCCGGCGCGCACCATCGGTGACGACTACTTCCAGTTCGACGAAAGAGCGCACGCCATGATCGGCCGCCGCACCGGCGAGATGTATCGGTTGGGCGACACGGTCACGGTGAAGCTCGTCGAAGCGGCGCCCGTTGCGGGCGCCTTGCGGTTTGAGATTTTGTCGGAAGGCCGTTATGACGACGCAGCGCGGCGTCACCATCAAGCAGGCCGGCGCCGCGACCACTCTTCCAGCCACCGCAACAAGCGCCATCAACGGAAAGCGCGATGACCGATCTTGCAAAGCTGATGGTCGAACGCATGACCCGGTCGGAGCGCGATCAAACGTTCCCGGACAGCGAGCCGCGCGATGCCGCAACATTGATCCTGATCGACCGCACCGGCAACGAACCGAAAGTGTTGCTCGGCCGGCGTCACCGCAACCACAAATTCATGCCGGACAAATTTGTCTTCCCCGGAGGGCGCATCGAGGCACTCGACCGCGTCATGCCTGCGGCAAGAGAGCTGCACGCTGACGCCGAAGCAAAGCTGCTTGTGCGGGTGAAGGAGCCGAGCAAGGAGTTGGCGCGCGCCTTTGCGCTGGCGGCGATACGCGAAACCTGCGAAGAGGCCGGGCTCTTGCTCGGGGTCAAGGGCGGTGAGCGGCCGGCGGTGCCGGGCGAAATTTGGCAGCCGTTTGCCCAAGCCGGTGTGTACCCCGACCTCTCCCAGCTTCACTTCGTCGCGCGCGCGATCACCCCGCCCCGGCGCCCGAAGCGCTTCGACTCCCGTTTTTTCACGGCCGATGCCTCCGCAATCGCGCATCGCATTGAGGGCGTAGTCAGCCCAACCTCCGAATTGGTCGAGCTGGTCTGGGTGCCGGTATCGGAGGCAACCAAGCTGGACCTGCCGACGATCACCGCCGTGGTCCTCGAGGAGTTGGCGGCCCGCGTGGCTGCCGGCATGGAGCACCGGCTGCCGGTCCCGATGTATTTCATGAAAGACGACGTCTTCCATCGGGAATTGCTGTAAAGCGGCTCAGAAACCACCGTTTCTTGACATTTGCCGACCGGTCGCTACGTTCCGCCCGAATGGCCGCGGCCAAGCCCGGCTCGCGAATCTTAAGGAAAGCCAATGGCTAAAGCCGTCACCCTAAAGATCAAGCTCGTGTCGAGCGCCGACACCGGCCACTACTACGTGACCAAGAAGAACTCGCGCACCATGACCGAGAAGATGGTCAAGAAGAAATACGATCCGATTGCCAAAAAGCACGTCGAGTATCGCGAGTCGAAAATCAAGTAATCTCACGCTTCCATGCGACGGCGGGGGCGCCCCTTGGGCGCCCTTTCTATTTCCGGCTCAGTCGTCCGCGCCGCGCCGAATATTCGGCCCTGCGCGGACCTGATAAAATGGCGACGGCTAACCGTTCGGGAGAGTTAAGATGTCCAAGTTGTTTCAAGCGTTGCTTGCCGCCACGCTTTTGCTGCCGCTTGTCTTCGCGCCGGCGCGCGCGGCGGGCACGCACCATTTGGCCTTGCAGATCAGCGACAACGATCCCGCCAAAATGAACGCGGTGCTCAACGTCGCCGCCAACGTCTCCAAATATTATTCCGAAAAAGGCGAAGAGGTCGAAATCCAGATCGTCGCTTTTAATGCCGGCCTGAACATGCTGCGGACGGACAAATCTCCGGTGCTCACGCGTCTCACCTCGTTCAAGCAAGGCATGCCGAACGTCACCTTCATGGCGTGCCAGAACACGCTCGATTCCATGACGCGCAAGGAAGGCAAGCAGCCAAAGCTTGTTGAGAATGCCACGCTTGTGCCGGCCGGTGTCGTGACGCTGATGGAGCTTGCCGAAAAAGGCTGGACCGTGATCCGACCTTGAATGCCGGCGCGGCAATAAGTTGGCCGGCCGAAAACGGCGTCATGAGGAGGCCACTCGCGCCGTTTCCAGGCCGGCCGAACCCTACGGACCCAGGAGATGCGGCGGACCTGAGCACTCCGCAGGGCATGCAGGGGCTGCCGTCCGTGCCAACCCAGACAAGACCCCGGAAGCAGCCGTCACGCGGAGGTTAGTCCAATGCACCTCCGTCACAAATCAACTTTTTAAGCACTTGAAATAAAACGATTTCGACCTGACTGCGCCCCCTCTTCGAGCTGCCCGGCGAGCCGAATCTGCGGCTCAGGCGGCATCCACGACGCGATTGCGGCCATCGCGCTTGGCGCGATAAAGCGCCTGATCGGCCCGCTTGAGGATGGCAGCAGCCGTTTCGTTCGGTGCATTCATGCCGGCGATGCCGACCGAGATTGTCACATTGAGGCTCGTCAGGCCCTGCTCGATCGCAAAAGGCTCGCTCGCGATGCGCCGGCGCAGCCGTTCGGCCACCATGCTCGCCACCGCGAGGTCCGTTTCCGGCATGACGACGACGAATTCTTCACCGCCGTAACGGCAGGCCAGGTCGATATTGCGGATCGATTTGCGGATGCGCAGCGCAAATTCTCGCAACACGTCGTCGCCGGCATCGTGCCCGTAGTTGTCGTTGATCGCCTTGAAATAATCGATGTCGAGAATAAACGCTGAAATCGGTTTGCCGCGCGAGGCGGCCTGCTCGACCAGCGTCGCCAGGTGAGTCTCCATGTAGCGGCGGTTGAACAGGCCGGTGAGCGGGTCGGTGATCGCCATCTCGATCGACATTTGCATGTTGTCGCGAAGCCGCTCGGTGTAGCGCCTCTTTTTTACCTGCGTACGCACGCGCGCGAGCAACTCGTTTTTGTCGATCGGCCGCATCAGATAGTCGTTAATGCCGATCTCAAGACCGCGCACGAGCTTCGTGTTGTTATCCGTCTCCGCGACCGCCAGGATCGGCACGTTGCGGGTGCGATCGAGCGAGCGCAACTGGCTGCACAGCCGCAAACCGTCGAAATTCTTCAAGCCCAGGGAAACAATCGCAAGGTCGAAGTTGCCCTCGGCCGCACGGAAAAGCGCCTCGTTCGGCTCGGTTTGCAAGTCGACCTTGTGCTCCGCGGAAAGGGTCGCAACGATGCGCTCGTAAGAGCTTTCGCGATCGTCCACCACCAGCACGTGGCCTTGCCGGCCGGTGTCGGCGATCGCTTCACGCTCGGGATTTTGAATTCCGATCTCTTTCGAGGTCACCGCGCGCATGCGCAATTCGTCGGTCATTAGCTTGAGCCGCGCAAGCGAGCGCACCCGCGAAATCAATGCAACGTCGTTGACCGGCTTGGTCAGAAAATCATCCGCCCCCGCCTCCAGACCGCGCACGCGGTCCGACGGCTGATCGAGCGCCGTGACCATGATGACGGGAATGTGGTGGGTCGCCGGATTCGATTTCAGCTTTCGGCAGACCTCGAAGCCGTCGAGATCCGGCATCATCACGTCGAGCAGCACGACGTCGCATTCGGCCCGCTCGCACAGCGCCAAAGCTTCATTTCCGTTCTGCGCGGTCGTGACATCGAAGTATTCCGCCGAGAGCCGCGCATCGAGCAGCTTCACGTTGGCGGGTACGTCATCGACGACCAGGACTCGAGCGCTCATCGTCTATGCCTTCACGGACTTCCGAGAAAATGACGGATCGTTTCAATAAATTTGGCCACCGAAATGGGCTTGGACAGATAGGCTTCGCAGCCGCCCTCGCGGATGCGCTCTTCGTCTCCCTTCATGGCAAAGGCCGTGACGGCGACCACGGGTATCGGCTTCAACTCGGCGTCGTCCTTGAGCCACTTGGTTACTTCCAGGCCGGATACTTCGGGTAATTGGATATCCATCAGAATGAGATCGGGGCGGTGCTTGCGGGCGAGATCGAGCGCCTCGATGCCGTTTCGCGTTTCAACCGTCCGGTAGCCGTGCGCTTCCAACAGGTCGTGGAAGAGCTTCATGTTCAGCTCGTTGTCCTCCACAATCAGGACGGTCTTGGCCATCCCCCGCCCCCTGTTTCAGTCGTTCCCCAGCCTCTTGCGCGCGAAATCGCAATCGTCTCAATGCGCGCAGTAAGGCATGATCGTGACGGTAGTGCCGATTTGTTACGGAAAGGCAAACTCCACCGATGAAAACCGCCCCTTCGGTCAGCCGCGAAACGGCGGAAGAACTGGCGATTCAGGCGCTTACCTTCATTGCCGAAGATGTGACACAACTCGGCCGTTTCCTTGCCACGACCGGCATCGGGCCGGACCAGATTCGCGACGCGGCTCGTGAGCCGCATTTTCTGGTCGGCGTACTTGATTACCTGAGCGCCGACGAGCGTCTGCTCACAGCTTTTGCCGCCGAAGCCCGCATCGATCCCGCCACGGTCGGCGTAGCGCGGGCTGCCCTGGGCGGCAACAAATGGGAGCGCGAAGTGCCGTGAGCACGGCCTTCTGCCGCGATTGTCTGGCAGATGGCGCGAGCAAGGCCGTGCGCTGCGGCAATTGCGGCTCGCCGCGGCTCGTTTGCCATCCCGAGTTGACCAGGCTTGCCATTGCGCATGTGGATTGCGACGCGTTCTACGCGACGATCGAAAAACGGGACGACCCCTCGCTCATTGACAAGCCGGTCATTGTCGGCGGGGGAAAGCGCGGCGTGGTCGCCGCCTGCTGCTATGTCGCGCGCACCTACGGGATCAAGTCCGCCATGCCGATGTTCGAAGCGTTGCGGCGCTGCCCTTCGGCCGTCGTCATTCGCCCTAACATGGCAAAGTACGTGAAAATCGGCCGCGAGGTTCGGCGCGCGATGGCCGAACTCACGCCACTCGTCGAGCCGCTGTCGATCGACGAGGCCTTTCTCGATCTCAGCGGCACGGAGCGGCTGCACGGCATGAGCGCGGCGAAAGCGCTGGCCCGCTTTGCCGGTCAAGTCGAGCGAAACTTCGGGATTACGGTGTCGATCGGGCTTTCGGCCAACAAATTTCTGGCCAAGATCGCCTCCGACCTCGACAAGCCGCGCGGCTTCGCCGTGCTCGCGCAATCGGAAGCAGCCGCGTTCCTTGCGCCGAAGCCGGTGGGCTTCATTTATGGCGTCGGCGCGGTGAGCGCGGCGAAGCTTGCCGCCGATGGATTCCGTTTGATTGCGGATCTGCAACGCGCGGATATGACCGACCTCATGCGCCGATACGGTGAAGAAGGCCAGCGGCTGTGGCACCTCGCGCGCGGGCTGGACATGCGCAAAGTCGATGCGCAGCGTGAGACAAAAAGCGTCTCCGCCGAGACGACGTTCGAGCACGACATCGGCGAATTCCGGCCGCTCGAGCAATGCCTTTGGGAACTGACCGAGCGGGTTTCGGTCCGGCTGAAGGCGGGCGGCATCGCCGGATCAACGGTGACCCTCAAGCTCAAAAGCGCCGATTTCAAAATTCGCACGCGAGCGCGCGCGCTCAGCCATTGCACGCAACTTGCCTCGCGAATATTCGCCGCCGGACGCGACCTGCTCAAGCAAGAGACGGGCAAAACGAAATTCCGCCTGATCGGCATCGGCGTGAGCAATCTCGAAGAGATAGCCGGCAGCGACCTGGCCGACCTCATCGACCGCCGCGCCGCCGAAGCGGAGCACGCCGTCGACCGGCTGCGGCAGAAGTTCGGCCGAAATGCCGTGATCAGGGGACTGGTGATCGAGCGAGACGAATAGCGGACGAAATCACGGGCACGGTTTGCTGTTCTTGATATCGAGCGACGTCATTTGCCCGCTGATGCTGAAGTCGGAATAATCAAGCGTTAGCGCGCGGGAGATGCCGTTTTCGTAAAGCTCGAAGGAAACGGCGTAAGTCGGTGTCTGCTCGCCTCTTTGCTGCTCTTTTGCGCTTTCCTGCTCGAAATAGCTGATCGTTACCGGCCACCGCGTCAATGTCGCCAGCACCGGCTGCTTTGCGGCGGCGTCATCCGGCGGCTTCTGACCCGGGCCGATCGCACGCCCGATCACCGTGAGGGTATTATAGACCTTGTCGCCGCCTTCGGAGCCGTCGAAGACCGGAAATTCGAGCAACGTTTTGCCCGCGCGCGCTGCCTCGATAATCCGCCGCATGTGCTCGGTGGGAAAAACCGCGGTCGACGGAATGATGAATTGCTTATCCTTGGGCTTGCTCAAGCTGACCGCAACGGTCTTCGCTTTGCGCTCGGCGTGACCGTCGACCGAATCGACCGGCTGCTCGTCGAGCAGATTCTGGGAGTTGAAGCGGAATTTGGTTGCGCTGCCGTTTTCCCAAGTCGTGGAGCGCAAATCGCTCATCGTGCTCTTGCCATCGCCGGATTCGAGCTCCGAGACCTGGCGAAATTGCAGTTTGTACCCTTCGCACGCATTTCCGGAAAAATCATAGAGAATGCGCCCGCGCACAGATTCGATGCCACGGGTGCCGCGGGAGCGCGAAAGTTTGAGGTCGTAAACGGCCCGGTGCGGCGTCAGCAACACGTTCTCGGCCGGAGGCGTGGCTGAAGCGGAACGAACGGCGAGATCCGTGAAGAAAATCGCCGCACCCAACAGCGCCCAAACGGCTTTGCTGTGCGTTTTCATTGTGATCTCCGCGCCGGCGCATGTATGGGCAAGATCGAGGCAAGATAGAGGCTGAAAGTGTTGGCAGCAATGGCGATTGGCTGTGCATGTCGCTTGCGCACAATCAATTAATCGGAGACAAACCGAAGAGCGAAGGAGGCTGCACGATGGTTGGAACGGTGGAGACAAAGCTGACCGAGCTCGGCATCACTTTACCGACGCCGGCGACGCCGATGGCCAATTACGTTCCGTTTGTTCGCAGCGGAAACACGGTGACCGTTTCCGGGCAGGTTTGCTTCGGCAACGACGGCAAGCTGGTCGCCAAAGGCCGCCTTGGCGAGGGCGTCTCGATGGAAGACGGGCAAAAGGCCGCGCGCGCCTGCGCGGTCAATTTGCTCGCCCAACTCAAAGCCGCGCTCGGCGACCTCGATAAGGTTGCGCGCGTAATCCGGCTCGGCGGCTTCATCAATTCGGCGCCAGGTTTTGGCGACGGCCCCAAAGTGATGAACGGCGCCTCCGATCTGATGGTGGCGGTGTTCGGCGATAAAGGAAGGCATGCGCGCTCGACGGTCGGAGTGGCCGCCCTCCCGGCCGATGCCGCGGTCGAGGTCGAGGGCACGTTCGAAGTCGTCTAGCCTCAATGGCAGGACTGGGCTGGCTCACCGCGCGTCCGCTTGCGCATCGTGGTCTGCACGACGCGACAGTGGGCGTGATCGAAAATACACCCACCGCCATTCGGGCGGCGATCCAAGCCGGCTACGGTATCGAGGTCGATCTGCAAATCACCGCTGATGGCGAGGCCGTCGTCTATCACGACGACGCGCTTGGCCGATTGACCGAGGGCGCCGGACGCCTCGCTGAAATGACCGTGACGGCGCTAAAGGCGGTGTCTTTCAAAGCGACTGGCGACCGCATCATTACATTGCGCGAACTATGCGCG
>JAICMO010000074.1 GCA_025929185.1 Pseudolabrys sp.
GTCGTGGGGGGGCTGCTCACGGCGACGGCCCGCGACGCAGCGTAGCCCACCGATTTGTCTGTCCGGGCCGCCGCTCCGCGGCGGGCCCGGAATCCATACTCCGCAGCACCGAGGTTATGGATTCCGGGCTCGCGGCCATTCGGCCGCGCCCCGGAATGACAGACGAAGCTAATGACCCCACTCACCAACACCCGCACCGTGCGCATCGAATGGGGTGACTGCGACCCCGCCGGCATCATCTTCTATCCGCGTTATTTCGAAATCTTCGATGCTTCGACGGCTGCGCTGTTCGAGCGCGCGCTGGGCATGACCAAGTTTCAATATCTTGCCGCCTACAAGTTCGCCGGTTTTCCCGTTCTCAACACGCGCGGACGTTTTATGAAGCCGACGCGTTTCGGCGACGACGTGACCGTGGAGTCGAGCATCGCGTTCGGCACGTCGAGCTTCGAGGTCAATCACCGCCTAAGCCTCAACGGCGCAGTCGTCGTGGAAGGCGAAGAGAAGCGTGTGTGGGTCATACGCGACGCTGCCGGCGCGCTGAAGTCGCAGGCGATACCGGCGGAAGTCATCGCGAAGTTCAAAGTCTAACGCCTACGTCATGGCCGGGCACAGCCGTCCGAAGGACGGCGTCGCTCCGCTCGCCTATGACCCGGCCATCTCGCTTAGGAAGGCACTGCGATCCCTGATCGGGATCGCCGGGTCAAGCCCGGCGATGACAAAGAAGGGGCCTCTCGGATGCCGCTCACCCAATCTCCGCCGCGATCTTCTTCAGAATTTGCAGAAACTTCGCGCGGTCGCGCGCGCCGATAATGCGGTCGAGATTGCGCTCGTGCCGCTTGGCGCATTTGTTGAGACGACCGAGCGTCCGCTCGCCCTCTGCCGTCAGGCTCAGCCGGTATGTGCGCCGGTCATGGTCGGTGCGCCGACGGGCGACCAGGCCGCGCCGCACGAGGCCCTCCAGCACGGGCGTCAGGCTCGATTTGTCGCGCCCGCTGGCGCGGCTCAGCACTGTCTGGCTGATGCCGGGATTGCGCCCGATCAGCGTCAATGCGGCGAAGCGGCCGGGCGTCTCGCCGATCTCCTTCGACAGGTGTGAAAAGGCCTGAAATGTGGACTCCTGCGCCATGCGCAGGTTGAAGCCGATCCATTGGGCGAGCGGCCCATATTTCACCCGCTCCACGCCGTTTTGCACCCTCGTCCTGGTATTCGCCATCGCCGCTCGCTGCCTGTTCGCCACGCGGCTTGACTAGCAGAAATAAGGCCTGTGCCGAATACGGCCCCCGTTCCGCATCCTCGCCGCGCGTTCCGCGCTTTTTTGCGTCGTCCCGGCCTCGCCTACGCCGGCATGCGGCGATACAATCGTTGGATATCAAACGATCGCGCGGCGGCAGGATGGAACGCTCGTTCAAGAGAGAAGTGCAGGCGCTGAAGCTCGGCGACGGCGACACTTTCCGCGGCGAAGGCATTCTCGCCGTGACCAAGGCGCTGCTGCAATCGGGCGTGTCTTATGTCGGCGGCTACCAAGGCGCACCGGTTTCGCATCTGCTCGACGTGCTGGTCGACGCGGAAGACATCCTGGCCGAGCTCGGCGTGCATTTGGAAACGTGCTCGAACGAAGCGGCGGCGGCGGCGATGCTCGGGGCCTCGATCAATTATCCGCTGCGCGGTGCCGTCACCTGGAAATCCATCGTCGGAACGAACGTCGCCGCCGATGCACTATCCAATCTCGCGTCGCCGGGCGTGATCGGGGGGGCGATGATCATCCTCGGCGAGGACTACGGCGAGGGCGCTAGCGTCATCCAGGAGCGCTCCTATGCCTACGCGCTGAAGTCTTCGATGTGGCTGCTCGACCCGCGTCCCGATTTGTCCGCCATCGCACGCGTTGTCGAGAAAGGCTTTGAGCTCTCCGAAGCGAGCCATGCGCCGGTGATGCTCGAATTGCGCATCCGCGCCTGTCACATGACCGGCGAATTCGCGGCGAAAAACAATCGCAAGGGCGTCGTGTCCGGCCTCGACAAGCTGCCCGGGCCGCCGCGCTTCGAATACGGCCGGCTGGCGCACCCGCCGGTGACGTTTACGCAGGAAAAGCTGAAGGTCGAAGAGCGTCTGCCCGCCGCGCGCGCGTTCATCCGCGAGCACAGGCTCAACGAGATCCTCGATGGCGATCTCAGCGACATCGGCATCATCACCATGGGCGGGCTTACCAACAGCGTGCTGCGCGCGCTCGAGCGGCTGGATTTAGCCGATCCCTTCGGCGCCACACGCGTGCCGATGCTGGTGCTCAATGTGGTCTATCCGCTGGTGCCGGAGGAGATCACCGCGTTCTGCGCGGGCAAGCGGGCGGTGCTGATCGTCGAGGAAGGCTATCCCGATTACATCGAGCAAACGGTGAACGTCGAACTTCGACGCGCCGATTTGCAAACGCGCGTGCTCGGCAAAGGACTGCTGCCGAAAGCGGGCGAATATGCTTCCGACGTGTTGCTCAAGGGCCTCGCCGGTTTTCTCGCGGAGGCAAATCCGAGCGGTCTCGATAACGATGTAATTTCGGCCAAAGCCAATGAGGTGCTGACGCAAAAATCGAAAGCCGCGGCAGCGCTCGGCTCGTTGCCCGCGCGCCCGCCGACGTTTTGCACCGGTTGCCCGGAGCGCCCCGTTTTCTCCGCCATCAAGCTGATGCAGCGCGAGTTGGGGCCGACGCACATCAGCGGGGATATCGGCTGCCATGCGTTCGCAACGTTTGCGCCGTTCAGCATGGGCAATTCGATCCTCGGCTATGGCATGTCGCTGGCGAGCGCCGCGGCGGTTACGCCGAACATGGAAAAACGGCCGATCGCGATCATGGGCGACGGCGGCTTCTGGCACAACGGCATCATCACCGGTGTCGCCTCGAACTTGTTCAACAAGGGCGACGGCGTGCTCATCGTGATGCAGAACGGCTATGCCTCTGCAACGGGCCAGCAATACATCCCCTCCAGCGCAGCAAGCAGAGAAGGCCCCGCGTCCGGCATGGACATCGAGCGGACGCTCCGCGCGATGGGCGTGAAATGGCTGCGCAAAGTGCGCACCTATGGCGTGGCCAACATGGTCAAGACGCTCAAGGAAGCGATGCGCACCGCCGAGCGCGGTCTCAAGGTAATTATCGCCGACGGGGAGTGCCAACTCGCGCGCCAGCGCCGCGTGCGCGCGCACGATGCGGAGCGGCTCAAGCGCGGCGAGCGTGTGACGCGCGCGCGGTATGGCGTGGACGACGAGATCTGCACCGGCGACCACTCGTGCATTCGCCTGTCCGGCTGTCCGTCGCTCACCGTGAAGCCATCGCCCGACCCGCTGCGCAGCGATCCCGTCGCAACGGTGATCGAATCGTGTGTCGGGTGCGGCCTGTGCGGCGAGGTCGCGCACGCCGCCGTGCTCTGTCCATCCTTCTATCGCGCCGAGATCGTGCGCAATCCGACGTTCCGGGATCGCGCGCTGTTCCGTTTCCGCCAGACGGTGATCGGGTGGTTGTCTCACAAAGGCGCAATGCATCTACCCTCCCCCTTGCGGGGAGGGTCGCCCGCCGAAGCCGCAGGCACAGGCGGGCGGGGTGGGGGTCCGGCTGATCGACCAGCACAACTTACAACCACCCCCCTCCCCAACCCTCCCCCGCAAGGGGGGAGGGAGCATGCCGCACTTGGGGAGAGGCAGCGTGCCGAATACGCCGCAAACTTCAGCGCGCTTAAGCCCCTAAAAATCCTCATCGCCGCGCTCGGCGGCGAAGGCGGCGGCGTGCTCACGAACTGGATCGTATCGGCGGCGAGCGAGGCCGGCTTTCCCGTGCAGTCAACCTCGATCCCCGGCGTGGCGCAGCGAACCGGTGCAACGACGTATTACATCGAAGTTCTTCCGGCGCCTGCGCACGGCCTGGACGGCAAGCGTCCGGTGCTGTCACTCACGCCTGGCGTCGGCGACATCGACGTTGTCGTGGCGAGCGAATTGCTCGAGGCTGGCCGCGTTATTTCCAATGGTTTTGTCACACCCGATCGCACCCTCTCGATCGCATCGCTCAGCCGCTTCTATGCCATCGACGAGAAGGCGGCGATGGGCGACGGCCGTTTTGAGCGCGACAAGCTGATCGCGGGCATCAAAGAGCACTCGAAAGACGCGCTGCTGATCGATATGGAGGCGCTGGCAAAGCAAAGCGGGTCGATGATCAACGCGGTGATGCTCGGGGCGATCGCCGGCGGCGGACGCTTGCCGATTTCATCCGACCGGTTCGAAGCAGCGATCCGCGCCGACGGGAAATCGACAGAACAGAATTTGCGCGGCTTCCGCGTCGGCTTTGAAGCGGCACGAACAAAGATCGACCCGCCGCAAAAACAGGAAACAAAGAAGGCCGCGCCGACTGAGGTCGAGTTGCTCGAGCGCGACATTGCGAACACGCTTCCTGCGCCTGCGCGACCGATGGCCATCGAAGGCGTGAGGCGGCTAATTGCCTATCAGGGCGCCTCTTACGCGCAACTCTATCTGGCAAGACTGAAAGCGTTGGCTGCTGTCGCCGCGCACGGCGCCTTGCTGAAAGAAGTTGCGCGCCATCTCGCGGTGCGCATGTCGTACGAAGACGTGATCCGTGTTGCCGAAGCCAAGATCGCGCCGGCGCGCATGCAACGCATCGCGCATGACGAATTGAATGTGCACGGCGAGCCGTTCGGCGTGCACGATTTCCTGAAGCCCGGCATTGAAGAGTTGTGCCAGGTGCTGCCGCCATCCATTGCGCGGCCAATTCTCCGATACTCCACGCGCAAAGGCTGGCTTGGCCGCGTTTATTTCGGCATGGAAATCAACACCACTTCGATCTTCGGCTTCCTGCGTTTCAAGCTTTTGGCAAGCCTCAAGCGCTGGCGCCCCCACGGCTACCGCTACGCACAGGAGCAGCAAGCGATCGAAGCCTGGCTCGCATTGGTCGGAGAGGCGGCAAAAATATCGCCGGAGATCGCCATCGAAGTCGCCGAATGCGCCCGCCTCATCAAAGGCTACGGCGATACCCACGCGCGCGGCAGCGCCAATTACCGGACAATCGAGGAACGCGTGATCCGGCCCATCCTCGGTGGGCAGATGGCAGCGGAGCGCGGCGCGGACGCCATCGCCAGCGCGCGCACCGCCGCCTTGCTCGATCCGGATGGGGAAAGCCTCGCCCGGTGCCTTGCCGCCATCAATCCGCAGCCAGACCTTCAGATCGCGGCGGAATAGCGCGCGCCCTTTAGCGGCCACTCGGTTGTAAGGCTCGGACCCGTCGAGTAAAACTGCGGCATAGAAAATAATAAAACGACGGGAGGAAACGAAAATGCGCAAAACTCTTGCGGCCGCAACGTTGGCCTTTTCGCTGGGTTTCGCCGCGACGGCCAGTGCCCAACCGGTCGGCCTTGGCACCAGCCCGCAAGGCACGCTCACCTACGCGGTGGGTGCTGCTGTCGCCAAGACCCTGACGGAAGTCGGTCACATGCAGGCGCGCGTGCAGCCGTCGAGCGGCACGGGCACCATGATCCCGCTCGTCAACGACGGCGAGATCGACCTCGGTTTCGCCAACACGCTCGAGCTTTACGACGCTTTCCATGGCGTCGGCACCTTCAAGGGCCGCCCCAATCCGAACCTGCGCACCATCGCGGTGATCTTCCCGATCAAGGTCGGCCTGTTCGTGCGCGCCGATTCCCCGATCAAGTCGATCAAGGACATGAAGGGCCACACCGTCGCTTACGGCTTCACCAGCCAGGAGATCATCAAGAAGACCGTCGACGCGATGCTCGCGACCGAAGGCTTGAGCATCAAGGATTTGAAGCCGGTGATGGTGCCCAACCTCGTGCGCGGCGTGGAGGCGTTCGAGAATGGCCGCGCCGATATCACGACCTTCGCGCTCGGCTCCGCCAAGGTATCCGAAGCTGATGCCGCCGTGCACGGCATCCGCTACATCTCGCTGCCGAACACGCCCGAGGCGCTCAAAGGCTTAAAGAGCCAATTCCGCACCGCCTATATCGCGCAGGCCAAACCCTCGCCCCGCTATGCCGGCGTGAAGGAGCCGATCAACATTATGCAATACGATTATACCGTCTTTGCCGGCGCCAAGGTCTCGGCAGACCGGATCAAGAAGATCACCGAGATCATTTCAACGCACAAGAAAGAGCTTGGCGAAAGCCATCCGTTGTTCAAGTCATTGGACCCGGCGCGGATGTATACCGATATCGACGTGCCCTATCACGACGGCGCCAAGGCCTACTACAGCGAAAAAGGCATCAAGGAAGCGAAGTAAGAGCGGCAACAAATCGAGGCTGCAATCGGATGGTCGTTACTCCTCCTCCTCGCGGCGAACGGCCGCCGATTGCCGCCGAGGCGTTCCTGCGCGCGCTGGCCGACCACGGCATCGATTATTTCTTTTGCAATCCCGGCACCGATTTTCCGCCGATTGTGGAAGCCTTTAGCCGCGCCAAGAAGACCAACGCGAAGGTCCCCCGCCCCGTCCTGATCCCGCACGAGAACATCGCCGTCGCCATGGCGCACGGCGCCTACCTGATGACCGGCCGTCCGCAGGCGGTGATGGTCCACGTCAACGTCGGTACCGGCAACACGGTCAACAACCTCGCCAACCTGTCGCGCGACCGCGTGCCCTTGATCCTCGCCGCCGGCCGGACGCCGATCACCGAAAAAGGCTCGTTCGGTTCGCGCAGCCGCCCGATCCATTGGGCGCAGGAAATGTTCGACCAGGCCGGCATGGTGCGCGAACTGGTGAAGTGGGATTACGAGCTGCGCAATCCCGGCCAGATTGGCGATGTGGTTTCGCGCGCGGTGGAAGTCGCAACCGCGCAGCCGCGCGGGCCGGTCTATCTCGTGCTGCCGCGCGAGCCGTTGTCGGCGACGCTGCCGGAGCCGACCGCGCCGATCAAGCCGCGCCCGCACGCCTTGCCCGCGCATCCCGATCCGCGCGGCATTGCAACGCTCGCCGAATGGATCGCAACCGCCGAACGCCCCCTTATCATTAGCGCGTCGTTACCCAAGGACGCGGTCAAGCCGCTTGAGCAGATCGTCGAGCGCTGCGCCATTCCGGTGGTGGCGCACGGCCCGCGCACGCTTTGCCTGCCGACAAGCCATCCGATGCATTTCGGCTTCGAGCCGGGCGCGCTTTTGGCCGATGCGGATCTTGCCATCGTGCTCGAATGCGACGTGCCGTGGATTCCAAGTTTGCAGCATCCAACCGGCGGCTGCCGCGTCGCGCACATAGGCGAGGACCCGTTCTTTTCGCGCTATCCGATGCGCAGCTTTCCGAGCGACCTCGCCATCCAATCCGATCCAGCCAACGCCCTCACCGCCTTGGCAACCGCCGTCGAGCAGCGCCTGCAAATGGCGGATGCACGCATCGCCTCGCGCCGCGGACGGCTGACGGAGCGCATGCGTACGCGGCGCGCGCAGCTTGCGAAGGATTCCGCTCCCGCCGCGCATATTTCGCCGGAATATCTCTCGCGCGTCATCGGCGAAACGGTCGGTTCCGACGCCATCATTTTCAACGAATATCCGCTGCGGCCCGACCACTGCACGCGCGACATCCCCGGCACGTTTTTTGGGCTGAGCCCGGCGGGCGGCCTCGGCTGGGGCTTCGGCGCTGCGCTCGGCGCAAAGCTTGCCGCGCCGGACAAGTTCGTCGTCGCGACGCTCGGCGACGGCGCCTACATGTTCGCCAACCCGACCGTCGGCCATTGGGTCTCCGCCAAGTACGAGCTGCCGATTCTCACGATCATCTTCAACAATAGCCGCTATGGCGCCGTGCGCCGCGCCACGCTCTCGATGTTCAAGGAGAGCGCCGCCGGCGAAAACGACGGCCGCACGCTCGCCGACCTCGATCCGGCGCCGCCCTACGAGGAAATCGCCAAAGCGCAGGGCGCACATGCCGAACGTGTCGAGCGGCCCGCCGATCTGCCCGATGCGCTCGCGCGCGCGCGCGATGCCGTGCTCATCGAGCGGCGGCAAGCGCTTCTCAACGTGATTACGCCTTACTGACAAAAAGAAACCGATGCCGGCCAAGCTTCTCAATCCGATTCTCGCTGTTCTGAAAGCAGCCGTCGTCCTGCTCGTGATCGGCTGGATTCTGGACATTCCCGGCCGGCTGCAAATCGGGCTTTTCACCGAGCAAATCCTGGTGGCGGTGCTCGGGTTGTCGCTCGCGATCACGTTTCTCACGTTTCCGCTCAGCCTCGGCGAAACGGGCGAGGAGGCAGTGGCCGCCAAGGTGCTGGAAAAAAGGACTGCGGCGGTCGGCATCATCGACGTGCTGCTCGCCGCCGCGGCGTTGATCAGTTGCTTCTACGTCGCCGTGCGCTATCCGCAACTCATCGTCGAGCTCGCGACGCGGCCCTGGTACGGCATCCTCGTCGCTTCCGTGATGGTGCTGCTGGTCTTCGAGGCAAGCCGGCGCGTTACCGGCCTGTCGCTCGTGCTCATCGTTCTGGCGCTGTGCACGCACGCGATGTTCGGCTATTTGCTGCCGGCAAGCTTCGCCGCACGACCGGTCGCGTTGAGCCGGCTCATCGTCTATCTCGGCATCGATACCAATGCGCTGCTCGGCATCACGCTGCAAATTGCGGTCGTGGTGGTTGTGCCGTTCATCATCATGGGTCAGGTGCTGTCGCGCTGCGGCGGCTCCGATTTCTTTGCCGATCTCGCCGCCGCGCTGATGGGCCGTTTCCGCGGCGGCGCGGCCAAGATCGCCGTGGTCGGCTCGGCTTTCTTCGGCATGATTTCGGGAAGCGCCGTCGCCAACGTCGCCAGCGTCGGCACGATTACTATCCCGCTGATGAAGCGCGCCGGCTTTCCGCCGCACATTGCCGCTTCGATCGAGGCGGTCGGCTCGACCGGGGGCCAGGTTGCTCCACCGGTTATGGGAGCCGCCGCCTTCCTCATGGCCGAATACCTGCAGGTCCCCTACGCGCACGTGATGGAGGCCGCGGTCATTCCGGCCTTCCTTTATTACGCGGCCCTTTTCATTCAGGTCGACCTGGAATCGGTGAAGCTCGGCGTGCTCGGCGCGCCGAGGGAAAGCTTGCCCACGGTCGGGGCGGTGCTGCGCAAGGGCTGGCATTTCCTCATTCCGTTCGTCGTCCTGATCGTCGGATTGGTTTGGCTCAACTGGGAGCCGGAATTTGCCGCGCTTGCGGCGACGGCGCTGATCGGCCTGCTCGCGATGATCGTGCCGCACAACGGCCGGCGCTTGTCCCCCTTCGAGGTGCTGGACGCGGTGATTTCGGCGGGCGGCGCCGTCGTTGACATTATCGCCATCACCGCCATTGCCGGCATTCTGATCGGCGCCATGAACATTACCGGCGTGGCGTTCTCACTCACACAACAGTTGCTCACGATCAGCGGCGGCAGCACGGCGCTGCTGCTCGTCATCACGGCGATTGCGTCGTTCATTCTCGGCCTGCCGCTGCCGACGACCGGCGTCTACATCATTCTGGCGACGCTCGCCGCGCCGGCGCTGGTACAAGCCGGTATCGCGCCGATGCAGGCGCACTTGTTCGTGCTGTTCAACGGCATTCTCGGCATGGTGACGCCGCCGGTCGCGCTCGCGGCGTTCGCGGCGGCCACCATCGCAAAGTCAGACCAGTGGCAGACCGGCTGGACCGCCATGCGCGTGAGCTGGTGCGCCTATTTCCTGCCCTTCATGTTCGTCTATACGCCGGCCCTGATTATGAATGCCAGCCCGCCGATGGTCGTGCTGCACCTTGCGCTGGCGCTGCTCGGCATCTTCATCGGCACCATCGCCGTCGTCGGTCACTGCTTCGCGCGCGTGCCATGGCCGCTGCGCATCGCCTATGCGGCGATCGCGCTGGCGCTCATAACGCAACCCACGATGTTTGCCGGCGCCGCATGGCTGATTGGCGCGGGCTTTGTGCTGGGACTGGGCGTGCTTGCGCGTGAAGTGTGGTATGTGCGCGCCCAGCTCAAGCCCGAGCTCGCCGCATAGGCGTCCAACACCAATAATCGTGCAATATCGGAGACCTTCATGCGCATCGACGCCTATACCCATTTCATCCCGCCGGCGTTTTTCGACAAGCTGGTCGACAGCGGCTACCCGGATATTGGCAAGCGCATGCGCGGCGTGCCCAGCATTCACGATCTCGATATTCGTATGAAGGTCGTCGATACGTTTCCGGATTACGGGCAGATCCTTTCCTACCCCATGCCGCCGCTGGAAAATCTCGCCAAAGGCGCGCAGCTTGAGGAGTTCTGCAAGATCATCAACGATGGCTTTGCGGATATTTGTGCCAAGCACCGCAGTCACTTCCCCGGTTGGGTCGCACAGGTTTCGCTTGCCGAACCCGACGCGGCGATTCGCGAAAGCGAGCGCGCGATCAAAAACGGCGCGCTTGGCGTGCAGATCTACACGAACATATCGGGCAAGCCGCTGGACGAGTCGGAGTTCGAGCCGTTTTTCGCTGCGATGGAAAAGAGCGGCAAGCCGATCTGGCTACATCCGGCGCGCGGCGCGAATTTCACCGACTATCTTTCCGAGAAAAAATCGAAATACGAAATCTGGTGGACGTTCGGATGGTCGTACGAGACCGCAGCAGCCATGGCGCGGCTCGTCTTTTCAAAGATTATGGATAACCATCCGAACCTCAAAATTATCACGCACCACTTCGGCGGCATCGTGCCGATGCTGGAAGGCCGCGTCGGTCCTGGCTGGGACCAGCTTGGCGCGCGCACGTCCGACGAGGATTTGAGCGTGGTGCGCAAGAGCCTGAAGAAAAGGCCGCTCGATTACTTCAAGCACGATTTCTACACCGACACGGCCGTCTTCGGCGGCGAGCCGGCGACACGCTGCGGCTTCGCATTTTACGACATCGACAAGATCGTGTTCGCCTCCGACTGCCCGTTCGATCCGGAAAAAGGCACGATGTACACGCGTGAGACGCTATGCATTCTCGACGGCCTCAACCTGTCGAAGGCAGACCGCGAGAAAATCGACCGCGGCAATCTGGAGCGGATTACGGGGGTGAAGTTCTCCACGTGATGTCATTCCGGGTCGCGAGCCAACGGGTCCGCGCGCAGCGCGGCCCGATGACAGGCTCCGCGAGCGAGCCCGGAATCCATAAACACAGACCGGGATTATGGATTCCGGGCTCGCGGCTTTCAGCCGCGCCCCGGAATGACAGTGCTGTGGGCCGATGTATTCACAGGCATGAAACGCCCACCGCCATCTGCTAGCGTCACCTTCATGTCCGCCGCCGAACCCCTCGCCTTTTCCGAGCCAGAAAGCCCACCGCCCGAGGAGAGCGGACGCGTCACGCCCGCAATGGCGCAGTACGTCGAGATCAAAGCCGCCAATCCGGATTGCCTGCTGTTCTACCGGATGGGCGATTTCTACGAATTGTTCTTCGAGGATGCGGAAGTCGCTTCGCGCGCACTCGGCATAGTGCTCACCAAGCGCGGCAAATATCTCGGACGCGACGTGCCGCTGTGCGGCGTTCCGGTCATCCGCGCCGAGGAATACCTGCACAAGCTGATCGCACTCGGTTTCCGCGTGGCCGTGTGCGAGCAAATGGAAGACCCGGCGGAAGCCAAGAAACGCGGCTCCAAAAGCGTCGTGCGCCGCGACGTGGTCCGGCTCGTTACCCCGGGCACGCTCACCGAAGACACGCTGCTCGACGCGCGGCGCAACAACTATCTGTTGGCGATTGCGCGCACAAAAGCTTCCTCCGGCGGCGACGATCGTTTCGGCCTTGCCTGGATCGATATCTCGACCGGCGAATTTCGAATCTCGGAAACGAACCGGGCGGCCCTCACCGCTGAGATCGCGCGACTTGAGCCGAGTGAGATTCTCGTCTCCGACACGCTTTACGCAGACGCCGATCTGGTCCCATGGCTTCGCACGCTGCCGGCCGTGACGCCGCTGACGCGTGACGTGTTCGACGGCGCCACTGCCGAGCGGCGGCTTACCTCTTTCTTCTCCGTCGCGACCAGCGAAGCGTTCGGTTCGCTCACGCGCGCCGAACTCACCGCCGCCGCGGCTTGCGTAACCTATGTCGAGCGCACGCAGATCGGACAACGCCCGCCATTGTCGCCTCCGTCGTGCGAAAGTGCCGGCGCAACGATGGCGATCGACCAGGCAACCCGCAGCAATCTCGAGCTTGTGCGCACGCTTGGCGGCGAGCGCAGTGGAACGCTGCTTGATGCGATCGATCGAACCGTGACCTCTGCCGGTTCGCGCCTGCTGGCGCAACGCTTGTCCGCGCCGCTGACCGATCCCGCTGCTATCACGCGCCGGCTCGATAGCGTTTCGGCGTTTTTGAACGACGCAACCGCGCGCATCGACATCCGTGCGCGCCTGCAAGCGGCGCCCGATCTCGCCCGCGCGCTGGCGCGGCTTGCTGTCGGGCGCGGAGGACCGCGCGACCTTGCAGTCATTCGCGACGGACTGACGGCCGCAAGCACGCTCGCCAAGGCGCTGAAGTCGCTGCACGACATTCCGGCCGAGATCGGCGCAGCCGCAACGGCCTGCAGCGAGCCCGATCCGAAACTGGCCGACGAATTGGAGGCCGCGCTCGCGGACGAACTGCCCGCGTTCAAGCGCGACGGGGGCTTCGTGCGTGCCAGCTATGACGCGGCGCTCGACGAGGCGCGCGCGCTGCGCGACGAATCCCGGCGCGTCGTCGCCGCCTTGCAGGCGCGCTACGCCGACGAGACCGGCATCCGCACGCTGAAGATTCGTCACAACAACGTGCTCGGCTATTTCGTCGAAGTGACCGCGCAACACAGCGAAAAGCTGATGACCCCGCCGCTCAATGCGACGTTTATCCATCGGCAGACTTTAGCCGGCCAGGTGCGTTTCACCACCACCGAGCTCGGCGACCTCGAAGCCAAAATCGCCAATGCTGCCGATCGCGCGCTCGGCATCGAACTTGAGACGTTCGACCGCCTGAGCGCGGCAGTGCTCGCGCAGGCTGCCGCAATCAAAGCTTGCGCCGAGGCGCTCGCCGTTCTCGACGTGTCGAGCGCGCTCGCACATCTCGCCGCCGAGCGCGATTACGTGCGGCCTGAGATCGACAGCAGTCTGCAATTCGTGATCGAAGGCGGTCGCCATCCTGTCGTCGAGCAGGCATTGGCGCGCGATGGTACGCCGTTCGTCGCCAACGATTGCGACCTGTCCGCGCCGCCCCTTCCGTACCCACCTGCGCCGCAAGCGGGGGAGGAAAAGGAGGGAGCAGGCCGCATTTGGCTGATCACCGGCCCGAACATGGCCGGCAAATCGACGTTCCTGCGCCAGAACGCGCTGATCGCCATTCTCGCGCAAATGGGCAGCTTCGTGCCGGCCAAGCGCGGGCGGATCGGCGTCGTCGACCGCTTGTTCTCGCGCGTGGGCGCAGCCGACGATCTCGCGCGCGGGCGCTCGACCTTCATGGTCGAGATGGTGGAGACCGCCGCGATCCTTAATCAGGCGGGCGAGCGCTCGCTCGTCATTCTCGACGAGATCGGCCGCGGCACAGCCACCTTCGATGGACTGTCGATCGCCTGGGCGTCGATCGAGCATTTGCACGACGTGAACCGCTGCCGTGCCCTGTTCGCAACGCATTTCCACGAACTGACTGCGCTTTCCGCGCGGCTGCCGCGCCTGCACAATGCCACCGTGCGCGTGAAGGAATGGCGAGGCGACGTCGTGTTCCTGCACGAGGTCGTCGACGGTGCTGCCGACCGCTCCTACGGCATTCAGGTCGCGAAACTTGCCGGTCTTCCGCCAAGCGTGATCGAACGCGCGAAGCTCGTGCTGGCCAAGCTCGAGGCGGAAGACCGCGGAACGCCGAAAGGCTTCGAGGACCTGCCATTGTTTGCCGCAACACCGGTCACTCGGCCCGCGCAACATGAGCCGCTCGACCTCGTCACCGCCGCGCTCGCCGCGCTTAATCCGGACGAGATGTCGCCACGCGAAGCGATGGAAGCGCTCTACGCGCTGAAGGCAAAGCTCGCGAAATAGCCTTCGATCCTGCTTCGCGCTAGGATCGCACCATGATGAATGTGCTTGACCGCAAGCGGCCGGCCCAACTCGAAGCACAGGGCTGGCTCGAGGCTTTCGAGCACGCTTTACGCGCGCAAAATACAATCGCAGCGGCGGAATTGTTCCTGCCGGACGGCCTTTGGCGCGACGTTCTGGCGTTTACCTGGAACATCGAGACGGCAAGCGGCCGGCCGGCAATCGTCACAAGACTGCAAACGACGCTTGCGCGCACGCAGCCAAACAATTTCCGTATTCCGCGCGAGCGCACGCCGCCGCGTTGGGTCGCGCGGGCCGGCACTGAATGCATCGAAGTGCTTTTCTCTTTCGATACGAAGTTCGGCGCCGCAAATGGCGTGCTACGGCTCTTGCACGATCCGGCATCGCCATCGCATCTGCGCGCGTGGACGCTGAACACCAACCTGCACGAGCTGAAAGGCCACGAAGAATTTCCGCCACGCCGCGCGGAGCAAGAATCCGGCATCCGCGACTTCGGCGCAGCAAACTGGCTTGACCGGCTCAACGAAGCGCGCGCGTACAAGGACCGCGATCCGGCGGTTATCGTGGTCGGCGGCGGCCAGGCCGGGCTTTCCGTTGCCGCCCGCCTGCGCCGGCTCGGCGTCGACACGTTGATCGTCGATCGGCATGCGCGCGTCGGCGACAACTGGCGCAAGCGTTATCACTCGCTCACGCTGCACAACGAGGTGCACGTCAATCACCTGCCCTACATGCCGTTTCCGCCGACGTTTCCGGTCTACATCCCGAAGGACAAGTTGGCGAACTGGTTCGAAGCTTACGTCGAAGCGATGGAGCTGAATTTCTGGACCGGCACCGAGTTTGTGGGGGGAAACTACGACGAAGCGGACAAATGCTGGCAAGTCACACTGCGGCGCACTGACGGCAGCGAACGCGTCATGCGGCCGCGCCATCTCGTGTTTGCGACCGGCGTCAGCAGCATTCCCACCTATCCGAACGACGTGCCGGGCCTCGATACGTTCCGCGGCACCAAAGTGCATTCCGGCGCTTTCAAAAACGCCGAACGATGGCGCGGACGCAACGCGCTCGTGCTCGGCACCGGAACCAGTGCACACGATGTCGCGCAGGAGCTGCACGCGCACGGCGCACAGGTCACGCTGATCCAGCGCAACAAAACTTACGTCGTCAGCCTGCCGGAAGCGCAGAGTGTCTACGCCATCTACTCGGAAGGAATTCCGTTCGACGATTGCGACCTGCTGGCGACCTCGTTCCCCTACCCGGTGCTTCAGCGCTCGTATCAGCTTTCGACCGCCAAGAGCCGCGAGATCGACAAGCCGCTGCTCGATGCGCTGACGGCCCGCGGGTTCAAATTGCATTTCGGCGAGGACGATACCGGCTTTCAGATGATGTATCTGCGCCGGGGCGGCGGATATTATTTCAACGTCGGCTGCTCCGATCTCATCGTGAAGGGTGAGATCGGTTTGCTGCAATACGCCGACATCGAAATGTTCGTCGCCGAAGGTGCGCGGCTGCGCGACGGCCGCATCGTTCCGGCCGAATTGCTGGTGCTCGCGACCGGCTACAAGAACCAGCAGGCTACGGTCCGTGCCTATCTCGGCGAGACGATGGCCGACAAGATCGGCCCCGTGTGGAATTTCGACGAGGGCGGAGAACTGCGCAACATGTGGAAGCCGACAGCACAGCCGGGGCTTTGGTTCACGGCCGGCAGCCTCGCGCAGTGCCGGATTTATTCGCGCTATCTCGCCATCCAGATCAAGGCGCGCGAAGAAGGCTTGGCGCCCTAGCGTGGCTGCGCCACTGGCGCATCGCCCACAAAATCACATTCCATGCAATGCCGATGCAAAGCCCGATGCCGTACGACCACCAAACGCCGAGCGGCACGGCGAGATAGTGCACGGCAATCAGGCCGAGGCTCAGCCCTATCAGCGGCAGTTGGACATAAGCCGCCACGCTCGCCGCCGCCGGCCCGCCAAGGCGCGGATGGAGGATGATGAAAAACGAGCCCATCGCAACCGGAAAGAATGCGAACACGCCTGAAAAATACGAGCCGATCGAATCGCTCACCGTGGTGACGACGATCACGCACGTCGTCACCAGGACGGCGCGCCACAAAAGGTCGCTGCCGTTGA
>JAICMO010000255.1 GCA_025929185.1 Pseudolabrys sp.
CGCTGTCGTTAAGTCGCGCCAAGCAGCCGGCAGGCGTGCTCGGTGGGAGTATGGCTATGTCCACGTGCGTACCCGATTTCGCCCCGGTTCGGTTCTCGACAAGCGATCTCGCCGAACGTGATCGCCTGCCTGCGTGGCGCGAGCGGTTCGGGGGCGCCGTCGTGCGTGTCGATATCGAACCGCTCACGGAGCTGCCGTTCCATGCCAAGGCGACGTTGCGAGCGCTGCCCGGATTGCGCACAATTGCATGGCGCGGGTCGGCCGTACGTAACCGGCGGAGCGCGGCCCTTGCGGCCGACGGCGACGAGGCCATTGGGCTGTTCATCAATCTGGGCGCGAAGGCCGCTGTTTCGCAACGTGACCGAGACGTCGTGCTTGGCCGCGGCGATGCGGTGCTCATCAGTCATGATCCAAGCGTGGTTATCCCGTCGCCGGAAGGGTTTGTCGGCGTCATTGTGCCGCGCGCCGCCCTTGCATCGCGAATCAAGGAAATCGACGACGCTGTCCTGCGGCCGATTCCGCGTGCAACCGAGCCGCTGCGGCTGCTCATGAGTTACGTGCAATACGTGCGCGACAAGCTCGCACTCTCGACGCCCGAACTGCGTCAAACGGCGGTGGACCACGTGCAGGATTTGGTGGCGCTATCGCTTCATCCTCCTGACGAAGAAACCGATAATTTGAGCGCCGTCGCGACGGCCCGGCTCGGCGCGGCGCTCGACCGCATCGTGGATCGTTTTGACGATCCCGATCTTAGCCTGGCCAAGGTGGCGGGAATGCAGCACATCTCGCCGCGATACCTACAGCGGCTTATGGAGACAACCGGAATTCCGTTCACCGCGCGGGTGAACGAATTGCGGTTGCAACGGGCGTTCGCTCTGCTCGCCGAAGGAGACAGCCGGCGCATTATCGATATCGCATTGCAGGCCGGATTTTCCGATATTTCTCATTTCAATCGGCTTTTCCGCTCCCGCTTCGGCGACACGCCAAGCGGGGTTCGGCGGATACAAATGAAAAAAAAGTAACGGCAGCGCAATCACGCCGACACTTCAAAACCTCAACGGCTTTGCCGACTGCACCTGCGGCAGCGCGCGCACTTTCGCCAGCACGTCGGCCGGCAACTCGCCGTCGATCTCGATCAGCGCGATGGCGTTGCCGCCCGGCGCTTCGCGGCCGACGTGGAACGTCGCGATGTTGATCCCCGCCTCGCCCAGCGTGGAGGAAAAGCGGCCGATGAAGCCCGGCTTGTCGAGATTGGTGATGTAAATCATCGAGGGGCCGAACTCCGCGTCCATGCGAATCCCCTTGATGTTGACGATGCGCGGGCGCCCGTCAGCGAACACCGTGCCGGAGACATGGCGCGACTGGCGCTCGGTGGTGACCGTCACGGTGATCAGGCTTTCGTAATCGCCTTGCGCTTCGCGCGTGACCTCCTCGACCACGATGCCGCGCTCCTTGGCGACGACCGGCGCGGAAACAACGTTCACGTCCTGCAACATCGGGCGGAGCAGGCCGGCGATCGCCGCCGACGTCAGCGCCTTGGTTTTCATGCCGGCGACCACACCCTCGTACGAAATCTGCACCTTGCCGATGCCGGTCTCCGTGAGCTGGCCGGCGAACGAGCCGAGCTTTTCGGCAAGCGCAATGAACGGCTTGAGCTTCGGCGCTTCCTCCGCGGTGATTGAAGGAAAATTGATCGCGTTGGCGATCGCGCCACGCAAGAGATAATCCGACATTTGTTCTGCGATCTGCAGCGCGACGTTTTCCTGCGCTTCTGTCGTCGCCGCGCCGAGATGCGGCGTGCACACCACGTTCGGAAGCGCAAATAACGGACTGTCGGTCGCCGGCTCCGTTACGAACACGTCGAAAGCGGCCCCTGCCACATGACCAACCTTCAGCGCCTCCGCGAGGGCGGTCTCGTCAACGAGCCCCCCGCGCGCGCAATTGATGATGCGCACGCCTTTTTTCATTTTCCTGAGCGTGGCGGTGCCGATGATATTGCGGGTTTTTTCGGTAAGCGGCGTATGCAGTGTGATGAAGTCGGCACGCCGCAACAGTTCGTCGAGATCGACCTTCTCGACGCCTATATCCAGAGCGCGTTCTGGCGAGAGGAACGGGTCATAGGCGATCACCTTCATCTTCAGCCCGATGGCGCGGTCGGCCACGATCGAGCCGATATTGCCGCAGCCGATAACCCCGAGCGTCTTGCCGAAGATCTCGACGCCCATGAAGCGGTTCTTTTCCCATTTTCCGGCGCGCGTGGATGTGTCGGCTTCGGGAATTTGACGCGCAAGCGCGAGCATCAGCGAGATCGCGTGTTCGGCGGTGGTGATCGAATTGCCGAACGGCGTGTTCATCACGATGATGCCGCGCGCGGTCGCCGCCGGTATATCGACGTTGTCGACGCCTATGCCGGCACGGCCAATCACTTTCAGGTTTTTCGCCCTTTCCAGGATTTTTGGCGAAACCTTTGTGGCCGAGCGGATCGCAAGGCCCTCGAAGCCGTCGATCGCTTGGGCAAGTTTCTCCTTGTCCTTGCCGAGGGCGGGCTGGAAATCGACGTCGATGCCGCGGTCCTTGAAAATCTGCACGGCAGCGGAAGAGAGAGCGTCGGAGATGAGAACTTTGGGGGTAGCCATCTGAGTTGATCTCTTCGAATTGATGTCGGGTTTTCCGGATCGTCACCCGCGGGCTTGACCCGCGGGTCCATCTTTTTTGATGGATGGCCGGGTCAAGCCCGGCCATGACGGCGATCAGAGTTCAAGCCGCCTTCGCCAGCGCGGCCTTTGCTTCGGTGAAGGCCCAGTCGAGCCACGGCATCAGCGCTTCGACATCGGTCCGTTCGACCGTACAGCCGCACCAGATACGCAACGATGGCGGCGCATCGCGGTGATTGGCGATGTCGTGGGCCACGCCCTCCTTATCGAGCATCGCCTCCATGC
>JAICMO010000224.1 GCA_025929185.1 Pseudolabrys sp.
GCCGCGGCTGAATTTCGACCTTGACGCCGACGTCTGCGTCATCGGCGCGGGCTTTGCCGGCCTCACGGCGGCGCGCGAAATTGTGCGCCGGGGCTGGTCGGTCGTCGTGCTCGAGGCGAGGCGCATTGCCTGGGCGGCTTCAGGACGCAACACCGGCTTTGTTCTGCCGGGATTTGCGGAAGAACTCGACGACATGGTCGAACGCGTCGGGCTCGACCACAGCAAAGAGCTATGGGCGCTGTCGGAGCGGGGCTTGGGCTATGTGCGCGAGACGATTGCGCGCACGAAGATGCCCGGCGTCGAGCCGACGCCGGGTTGGCTGTTCATTTCCAAGACGGACGACGGCCGCGAATTGCCCGAACTGGTCGAGCGCCTGCGCTGGATCGGGGCAGAGGTCGAGGCCTGGTCGCCCGAGCGTGTGCGCTCGGTATTGCCGAGCCGCTATTATTTCAACGCGATCTATTACCCGACCGCATTCCATATTCATCCGCTCAACTACGCCCTCGGACTCGCTGCGGACGCGGAAGCGGCGGGCGCGCGCATTTTCGAGAATACGCCGGCGGTCGCAATCGATGCGACCGGCGTGCGCAAGCGCATCGTTACGCCTTCCGCGCGTGTGCGGGCCGCGCATGTGGTGCTTGCGGGCAACGTACATCTCGGCGCCTTGGTGCCGCGGCTTGCGGCGACTCTTGTGCCGATCACGACCTACGTGATGGTGACCGAGCCGATCGGGCCCAGGCTGCACGAGATCATTCGCTACCGTGGCGCCGTCAGCGACGGCGAACGCGCCAACAATCACTATCGCATCGTCGGCGGCGACCGCTTGCAGTGGTCCGGCCGCATGACGGTGTGGGGGAGCAGCCCGCGCCGATTCGCGCGAGGGCTGATGGGCGACATCCGACGGAATTTTCCGCAGCTTGGCGACGTCGCGCCGGCCTACATCTGGCGCGGAACGCTCGGCCGTTCCGTCCACCGCATGCCGCAGATCGGCGAAATCACGCCGGGCGTCTGGATCGCCAGCGGCTTCGGCGGCCACGGCCTCAATACGACGGCGATGGGCGGCGAATTGGTCGCACGCGGCATTGTCGAGCATGACGAAACGTGGCGACTGTTTGCGCCTTACGAACTGGTCTGGGCGGGCGGCACGCTCGGCCGCATCGCGGCGCAAGGCATCTACTGGGCGGAACAACCGGGCGAGTTCGTGCGCCAGGGGCTGGCGCGTTATCGCGAACATGCCCGCCGCCGCAAGCAGGCGCGGCTCGCGGCGAAGCGTGCGTAAGTAACACGGCGCCGGGCGCTCACAAGCTGAAATGCGTGTAGGCTTTCAGCTTTTCGCGATATTCGCCGACCGGAAAGGAAATCCAGGCGCGGTCACGCAGGTGCGGCACGCGATTGATGTCGATGTTCTGCGCCAGCTTGCGGATGTAATAAAGCTCTTCCTTGGTCCGGATATTGAATGCTTCGAATTCCCTGCGTCCGTCGGCGAGATCGCGATCGGAGATCGTCGCATTGAAGCGCTGCTTCCAGCCGGAATTTTCCGGCGTGGCGTCGAGGCCTGCGCCTTCGCCGAACGGCACCTTGGTGCGGTCGCGGATCGCCGCCGGCAATGCATCCGGATAGAGATCATAAATCTCGCGCAACACGGCCTTGCCGACCGCACGGCCGTCGACATCGCGCACCAAGGCCGAAGGGTCGAGATTGAGCGCGTAGTTGGCAATCGAAGGATCGAGAAACGGTTCGCGAATTTCGACTTGATAACGCATCGAGCAGCGGTCGACGCGTTGCAGGCTGACGCGATGCATCAACGCGAGGCATTCGCTGCGGATGGCCTGGCCAGCGGCCGGTGTGTCCTGAAACGCGATTTCCAGCGGCGGATAGCCGCAGAAGAGTTCATCGGCGCCTTCGCCGCAGAGCGCCACGCGCACGCCGTCGTTATGGATTTTTTCCGACACCACCAGCGAGCACACCGCGTCACGCACTACGTTTGGCTCGAAGGACTCGGTGGCAGCCACGACCTCGTCGATGAGCGCAAAGGTTGCGTCGCTATCCGCGTCGAACGGCACCATGCGCAGGTCGAAACCGGTATTTTCGGCGTATTCGGCCGCGTAGCGATAATCCGGCGACGTCCTTTCGCCGACGAAATAGCCGTGTGCGTCTGGCCGAAAGCGACGGGTGTAGTGCGCGAGGAGCGTACTGTCGATGCCGCCGCTGAACAAAACGGCGACCGGCAGCGCGTCGGGGATACGAATGCGCGCCGCTTCGGCGAGCAGGGCGTCGAGTGTCTTTGCGTCGCCGATTGAGGGCACGATCGACGGCGAGGTCTGAAGCGGCGATTTGAAGCGCACGCAGGCACCGCGCGCGAGCAGGTAGCCGGGCGGCAGCAGCATCACGTCGCCTTCGGGAACGGCGTCGAGCAGCGGCCGCATCTCCGAGCAGAACAGCAAGCCGCGCCCGGCCTGGATGACGTACAGCGGCTTGACGCCGAACGGATCGCGCGCAGCGAGGAAGTCGCCGGTCGCGGTGTCGATGGCGACGAAGGCGTATATGCCGACCAAACGCCCGAGGGCGGCCGGACCCCAGGTTTGCAGCGCGTTGGCCAGCACTTCGGTGTCTGATTCGGTCCTGAAGACGATGCCGGCAGCCCGCAATTCGCAGCGCAGCTCGCGGTAATTGTAAATCTCGCCGTTGAAGGAAACCGCGATGCGGCCATTGAACGAAAGTTGCGGCTGCACCGCGCGCTCGGCATCGACGATGCGCAGCCGGCGCGTGCACATGGCGCTGTGGGGCCGGGGCGAAAAGAGAGGATCGGTGATGTCGCCGCGGTGGAGGATGCCGTCAATCAACAGCCGCACAACGGCTTCCGAATCCGGCCAGTCGATCGCCACTGCGATTCCGCACATTCGACTGGTCCTTCGGAAAGCGTGGTCCGGCGGTTGGCGGCCCAAGGTGTGCTCCCCGGCGGCCGCAATTAGCGGAGCGTCCACAATGGTAGGGAAAGATTAACCATAAGTTTCGCAACGGCGACCGTTGCCGCGACCGAGGAGCGCGGGCAGGGCGGTCAGCGTCCCTCGCGCCGCGCCATGAATGCGAGACGCTCAAACAGATGCACGTCCTGCTCGTTTTTGATGAGCGCGCCGTGCAGCGGCGGGATCAGTTTCTTCGGGTCTCGCTCGCGCAGTATTTCGGGCCCGATATCCTCGACCATCAGCAGCTTCAGCCAGTCCAGCAGCTCGGAGGTCGACGGCTTCTTTTTCATGCCCGGCACCTCACGGATTTCGTAGAACAGCTTCAGCGCTTCCGAGACGAGGCGCTGCTTGATGCCGGGAAAATGCACCTCGACGATCGCCGCCATGGTGTCGGGATCGGGAAAGCGGATGTAGTGGAAGAAGCAGCGGCGCAAGAACGCGTCCGGCAATTCCTTTTCGTTGTTCGAGGTGATGACGACGATCGGGCGGCGGCGCGCTTTCACCGTCTCGCCGGTCTCGTAAACAAAGAATTCCATGCGATCGAGTTCTTGCAACAGGTCGTTGGGAAACTCGATGTCGGCTTTGTCGATTTCGTCGATGAGCAGGACAGGGCGATCGTCGGAGACGAAGGCGTCCCATAGTTTTCCGCGCTTGATGTAATTGCGGATATCCTTCACGCGCTCATCGCCGAGCTGGCTGTCACGCAGGCGCGAGACCGCGTCATATTCGTAAAGGCCTTGCAGCGCTTTGGTGGTCGATTTGATGTGCCACTCGATCAGCGGAGCGCCGAGCGCCTTCGCCACCTCCAGCGCCAACACGGTCTTGCCGGTGCCGGGCTCGCCTTTGACCAGCAGGGGCCGTTCCAATGCGACGGCCGCGTTGACCGCGACCTTCAGGTCGTCCGTCGCCACATAGTCTTTAGTGCCTTCGAAATGCATGAAACCCTCTTAAATTGCGGGGCGACATTAGGTAGCGGCTTCGGCCTCGGCAAGCCGATTTGGCCGGCCGCGGCCTCGCACCAACGTGATGATTCTGTGAGCGCAAAGTGAAGCGCGTCATAGCGCAAAGCGTTATGATGAGGGGCGTACTGTCAAGGAGGAGCGTACATGATCGAACGGCGGATGCTCTTGCTGGCGGGCACAGCGTTCGCTGCGATAGCGGCGGCCGCAAAATTCGGCGAGGCGGAAACGGCGATGACCGACGCAACGGCGCAGCCTGCGAGCGGCGATTTCAATCTCAGCGAGGCCGAGTGGCGCAAACGTCTGACGCCCGAGCAGTTCTACATTCTGCGCAAACACGGCACCGAGCGCCCGGGCTCAAGCCCCCTCAATAATGAGCATCGCAAGGGCATTTTCGCCTGCGCCGGCTGCGATCTGCCGTTGTTCTCGTCCGACACCAAGTTCGAGAGCGGCACCGGCTGGCCGAGCTTCTATGCGCCGTTGCCGAATGCGGTTGCCACCAAGACCGACCGCTCGTTCTTCATGAAGCGCGTCGAGGTGCATTGTCGACGCTGTATCGGCCATCTCGGACACGTATTTGACGACGGGCCGCCGCCGACGGGATTGCGCTATTGCATGAACGGCCTCGCGTTGAAGTTCGAGCCGTCCGCATCATCGTCATCCTGACACGTTCCTGTCCTCAGCCGCGGCCGGCAAATTCTGCCGC
>JAICMO010000114.1 GCA_025929185.1 Pseudolabrys sp.
ACTTTCATCGATCGGCACAACCAAAATCCCAAGCCCTTCAAATGGACTAAATCTGCCGACCAAATCCTGGCCGCAGTGAAACGCTTCTGCCACAAAACGCAGCAGACATTATGCGGCGAACTTTAGATTCACGTGACTAGCGCCGTGCGGCGAAGAACTCTTTCAGCAGCGCTCCGCTTTCGCTCTCGTTGATGCCGCCGTAAATCTCCGGACGGTGATGGCAGGTGGGCGAAGCAAAAAACCGCACGCCGTTTTCGACCGCGCCGCCCTTCGGGTCGCTTGCTCCGAAGTAGAGCCGGCGGACGCGCGCAAACGCCATCGCCGCCGCGCACATCGCGCAGGGCTCCAGCGTGACGTAGAGATCGCAATCCGTCAGCCGTTCGGACCCGAGGCGAGCGGCGGCGGAACGGATCGCCAGCAACTCGGCATGAGCGGTTGGGTCGCGGTCGGCCAATGTGCGGTTGCCCGCGCGCGCCATCACCTCGGCGCCGCGAACGATCGCGCAGCCGACCGGCACCTCGCCGCGCGCCGCGGCGGCGCGGGCCTCCTCAAGCGCGAACTGCATGAAGGATGACACGACACGTTGCTCCGTCATGCCCCGCTTTATGCCGGGCATCCACGCCTTTATACACGTTCCGCAAATGAGGCGTGGATGGCCGGGTCAAGCCCGGCCATGACAGCGAATGACCGAACAAAAATCCGGCGAGCGCATCGCCAAGGTGATTGCGCGGGCGGGGCTTGCCTCGCGCCGCGAGGCGGAAAGCTGGATCGCGGCCGGGCGCATTTCCGTGAACGGCGCAGTGATTTCGTCGCCTGCGCTCAATGTCGCTTCCAGCGACCGCATCGCGGTCGACGGCGAGCCGCTGCCCCGGCGTGAGCGCACGCGGCTTTTTCTCTACAACAAGCCGCGCGGGCTGGTGACGACGCACTCCGATCCGCAAGGGCGGCCGACGATCTTCGGCGCGCTGCCGAAGCATTTGCCGCGCCTTATCAGCGTCGGCCGGCTCGACATCAACACGGAAGGCCTGTTGCTGCTGACCAACGATGGCGAGCTGGCGCGCGTGCTGGAGCTGCCGGCGACCGGCTGGCTGCGCCGCTACCGCGTGCGCGCGCACGGTCGCGTGATGCAAGCCGCGCTCGACGGCCTCAAGCGCGGAGTTTCCATCGATGGCATGCGCTATGGCCCGATCGAGGCAACGCTCGACCGCGAGCAAGGCGCGAACGTGTGGCTCACGTTTTCCATCCGCGAGGGCAAGAACCGCGAAGTGCGCAACGTGTTGCGGCATCTGGGCTTGCAGGTGAACCGGCTGATCCGCGTCTCGTTCGGGCCGTTCGAGTTGGGCACGCTTGAAGACGGCGCGGTGGAGGAAATCGAAACAGCGGAATTGCGCAAGCAACTCGGAGACGAGATCGCGAAGAAAGCGCAGGCGGATTTCGAGGGACCGCTCTTTGTCGACAGTCTCGTACGGGCTTCTCGCCGTCACCCTGAGGTGCGAGGCGCGCAGCGCCGAGCCTCGAAGGGTGATCGGCCGTCATCCTTCGAGGCGCGGCGTAGCCGCGCACCTCAGGATGACGACGAAAGGTCCGCGCATGCGACTCGTAAAAAACACCCTCGCCGTCGCGACCGCGCGCATGGACCGCGGCCGAAATATCCGAGGCCGAAGTAAATGCGCGTCGTCGGCGGACGCTTGCGCTCGCGGCCGATCGCCGGGCCGAAAGGCCCAGGCTTGCGTCCGACAGCCGATCGCCTGCGCGAGTCGTTGTTCAACATTCTCGCTCACGCCTACGACGATCCGGTGACCGGCGCGCGCGTGCTCGATCTGTTTGCCGGTACCGGCGCGCTCGGCATCGAGGCGATCTCGCGCGGCGCGGCTTACGTGCTCTTCGTCGACGAGGGCGTGGAAGCGCGCGCGCTGTTGCGCAGCAACGTCGAAAGTTTGGGCCTCGGCGGCGTCACGCGCATTTTCCGGCGCGATGCGGCGAAACTTGGTCCGGCACATCCTATCGAGCCGTTCTCGCTCGTGTTTGCCGATCCGCCTTATGGGCTGGGTCTCGCCGAAAAAGCGATTGCGTCGGCGCGCGCGGGCGGATGGCTGAGGCTTGAGGCGTTGATTGTCGTCGAAGACGCAGCGAATGCTTTCAAGGCGCCCGAAGGCTTCGACGAGCTGGAGCGCCGGCAATACGACGACACGGAGTTCGTGTTTTTGCGACAGCGCCAAATTGTCGTCCCCGCGGAGGCGGGGACCCATACGCCCTAGCCTATCAATGATGCTGCGGAGTATGGGTCGCGGGCCTCCCTCACTCTGCTCGGTCGCCCGGGACGACAGCAGAATTTATCGCCTGCCGAACAGCCGCTCGATATCCGTGAGCTTCAACTCCACATACGTCGGCCGCCCGTGATTGCATTGGCCGGAATTGGGCACGTCTTCCATCTCGCGCAGGAGCGCGTTCATTTCCTCAGGCTTGAGCCGCCGGCCGGCGCGCACCGAGCCGTAACACGCCATCGTGGCCGCGACGTGCATCAGGCGGCGCTCTAATGGGAGCGCCTCGTCCCATTCCGCCATGTGCTCGGCAAGATCGCGCACCAGCGCGGCGGCGTCGATCTCGCCCAGCATCGACGGCGTTTCGCGCACGGCGACCGCGCGGGGACCGAACGCTTCGATCAGAAGCCCGAAACGGGCGAGTTCCTCCGCGCGCGCGGAAAGCCGCGCCACATCGGTTTCATCGAGATCGACGATTTCCGGAATGAGCAAAATCTGGCGCGCAACGCCGGTCTTGTCGAGCGCGGCCTTCATGCGCTCGTAAACGATGCGCTCGTGCGCTGCGTGCTGATCGACGATAACGAGCCCGTCGCGCGTCTGCGACACGATGTAGGTTTCATGCACCTGCGCGCGCGCCGCGCCGAGCGGCTTGTCGATCAGCTCCGGTTGCGGTGCGTAGGTCTCAACGCGGGTGTCGGCTTCCGGCGCGCCCACGTCGAATGCCGCTTGCGCCGCTTCCGCAAAGCCGAAGGCAGGCGCCGCGGCGGCCGACGCGTAGCCTCGTAGCGGCGGCCGCGCCGGCGAGCGCCGCCAGTCGTAAGTCCCGCGCCGCGGCATCGCCTGCGGGCGGAACGCGGCAATGGTCGCGCTGCCGCCGGTCGTCGCCGCGCGCTGACCTTCGCGCGCCAGCGCCTCCTTCAGCGCGCGCACGATCAGCCCGCGCACCAGGCCGCTGTCCCGGAAGCGCACCTCGGTCTTGGCCGGATGCACGTTGACATCGACCTCGCGCGCATCGAGCGTGACGAACAGCGCGAGCAGCGGGTGCCGGTCGCGCGGCAGGTAATCGGCATAGGCCGCGCGCACCGCGCCGACCAGCAACTTGTCGCGCACCGGCCGCCCGTTGACGAACAGATATTGGCCGAGCGAGTTCGCGCGCGAGAGCGTCGGCAGACCGGCGAAGCCGGCAACGCGCGCGCCCTCGCGCTCCGCATCGATCGCGACCGCATTGGCGCGAAATTCCGCACCGAGCACGTCGCCGAGTCGCGTCAGTTCATCCGGCGCAACGCCCCAGGTCACCGGCGCACGCTCCTCGCCGGCGAGCGTAAACGCGACGCCCGGCCGGCTCATCGCCAGCCGCCGCACGACCTCGCGCACCGCTTCGGCTTCGGTGCGATCCATCTTGAGGAATTTCAGCCGCGCCGGCGTGGCAAAAAACAAATCGCGCACCTCGACCGTCGTGCCCTGCCCGAGCGCCGCAGGCTTCGGCTCCGCTTTCTCGCCGGCCTCCACCGCGAGCGACCAGGCATGAGGCTCGTTCTTGTGGCGCGTCGTGATGGCGAGCCGCGCCACCGCGCCGATCGACGGCAGCGCTTCGCCGCGAAAGCCGAGCGTATCGATGGCGAGCAGATCGTCGCCGGCGAGCTTCGAGGTGGCGTGGCGATCGACCGCGAGCGCAAGATCGGCGCGCGTCATGCCCTCGCCGTCGTCGGTGACACGAATGAGCCGCCGCCCTCCGCCGTCGGTCAGCACGTCGATGCGGCGCGCGCCGGCATCGAGCGCATTCTCGACCAGTTCTTTCACGACGCTCGCCGGCCGCTCGACCACCTCGCCGGCGGCGATGCGGTTGACGACGGCCTCGGAAAGCTGGCGGACAGGCATGTTGGGGCGATTCGCGTGAGCGGCGATTTTATCCGCTCGAATGCGGCGATACGCGGTCAAGGGCCGACTTGCCCCCGCAATTCCGAGCCAAAGCCCGGCTAGTCGGCGCCCGGCCGCACGCGGCGGAGGCTTTTGATGCCGGATCTGTGCCGCTTCGCCTCCAGCCGCTTGCGCCGCTCGGCCCGGCTCGGCTTGGTCGCCCGGCGCGGCACCGGGCGCACCGCCGCCTGCCGGATCAGATCGAACAGCCGCTCGCGCGCCTCCGCGCGGTTGCGCTCCTGCTCGCGGTGGCGCTGCGCCACGACGACGATCACGCCGTCCTTGGTCAGCCGCTTGCCGGCGAGCCGCATCAAGCGGATCGCCACGTCGTTCGGCAGCGACGGCGAATGCCGCACGTCAAACCGAAGCTGCACCGCCGACGAAACCTTGTTGACGTTCTGCCCGCCGGGGCCTGACGAGCGCACAAAACTTTCCGACAATTCGGATTCATCGATGCCGATCTCGTCGGTGATGCGGATCATGATTCGCAATCATGCGTCATTCCAAGGCGCGGGCGAAGCCCGCGAACCGGAAATCCAGATGCCAAACCTCTGGATTCCGGGTCCGGTCCTTCGGACCGTCCCGGAATGACTAGGACGTGAGATACTTCTTCGCCAGCACCTTGCCCTCTTCCACCGCCGGCTGATCGAAAGCATCGATGCCGAGCAAGTGCGCGGCAACGATCGTCTCCAGCATGAAATGCATCAGCAATTCGCCGAGGCTTGCCTCGTCGAGCGTTGCAAGATGAATCGTGCGCACCGGGCAACCGTTTTTCGCGAGTGTTTCAGTGGTCGCGCGCGCTTCGGCGGCGGCGAGATCGCCGACGGTCTTGCCGCCGAAGTCCGGCTCGCCGACAAGCGTCGCAAGCTCCCGGTCGATGCGCGGCCCGCGCCCGGCGCTGGCCACGTCCACAACCGTGAACAGCTTGTCGCGCGGGCCGCCGATGAAAAGCTGCACCTGGCTGTGCTGGTCGACGGGACCGAGCGCCGCGACCGGCGTCGTACCCTTTCCGTTCTTGCCGAGACTTTCCGCCCAGAGTTGCACGTACCAATGCGTGAAGCGCTCGAGCCGGTCCGCATAAGCCATCATGACGCTGATCGGCTTGACCTTGCTTTCGGCAAGCGACACGGCGAGCGCTGCGCCGACCGCCGCAGGCACTTCCGCCGCCGACTTTTTCTCCAGCACCGGCGCGAGCGCAGCCGCCGCCCCCGCCCGGACGGCCGCGATATCGAGGCCGAGAACCGCGGCCGGCAACAGGCCGACGTTCGTGAGCACCGAGAAGCGCCCGCCGACGCCCGGATCGTGATCGAGCATCGGTACGCGTTGCTTGACCAGCAGATCGCGCAGCCCGTTGCGCTTGCCCGCTTTCGGCGGCTCCGTGACGCCAAGAAACGCGCTTGCCGCATCGACACCGGATTTCTTCACCGCGGAAAGCGCAGCAATCGCCTGCATCAGCGTCTCCGCCGTGCCGCCCGATTTCGAGATCGCAACAAAGCGCGTCGTCGAAAGCGACAGCGCCGAAAGCATTGTCTCGAACGAATCCGCGTCGAGATTGTCGATGAAATGCACGCGCGGACCTTTGCGCAGCGCACCGACGCCCGGCACCGCATAACCGGCAAGCTGCGCCAGCGTCTGGCCGCCCAGACTCGAGCCGCCGGTGCCGAGGAAAACGATGTCGGTTGCGCCGACGGTGAGGCGATCCGCCGCTTGCGCTATCGACAAAAGATCGTCGCGTTTGGCCGGCAGCCGCAACAGCGGCAGCGTGCCATCCGCATGGTGCACGCGGAGCCACTCCAGCGCGCCGCCGGCACGATCAAGCGCCGCCTTCAGCGCGTCGGCGGCGACGCCTTGCGGACCGACACGCTCCTCGCGCGCATTATCGATCGATTGCACAAGCGGCATGAAACACTCCGAATCCGAATGGATTTTAATGTCGAGAAAACGCGCGCGATAGCAAAAGGTTCGCCGAAGGCGCCGCGCCCGCGCTATTCGCTCGCGCGGGTCGGCGTCACGCCTTTCGGCTCGCCGGCGACCGTCACCAACAGGCCGGGCCCGTAGAGCCGCTTCGCGACCCGCTTGGCGTCCGCAAGCGTGACCGCATCGATCAAGGCGGCGCGCCGCTTGATGTAATCGGCACCGAGCTTGTCGAGTTGAATCTGCGTCAATTGCGCCGCGATCTTGGATGAGGTGTCGAGATTGAGCATGTAGGACGCCTTGATGAACGCCTTCGCGGAGGCGAGCTCCTCGGCGGTCGGCCCATCTTCCGCCATGCGCTTGATTTCGCGCTCGATAATGGTCAGCGCTTCGCCGGTGCGGTCGGCGCGCGTGGCGGTACCGCCGAACATGACCGCCGTGTGCCTGAACCAAATCAGCCCATCGGAGACGCCATAAGCGAGCCCTCGCTTCTCGCGCACCTCGCGATAAAGCCGCGAGGTGAACGTGCCGCCGCCGAGGATGTGATTGACGACGTAAGCCGCCATGAAATCGGGGTCGTGACGCGCAATGCCCGGGCCGCCGAAGTCGACCACCGGCTGCGGGACATCGATGCCGACTACGATGGTTTTGCCCAGCCCGCGCGGAAGGGTATCCGGCACCAGTTTGAGATCGTTATGCGCAGGCAGCGAAGCGAAAGCGCGGTCGATGAGTTCTGCCGCGGTTTTCGCGTCGACGTCGCCGACCACGCTGATGGTAAGCCCGTTGCGCGCGAACACGCGACTGACGTAATCGCGCAAATCCGCGGCCATAATATTCGGCACGGTCGCAAGGCTTCCTTCCGTGTCGCGTCCGTAAGGATGATTGGGAAAGGCCGTTTGCCACCACCGGTGGCTGGCCAAGGTTCCTGGATCGGTCGTGTCGCGCAGCAGGCCGGCCGTAACCTGCGAGCGTACGCGCTCGATCGCTTCCTTGTCGAAACGCGGCGCCGTCAACGCAAGATGGAGGAGATCGAACGCCTCGTCGCGGTGCTCGTTGAGCGTGCGCAAGGTGCCGTGAAAATAGTCCCGCCCGATGCGGAAGCTCATTTCGATGGCGTGGTTCTCGAGCCGTTCGTGAAACGCCCGGCTGTCGAGATCGCCGGCTCCCTCATCGAGCAGGCTGGCGGCCAGATTGGCGGCTCCGGATTTCTCGGCGGAATCCTGGCTCGAGCCCCCGACGAATGCGTAGTTGAGCACGACGAGCGGCGCCGATTGCTCGCGCACCAGCCACGCATGCAACCCGGCCGGCGTGGTGATCTGCTCGATCGTCATGGCCCGCGCCACCGGCGCAAGCAGCACAAGCGCGGCGGCCGCGACGAGCGCCTTCGCGAAGGCAAACCGCATCATGAACGTCTCTCCGGGTGCGGGACCGTTGTGTCCTTGATGAGATAGCCCGTCACCGAGCGACGCTTGTCGAGCCAATGCCGCGCGGCACCCTGCACGGCGCTCGCGGTGACCGCGCGGATGCGGTCCGGCCAGTGCTGGACGTCGGTTACCTTCTCGCCGGTGGTCAGGGCCACGCCGTACCAACGGGCGAGCGTCATCTGATTGTCCTGCGCATATACCGCGTCGGCGATAAGCCGCGTCTTCGCCCTTTCGAGCTCCTCCGACGACACGCCCTTGGCGATCACCTCGGCGATGACGGCGTCGATATCGGTTTCCAGCTCGTGCAAGCTGATGCCTTTGGCGGGAACGCCAAAAATTCCGAACTTTGTCGCGTCGAGCGCGGCGCTGTCGTAATAGGCCCCGGCGTTCACCGCGGCGTGCTTGTCCTCGACCAGCGCGCGATAGAGCCGGCTGTTCGACCCGGCCCCGAGGATGTGCGCGAGCACTTCGAGCGCTTCCGATTCGCCGGACTTGGCGGTGTGGAACGACGGCACCAAATACGCGCGCTGAAGACTCGGCTGCGCGACTTGCGGATCGGCGAGCGTCAGCGAGCGCACCGCCACCGGCCGTGGCTCCTTCGGCCGCACGCGTGGACCGAATGTTCCGCGCTGCGGCACCTTGCCGTAGGTCGCCTCCGCGTCGGCGCGCGCTTCGGCCGGATCGACATCGCCGGTAACCACCACGATCGCGTTATTGGGCGCATAGAAGCGGTGATAGAACGCGATGGCGTCGTCGCGCGTCAGTTGCTCCATCTCGTGCCGCCAGCCGATCACAGGCTTGCCGTAGGGGCTATTCAGATAAAGCGCCGCGTCGACTTGCTCGCCAAGACGAGCACGCGGATTGTTGGCCACGCGCTGGTTCTGCTCTTCCAGAATGACGTCGCGCTCCGGCAGGACGACCTGGTCCGTCAGCACGAGGCCGGTCATGCGGTCGGCCTCAAAGTCCATCATCTCTTTAAGACGCCGGCGCGGGATGCGCTGGTAATAGCCGGTGTAATCGTTGGAGGTGAATGCGTTCTCGTGCGCGCCGATGCTGGCGACAACTTGCGAAAACTTGCCGCCGGGATTTTTTTTCGTTCCCTTGAACATCAGGTGTTCGAGGAAATGCGCGAGGCCGGATTTGCCCGGCGTTTCGTCGGCGGCGCCGACCTTGTACCAGATCATGTGCGTCACGACCGGCGCGCGATGATCGGGGATGACGACCAGCTCGAGACCGTTGGCAAGCGTGAAATCGGAGACTTGCGGCCCGCCGATTTGCGCATACGCAACGGGCGAGAAGGCCAAAAACGCCGCGAGCTGCGCTGCGACGAAGACGGATTTTGCCAAACGATAAGAAGAAGGCGCCATTGACGAGACGGTTCGGGCGTCGCGCGTGACGAACCCTTTCGCCGGCGTGGCGCCCGCCCGCCGGAATAAGGAAATGGCCATCAATACTCTTCGGTGCCGTGCTGGGTCTTGTAGTCGTAGGCCTTGGGCCGGCTGATTTCCTTGCCCAGCGCATAGGGCTGGTTCGGTGACGGCGTCTGATAGCCCGGCGGCGGCTCGGTCAAGCTCGTGCGCGGCGGCTCGCCGGTAAACCGCGCGCCCTGTTCGCTCTCGCCCTTGCCGAACAGGCTGCCGAAAATCCCGCCCTTGTAGCCAAGTTCCGACGGCTTGAAGGGCTTTGCGGAATCCTCGGGACTCATCGCCCCTGCATCGCGCGGTGAATTAACGCGCCGCCCCTTCTCCAGTTCATCCGGCCGCAGCGGATTGGCTTCATGCTCCATCTCCGCGGTATCGGACATTCCCTTGGCTTGCCGCGCCGCTTTGAGCGCTTTTGCGCGCTTGACCTCCGGATCGATCGGCCAGTTCGGATTGACGGTTGCGGAAGCGGTTTCGGGCGGCGGGAGCGAACGGTCCGGCGGGACTACCAGCGGCGAGCGCTCCTGGTAGTTGATCCCGTTGTTGCCGACGTCGGGGCGTTGGAGGCCAAGCCCTTCCAGCAGATTCTGAAGGAACTTAACGTCCGGAGCCGTGTCGCCCCCATCTCCGGCACGCGCCGGACTCCAGGCCATGACAGCCGCCACACCCAAAGCGCAGCCGATCGCATGCAAGCGAACTCTTGCAGTCACACGTCGAAGCGCAAACACCGGCATTGCACTTCCCTGTTCAAATCGCCGTCGACCCCGCTCGGATCATTGCGCTTTTCGCCACGGATCAGGGCGCTTTTGCGGCATTGGTCCCGACCAGGGATTCATACAGGAGACCGATTACCCCCGCAACGATGGCCACATCGGCCAGGTTGAAAACGTACCAGTTGAAGCTCCAGGTCGGCATGTTGATGTGGAAATAGACGAAATCGACGACCGCCCGGTAGGTGAACCGATCGACGGCATTTCCGAATGCGCCGCCGATGATCAGGCCCAGCGCCAGCGCGGAGAGCCGGCTTGTGGCGCGGGCAAGCCACATCCAAAGCAGCACCACCGCGACGATCTTGAAGCCGAACAGCAGCCATTGCCCGAGCGGCCCCTGGTTTTGCAGCAAGCCGTAGCTGATGCCCGTGTTGTGCGTGAGCACAAGATCGGTGAACGGCGCGATGTGCACCGGCCCGCGCGCGCCAAGCTCAAAGATCGATACCAGATAAAATTTGCTGATCTGATCGAGCGCGAACGCGGCGATGGCCACGAGGACGCCGAAGCGCGTCAGCGGGCCGCCAAGATAATTGCGAGATTGCATGAGTTGACAATCCCCTGCCCCGTCATTCCGGGGCGCGGCCTTCAGGCCGCGAGCCCGGAATGACCAAGAACATTGGGTCATCCTATTCCGCCGCCTTGCGCACGGCTTCCCATTCGCGCAGCGCCTGCGCGTCGCGCGGCGACACGTCGGGGAATTGCGGGTCCTCTCCGATATCGGTGAGGATTTTCCACGAGCGCGCGCACTTGGTTCCTTCGGCGAGATTGGGCACGACCGCAACGCCCGCAACGTCGGGCAGTCGGAACGCGTCGGCCGGCCCCTCGCCTTCGACCAGGGTTGCCGCCGACGTGATGCACACCTCGGCGAGATCGCATTCGGCGGCAGCCTCGAACAAGTCCTCGTTCGAAATATGCACGATCGGGTGCGCTTCGAGCGACGAGCCGATGCGCTTTTGCGCGCGCTCGATCTCCAGCGCGCCGGTGACGACGCGCCGCACGATACGGATTTTCCGCCACTTCTCGGCGAGCGTTTCGTCGCGCCACGAAGCGGGCACGTCGGGAAACAATTCGAGATGCACGGAGGGCGCATCCGCGCCGTAGCGCGACATCCACGCTTCTTCCGCAGTAAAGCACAGCATCGGCGCGAGCCAGGTCACCGGGCAGCGGAACAGATGATCGATCACGGTGAGGCACGCCTTGCGCTTCTCCGACGAAATCGGATCGCAATAGAGCGCATCCTTGCGGACATCGAAATAGAACGCCGACAAGTCGGATGTCATGAATGCACTGAGCGCGGCGAAGATGCGCTTGTAGTCGAATTCCTTGTAAGCCTGCCGCACAAGCTCATCGAGCTCGGCAAGGCGATGCAACATCAGCCGTTCGAGCTCCGGCATCCTTTCCGGCCTGACGCGGTCCTCCTCGTGAAAATGCGCGAGATTGCCGAGCATCCAGCGAATGGTGTTGCGCAGCTTGCGATAGGTCTCGACCGTGTTCTTGAGAATTTCCGGGCCGATGCGCTGATCATCCCAGTAGTCGGCGGAGGCAACCCACATGCGCAGGATATCGGCGCCGGATTGCTTGATGACGTCCTCCGGCGCAACCGTGTTGCCGAGCGACTTCGACATCTTGCGGCCGTCCTCGGCCATGGTGAAGCCGTGCGTGACGACCGCGTCGAACGGCGCGCGGCCACGCGTGCCGCAGCTTTCGAGCAGCGACGACTGAAACCAGCCGCGATGCTGATCGGAGCCTTCGAGATAGAGCACGGTGTCCTGGCCGCCATCGGCCTTGCGTTTGATCGGGCCGAATTGCGGGAAGTGCTTGGGGTCTTCCAGCACGAAGGCGTGCGTCGAGCCGGAGTCGAACCAGACGTCGAGAATGTCGTCGACTTTCTGCCAGCCCTCGATGCCGCGCTTGCCGAGAAAGCGCGCCGCGGCGCCCGGCTTGTACCAGGCGTCCGCGCCTTCCTGCTCGAAGGCCTCGACGATGCGCTCGTTTACGTCGGGGTCTTGCAGAATCTCGACCGAGCCGTCGCCTTTCTCCTTGATGAACACCGCGATCGGCACGCCCCAGGCGCGCTGGCGCGAGATCACCCAATCCGGGCGAGATTCGATCATGCCGTTGATGCGGTTCTCGCCTTGCGGCGGGACCCAGGTCGTCGCTTCGATTGCGGCGAGTGCGCGATGACGGAGGGTGTCCTCTCCACTTGTCATTCCGGGACGCCGCGCTGCGGCGGACCCGGAATCCACACTCCGCAGCGCCGGGGTTATGGATTCCGGGTTCGCGCCTTCGGCGCGCCCCGGAATGACATGGATGGGCTTATCCATCGCAATGAACCACTGCGGCGTGTTGCGGAAGATCACCGGCTTCTTCGAACGCCACGAGTGCGGATACTGGTGCTTGAGGCGCCCGCGCGCGATCAGCATGCCGGCCTCGATCAGCGCCTTGATCAC
>JAICMO010000135.1 GCA_025929185.1 Pseudolabrys sp.
ATGGTGAACCAGAAGTCGATTGGCCCTTCGTCGTTCATCTGCTGATCTCCACAGTTGAGATTTTTAGGGGGACCACACGGCTAAACCAGAACGGAGACTCGCGGCCATAATGGCTTTGGACACCGTTGGGTACTCGCGCCTCATGGAGGCCGACGAGGAGGGCACACATACTGCCTTCAAGAACCGGCGCCGGCAAATAATTGATCCAAAGATCAGGGAGCACAATGGGCGCATAGTGAAGTCTATGGGAGACGGGCTTCTGGTTGAATTTTCGAGCGCTGTCAACGCGGTTGACTGCGCGGTTGCGATTCAACGTTCCGTCAACGAAAGCCAACAAGGTTCGGCCGATGTGCCGCACATTGAATTTCGAATAGGTATCAATATCGGCGACGTCATAATCGAAGAGGACGACATCTACGGCGATGGCGTAAACATTGCAGCAAGACTTGAGGCCTCAGCCGAACCAAACAGCGTCCACATTTCAGGATCAATCTACGATCAAATTCGCGGCAAATTGGGCTATAGATTCACAGAGCTCGGTGAGCGCACATTCAAAAATATCACGACGCCAGTTAGGGTTTATCGGTTTTCTTTAGCGGTGCCCAATCAGCTACCCAACGGGTCCACACCGTCCCTCTCGGCCAAGCCTTCGATTGCGGTATTGGCCTTTGTCAACATGAGTGGCGATCCAGAGCAGGAATATTTTGCTGACGGCATTACTGAGGACATCATCACCGCTCTTTCGAAGTGGCGGTGGTTTCTTGTCATCGCTCGGAACTCCACGTTTACGTACAAAGGACGTGCCGTTTCGATCACGCAACTCGGCAAGGAACTTGGAGTGCAATATGTGCTGGAGGGTAGCGTCAGGAAGTCAGGCAACCGCATACGTATTACGGCTCAGCTTGTCGAAACAACGTCTGGAAACCATATTTGGGCCGAGCGATTTGATGCCGAATTAGCCGATGTATTCGATTTGCAGGACAAGGTTACGCAGCACGTTGCTGCTGCAATAGAACCGGCGTTGGCTCGGGTGGAAATCCAACAAGCTCGCAGCAAGCGTCCGGAAACCATGGCTGCTCGCGATCATTATCTCCGCGGGCTCTGGCATTTCCATCAATTCACAGAGCACGATGCCGCTGAAGCAATCCGTCAGTATCAAGAAGCAATCAGGTTGGACCCGAACTTGGCTGACCCATATGTTGGTCTTGCGCGGGTGCATTTTTCAGAAACCGTCTACTGGAATTCCGATGAACACGACGAATTGCGCGATTTGGCTCTCAAGGAAGCCAAACAAGCGTTGCAGCGCGATAGTGAGAATATCTATGCCTATTACATCTTGTCGCTGATTTGGGCTCATCTCAATAAAATCAGTGATTCAATCTGGGCCGCTCGACGAGCGACCGACTTAAACGGAAACTTTGCGCCTGGGTATTTTGCTCTTGCCGTCGCGAGCTGCTTTGCCGGCCAACTTGATGATGCGTTGGTAGCAATCGACCTTGCTTTGCGTTTAAGTCCTAATGACCTGCACAAGCATGCGTGGCTCGCTCAGCGCGCTTCTGTGCTTTATTTGCTGGGACGCTATACGGAGGCAATCGAATCTGCAGAGGAGAGTCGCCGGATACGGTGGTTCCATACAGCCGTCAGAGTTCTTGCAGCCGCCCACGCCCAGGTCGGCCGACGGGAGGAGGCGAAGTTAGCCGTCAAGGAACTTATCGAGGGAGAACGGGGAGATCGAACGATCTCTGCCGTAATCAGATCCTTTCAGCGTAAAGCAGACAGGGAGCGTTATGCCGAGGGCTTGGCAAAGGCGGGCCTTCCCTATGAATAACGGAGATGAAGGTCCGCTATGGTCAACTGACACGGCCATTTCGCCGAGGGATGCACGCGGAGAGCCCACTAAGACAAGCCCGGCGGCGGCAGTTGCAAGCTCTTGTCCTCAATGACCGCTGAACTTACTTCCAGCGGCATGCTCGACGCCGCAATCAAAGCCCTTGCGCAAATGTTCACCGCGCCTATGCGCGGCGTGCTGCTCAAGGCAGTCGCGCTCGCGCTGGTTCTGATCGTCGTCATCGGCATTGGGCTCGAGCGGCTGTTTTCGGCGCTTGCGGAAAGCGGCGCCGGTTGGGCCGAGGCGACTTACGGTTTTGCGCCGCATGCGGCCTGGCAGGCGCTCGTCTGGGTGCTGTCGTTCATGGCGGGGCTCGGCATCCTCACCGGCGCGTTGTTCCTGATGCCGGCGGTGACCGCGTTCGTCGGCAGTTTCTTCGTCGACGAAATCGCCGAGGCTGTCGAACGCGAGCACTATCCGGCAGAGCCGCAAGGCCGCGCGCTGCCGTTCGTGCGCGCGCTCGTCGAAGGCGTAAAGTTCGCTCTGCTCGCACTGATCGTCTACGCCTGCGCGCTGCCGTTCCTGCTGCTCGCGGGCTTCGGCCTCGTCATCCTATTCCTCGCCAATTCGTACCTGCTCGGCCGCGAATATTTCGAGCTTGCCGCCATGCGCTTCCGTCGGCCGGACGAAGCCAAGACGCTGCGCAAGCAGCATGCTGCCTACGTGTTTTTCGCCGGTATGTCGATCGCGCTCTTTGTGTCGATTCCGATCGTCAATCTGGCGACGCCGATTTTCGCCATGGCCTTCATGGTGCACGTGCATAAGGGCCTGAGCAAACGCGCCGAGCTGATCGAGGCAAGGCGTTAGCTCCGTTGTCAATGCTTCCCGCGCAAGTCGATGACGCGCTTGGCCTTGCCGAGCGAGCGCTCGACCGCGCCGGGTTTTACCGTGCGGACGGAAGCCGTAACGCCGATCAATCCCTTGATCCTGCCGGCGAGATCGCGATCGCACGCGTCGTAGCCGCCGTCGCTCAGGTCCGGCCGCGCCTCGATAACGACCGTAATGTCATCGAGGCGCTCGACTTTGCGCAGCTCGATGACGAAATGCGGCGCGAGCCGCCCGTCCTTCAGGATGATCTCCTCGATCTGGCTCGGAAATACGTTCACGCCGCGCACGATCATCATGTCGTCGGACCGGCCGATCACCTTTTCCATCCGCCGCATGCTGCGCGCGGTGCCCGGCAAGAGCCGTGACAGGTCGCGCGTGCGATAGCGCACGACCGGCATGGCTTGCTTGGTCAAGGTCGTGAAGACAAGCTCGCCATGTTGGCCGTCCGGCAGCACCTCGCCGGTCGCAGGGTCGATCACCTCCGGATAGAAGTGGTCCTCCCAGATGGTGCAACCGTCCTTGCTTTCGAGGCACTCACACGAAACGCCCGGACCGACCACTTCCGAAAGCCCATAATTGTCGATCGCATGCAGGTCGAACGCCTCCTCGATCTCTGCGCGCATGGCGTTGGTCCACGGCTCGGCGCCGCACATTGCGATCTTGAGCGAACTCTTGCGCGGATCGATGCCTTGCCTGCGGAATTCATCGAGAATGGCGAGCAGGTAGCTTGGCGTAACGAAAATCACGTCCGGCCTGAAGTCGCTCATCAGCGCGACCTGCCGCTCGGTCATTCCGCCGGAAAGCGGCACCACCGCCATGCCGAGGCGCTCGGCGCCGTAATGAAATCCGAGGCCGCCCGTGAACAGGCCGTAGCCGTAGGAATTCTGCGCCAGCATGCCGGGCCGGCAGCCGGCCGCGCGCAGGCTGCGCGCCATCACCGCCGCCCAGGTATCGAGATCATCGCGGCTGTAGCCGACAACCGTTGCCTTGCCTGTCGTGCCCGATGACGCATGAACACGGATCACTTGATCGCGCGGAATTGCGAACATCCCGAACGGATAGTTCTGGCGCAGATCGTCCTTGGTGGTGAACGGAAATTTTTTCAGATCGTTGAGCGTCTTCAAGTCGTCCGGATGCACGCCGGCGCGATCGAATTTCGCTTTGTAATGCGCGACGTTCCTGTAAGCGTGATTGAGCGTCCGTTTCAGGCGCTCGAGTTGCAGGGCCGCGAGTTCGTCGCGTGAGGCAAGCTCGATCGGCTCAAGGTCTTTCTGGCGCGGCGAGAGGTCCGCGCCTTTCAGTTGCAATCCCGGCATCGTGATTGCTCCCACTCAGCCGTCAAAGTTTTCGTTGCGCTGCGTTCCAGTGCTTTTCCAGGTTGGCGATCAGCGCCGGGCTGAAATGGCAATACGCCTGCTCGCGGCAATAGACCGCCATGTACCGACGAAACAGATCGAGCGGTTCTTCGGCCACGCGGAACGCGCGGCGGTTGCCGGCCGCGCTGACCACGCCGGAACTCGCGAAATCTTCAACGGCGCGCGCGACCGCGGCATCCACATCGCCCGGCGGGACCACGACGTCGCAGATCGTGCGGCCCTCCGCCGAATCGCACGCGATGCGCCGATCCATCAACACGGCCTGCCGCGCGATGCGCGCGCCGGTAAAATGCGTCATGCGCAAGTTCGCGGCGCCCGGAATGATGCCCTCCTTGCGCGCCGGCAATGTCATGTAGGCGTCGCTCGCGGCGACGACATAGTCCGTCGCCAGCAGGTATTGGCATCCGCCGCCGATGGCGAAGGCATCGACTTGCGCGATCCAGGGCTTCTCGCGCGTTCCGCCGTAGATTTCCTCAGGACTGCGGTCTTCGCGCGCGACCCCGCGCAGGATCTTGTTCACGATCCCCATGTCGCGGCGGATGTACCAGAGGAACGGAATCTTGCCGTTGTAGATGTGCGTGAGGTTGATGCCGCTGCAAAAGACGCGCCGACCGCCGTATTTCGGATGATCGATCGTTCCGCCGCGCAAGATGCAAATTTGCGTTGCCGCATCGAGAATGGCGATGTCCGCGGCGGTTTCGGTCGCGTCCAGCGTGGTATCATCCTCGGCATTGAGGAAGCGCCGGTTTTGAATGGTCACAATGGCGGCCTTGCCTTTGCGCTCGACGCGCGCAGTGCCGAAGTCGACAAAGCCGTCTTTCAGATACTTCAACGTATAATCGATCGACTCCGGCCGCGGCAGCAACATTGCGTGGCACAGATGCATTCCGGTCTGTTGGCGAGCGAGCGCGTGCGTCAGAAAAATTCCCTGGTCGATCTCGACGCCCTCCTTCTCGGCTTGCATCAGCGCGCTTTCCGCGTTGACCTCTTTGCGCGTCGGAACGAGGCCCGGCGCCAGTTTTGCGGCCGCATAGGCGAGATCTTCGACCCGCGCGAACGTGCGTAGATTTTGCGTCAGCTTGCGGTAAAGAACGTCGACGTGACGCATCAAAAAATCTTCGCGCGTGTCGCGGCACAGCGCCTTGATCGTCTCGGCGGCCAGCTCCTCGGTCTGCGTGCGCTTCGGCTTTTTCGGCAGCCTGGCCAGAAGATTCGCTCCGCCGCGCCAGAACTTCTTTGCCGCGGCAACGTCGCGCGAAAAGCTTTTCGTAAAACGAGGTTCAGTTTTCAGCCACGCCGCTACCGCTCGCGGCGGCAATCCGGCCTGTGCAAGATGAGACGCAGTCGCTTTGTGCCTGCCTGCGCCTCGTGAACGCTCCATATGCGTTTCTCCCGCACTACGCCGCCACCGTTTTTCCCGGCCATTGGCACAAGTCGGCGATGATGCATTTTTCGCACAGCGGCTTGCGCGCGAGGCAAGTGTAGCGTCCGTGCAGAATAAGCCAATGGTGGGCGTGGCGCTTGTATTCCGCCGGAACCACCGCTTCGAGCTTCTGCTCCACCTCAAGCGGATTTTTGCCGACGGCAAGCCCGGTGCGGTTGGCGACGCGAAAGATATGCGTGTCGACGGCGATCGTTGATTCACCGAAGGCGACGTTAAGCACAACGTTCGCCGTCTTGCGACCTACGCCCGGCAACGCTTCCAGTTCCTCGCGCGAGCACGGCACTTTCCCGCCGTGCTCCGTGACGAGCTTCTCGGATAGCGCCGCGACGTTCTTCGCCTTGTTGCGATAAAGCCCGATGGTCTTGATGTAGTCGCGGATGCGGGCCTCGCCGAGCGCGGCCATTTTTTCCGGCGTGTCGGCGGCGGCAAACAGGGCCGGCGTCGCCTTGTTGACGCCGGCGTCGGTCGCCTGCGCGGACAATACGACGGCGACCAGCAGGGTGAACGGGTTGAGGTATTTCAATTCGGTTTCGGGCGCAGGGTTGGCCGCCTTGAATCGGCGGAACGCTTCTTCAATCTGCGCCGTTGTCCACTGCGGGAGCGCGCCGCGCGCGGCTTTGGCGTCGGCCGCGGCCTGCTTGCGCGGCGGCTTGCGGTGCGCCGCCTTCCCTTTGCCGGCCTTGCCGAGCGCCCGTTTGACACTTTTCTTGATGGGCTTGCGGATCGCCTTTTTGGCCATGAGGCCGGTATAGTGACCGCCATGACTGCCGACAACGCCAGCGACCTTGAACCCACGATCTTTTCCGCGGTGATCACGCCGCACCGGTCGCTGGGAAGGGTCGGCTTCATTCTTGTCATGCTCGTGTTCGGGGTCAGCAGCTTCGTCGCAGGTATCGTATTTTTGCTCGCCGGCGCCTGGCCGGTTTTCGGCTTCTGCGGGCTGGACGTGCTGCTGCTCTTCCTCGCCTTCCGCATCAATTACGGGCGTGCGGCGGCCTACGAAGAGGTGACGGTGACCGCATTGACGCTCAAGGTGCGCAAGGTGAGCCACCGAGGCGTGGTTCGCGAATGGGTGCTCAATCCGCTGTGGGTCACGCTCGACAAGATCAGCCACGAGGAATTCGGCATCGAGCGGCTGTTTCTGGTCTCGCGCGGGAAAAAGCTCGCCATCGGCAATTTTCTCGGTCCAGACGAAAAGACGAGTTTCGCAATGGCGCTTTCCGCCGCACTCAACGAAGCCAAGCGCGGGCCGACAAGGACGGTGATTTCTTGATCCCCCGCTTGCGGGGGGAGGGAAGCCAGAAATCGGGTGGTTACCGCGCGCCGCGCGGCCTAGATAGGTTGCATGACACCGAACCTCGCAAACACCGGCACGATCATGACTCTTGCAAACCACGCCCTGACCGAGCGCTTCCCGGAACTTGCGCCGCTTCCCACGGCCGCCGCCGACTACGATGTCGTGCGGCGCGCGATCGCGCACATCCGCGGCAACTGGCGTTCGCAGCCGGAAATCGAAACGATTGCGGAGGCTGCGGGCGTTTCCGCAACCGACCTGCACCACCTGTTCCGCCGCTGGTGCGGACTGACTCCGAAAGCGTTTTTGCAAGCGCTGACCCTCAATTCCGCACGTGACCTTCTGCGCTCGTCGGCAAGCGTGCTGGAAACCTCGTATGAAGTCGGCTTGTCCGGCCCCGGCCGTTTGCATGATTTGTTCGTCACGCACGAAGCGATGTCGCCCGGCGAATGGAAGGCCGGCGGCGAAGGGCTGACGATCACCTACGGATTTCATCCGTCGCCGTTCGGCATGGCGCTCGTAATGATGACGCCGCGCGGACTTGCCGGACTTGCGCTGGCGGATGCGGGCAAGGAACGCGCCGCGCTCAAGGACATGCGCTCGCGCTGGCCGCAAGCAAAATACGTCGAGGATTTCGCGGCGACCGCGCCGCTCGCGCGCCGCATCTTCGACACCGCGTTGTGGCGGCCGGACCAACCGTTGCGCGTCGTATTGATCGGCACCGATTTTGAAGTGCGCGTATGGGAAAAGCTGCTCAAAATCCCAATGGGCAATCTCGATACCTATTCCGGCATTGCACGGAAAATCGGCGAGCCAAAAGCCGCGCGCGCGGTGGGCGCCGCCGTCGGCAAAAATCCGATCTGTTTCGTCGTCCCATGCCATCGCGTCGTCGGCAAGAACGGCGACATCACCGGCTATCATTGGGGCATCACGCGCAAGCGCGCGATGCTCGGCTGGGAAGCCGGAAAGATCGCAGCTTAACAGCCGGGCCACACCTCCACATCGAAGTTCCATTCGCGGAACGTGTGCCGCCTCGCTTGCGTTGCCGAGCGCATCCCGCTGCGCTCGGGATCGCAACAATGTGATTGAACCAGAGGAGGCACATAATGCGCATTCATCTTCTTGCAGCCGCGGCGGCTATCGCGCTTTCGCCGTCGCTGGCATTCGCCCAGGCGTCAACGGCGACCGGCGCCGTGACCGGCGCTGTCGTCGGCGGCGCGGTTGGCGGGCCGATTGGCGCGGCTGTCGGCGCGGGCGTGGGCGGCACTGTCGGGCTTGCAGCCGAGCCGCCGCATGACGTGGTGACCTACGTCGAGCGCGAGGACATCCCATCGGTCGCGGTGGAGGAGCGGGTCGTCGTCGGCCAACCGCTGCCGCGCACCGTCGTCCTGCGGCCTATTCCGCAGCATCGAGACTTCGAATATGCGGTGGTGAACCATCGCCGTGTGATCGTCGAGCCGCGCACGCGCAAGGTGATCAAGATCATCGAGTGACGCGCTGCGTAGACGCAACTATGAAAGCCCCGCCTCGCCGGCGGGGCTTTTTTCCATGGCTCAGAGCTTCTTCCAGAAAATGACGGTGTCGCAAAAACCGCCCCCGGGCCACATGGCATAATCCGGAATGGCGCCGAGCCGCGGCCATCCGGCGCGCCGGTACAGCCGCTCGGCCTCCGCGCTTGCCGTGTCGAGCGTCAGCAGCGTACGCCCATGCGTTTTCGCCACCGCTTCGACATGCTGCATGAGAGCCACGCCGATGCCGATGCCGCGGCCGCGCGCCGAGCGATGCACCAACAATTTTTTCACGTCCGCGCGATGCCGCTGATTGGGCGGGGTGTCGAGCCCGAGTTGCACGGTGCCGACGAGCCGGCCGTCGAGCCGCGCGCCGAGCAGAATCGTTTCGCCGCGCGCGATATCCGGAATGACTTTCTCGAAGTATTTCTTGGCATCCGCATGGCTGAACGGATGCATGAAATTGACCGACGCGCCGCCGGCGGCGCAATCGGTCAAGACATCGGCCAGCTCATCGATGACCGCGCGCGTTCCCTCGGCATCGAGGATGGCGATATCGGCTTGCCGGCTCACGCCGCAAGATCGAGCTTGGAAGCGACGGTCGAATCGGCGTTGAGCCGGTAGATCATCGGCACGCCGGTCTCCAGATTGAGCTTGGTAATACTTTCGGTCGTGTGCCTGTCGAGCACCATCACAAGAGCCCGCAGCGAGTTGCCGTGTGCGGAGACGAGCACGCGTTCGCCGCGCAGCACGCGCGGGAGGATTTCCTGGATGTAATAGGGCAGCACGCGCGCCGCCGTATCGCGCAAGCTCTCGCCTCCCGGCGGCGCGATATCGTACGAGCGGCGCCAGATGTGCACCTGCTCCGCGCCCCATTTCTTGCGCGCATCGTCCTTGTTGAGGCCGACGAGATCGCCGTAGTCACGCTCGTTGAGCGCCTGGTCCTTCAACGTCGGCACGTTCTGCCCGAGTTCGCCCAGCATCAGGTCGAGCGTGCGCTGCGCACGCCTGAGTGCCGAGGTGAAGGCGACATCGAACTTGATGCCTTGCGCCTTGAGCTTGCGTCCGGCCTCGCGCGCCTCCTTGATGCCCTGGTCGGTCAGATCGACGTCGCGCCACCCGGTGAAAAGATTTTTCAGATTCCACTCGCTCTGGCCGTGACGAACGAGCACCAGCAGACGATCCGCCTCCGCCATTACTTGCGCTCCGTTGTTTTTTTGTCGAACCAGGATCGTCCCCATATCAACGCCACCAAGCCCGCGATGATGAGAACCGGCTGCGCGATCAGCGAAAAAATGTCGTCGGGAATGCCGTCCGCCTTCGAAAAGGCCGGCACCAGGACGACATAGATGTAGCCGGCGATCAAGAAGAGGGCGAACGCAAGCGGGATGACCGGAACCTTTATCGGTTGCGATTTCTTTTTGTCATTCGTCACGGTGCTAACCCTTCTGCGCCTAGAAGTTTGCAAGCCCCAGCACATCGGCCATCGAATAGAGACCCGGCTTCTGCGTGCGCGCCCAAAACGCCGCGTGCAGCGCGCCGCGCGCGAAGATCATGCGGTCGGCGGCCTTGTGCGTAAGCTCGATGCGCTCGGCAGGGCCGGCAAAAATCACGCTGTGCTCGCCGACGACCGTGCCGCCGCG
>JAICMO010000117.1 GCA_025929185.1 Pseudolabrys sp.
CGACTTCGGCTACGACGTGCGGCCGAATTCGCGGCTGTCGTGTCAGATCAAGGTCACCGACGAGCTCGACGGTCTGGTGGTGACAACGCCGGAAAAGCAGGCGTAAGCAATCGACCCCGCTCATTCCTGCGCAAGCGGGAATCCAGACTGGGGCCCTGCTTTCGCGGGGACGAGCGGATATCTAAACTTAAGCCCATGGCTATGATCAAAACAACTTGCTGCGTTGTGGGCGGCGGCCCGGCGGGAATGATGCTCGCCTTTCTGCTTGCGCGCGCCGGGGTGCGGGTGACCGTGTTGGAAAAGCATGCCGATTTCCTGCGCGATTTCCGCGGCGACACGATCCATCCCTCGACCCTCGAGCTGATGCATGAGCTCGGACTTCTCGACGACTTTCTCAAGCTGCCGCATTCGGAAGTGCGCGAGCTTTCGGGACAGATCGGCGACACCCACGTGACTATTGCCGATTTCCGGCATTTGCCGACACAGTGCAAATTCATCGCATTGATGCCGCAATGGGACTTTCTCGATTTCCTCGCCGAGCGCGGCAAGCGCTATGCGACATTCGATTTGCGCATGCGCGCGGAGGCCTTCGATCTGATCGAGGAGGCCGGTCGTATCGCCGGCGTGCGAGCGAAGACGCCGGACGGCGAACTGGACATCCGCGCCGATCTCGTCGTCGGTTGCGATGGACGCCACTCGATCGTGCGCGAGCGCGCAGGCTTAAAGGTCGAGAACCTCGGCGCGCCGATGGATGTCCTCTGGTTTCGCGTCTCGCGGCGTGAGGACGATTCAAACGAAACGTTCGGTCATGTCGAAACCGGGCGCATGATGGTGATGCTCAACCGCAACGATTACTGGCAATGCGCCTATGTCATCGCCAAAGGCGGCATCGATGCGGTCAAGCGCGCCGGTCTCGACCGGTTTCGCGATGCCGTCGTGTCGATGTCGCCGTTTCTTCGCGATCGGATTGCCGAAATCAAAAGCTGGGACGACGTGAAGCTGTTGACGGTTGCGGTGGAACGCCTGACGCGCTGGTACAAGCCGGGGCTGTTGTGCATCGGCGATGCGGCGCATGCGATGTCGCCGATCGGCGGCGTCGGCGTCAATCTGGCGGTGCAGGATGCGGTGGCGGCGGCAAATATTCTGGCGGAGCCGCTGCGTGCAGGCGGCGTGACGGTCGAGCACCTTGCGCGCGTGCAACAGCGGCGCACACTGCCAATGCGTATCATTCAGGCGATGCAGATTTTCATTCAGAACAGTTTCGTCAGCCGGATGCTCGCCGGCGACAAGCGGCCCAAGGTGCCGTTTGCCGTCCGGCTATTGGCGTGGTTTCCGGTTTTGCGCCGCTATCCGGCCTATTTGGTCGGCCTCGGCATCCGCCGCGAGCACGTGCGGACGCCTGAGATTGCAGGCAAATAGGACCGGCGTCGGCCGCCCCTTTCGATGCGTCCCGGATGACTGTTCGGCTAAGGCTGCATTCCGGCGGGTGCGACTTGCGAGGACTTCAGCCCCATTTCGTCGAGCGCCTTGCGTACCAGCCCTTGGCCGATCGCCTCGTCGATGAAGGCGCTGACATAGGCGAGCGCGTCGGGCTTGCCCTTGGGCAGCGCGACGGCGGTGGATGAATTCATGAAGCCGCCGTCGAGAATGCGCGAGCCCGGCACTTTCATCTGCAGGCCGCTGAGCGACTCGCGTGAAAACGCCACCGCGTCGAGCTTGCCTTCACGCAGCGCCTCGACCGCGGCATCGGCCTTGTCGAACGCGACGTGCGTGGCTTTCGGCGCGGTGCGGTTGGACGCGCGAAATGTTGCCGTATTGGCGATGCCGCCGATGCGCACGCCGGCGGCGTTCGCGGCGGCAACCGAATCCACGTTCGAGCCGGGACGCACCAAATAGGTGCTTTGCAGCAGATGATAGGCGTGGCCGAAGTCGACGAATTTCTTCCGCTCCTCATCGACCGGCATGAACGCCACGTCCCACTTGCCGCTCGCCGCCGAATTCTGCACCTCGCCCGAGCCGTTGTGCACGACAAGATCGCCCTGCACGCCGAGCTTCTTTGCCAGCGCCTGGCCGAGCGTCACCGCCACGCCGCGATAACCGCTGTCGTCCTTGATGATGAATTGAGCGGATGGGGCCGGCGCCACCGCCACCGCAATGCGGAGCTTGCCGGTCGGGATAAGCTGCTGCGAAACGGCGGCGGAAGCGGTGGTCATCGTGGCAACTCCGGATAAATGTGCGAGGAAGTGGATCGAGCTTAGAGCAAATCGAAAGGGGTCCCAATACGCTTTCGACGCATGAGAAGATGTGCGGCTGCGATCGCCACGACCAGCGTGGCGAGCCAGACGACGCGCGCGCCGTAACGGTCGTGCGGATTGGAGAGCGCGCCGCAAACAAAGGCGTTGGCGAGGATCGCGAGCGCAATCGCCGCAGCGAGATCGCCCACTGGAGCAAGTTCTTTACTTCGCGAAGCGGCGATGAAGATTACCGGCAGCAACGCCATCGAGAAAAGGCCGATAGGCCAATCCAGCACGTTGAGGGCGCCGAATGAAATCTCGCCCTTCTGCTGGCGCGCGGCGCGCATCGCGGGCACGGCCCACGGCGCGTGCGCTTCGATCACGGAATAGGTGTGCCAGATCGAATTGAGCACGCCTTCGCCGGTGTGCACGTCGATCAATTGCTTTGCCGTCGCCACGGCCGCGGTTTCGATCTGCATGGCGGGATAATCGATGAGGCTTTCCAGCGCGATTCTTTGCATCTCCGCGCCGAGGCCGGCGAAACGGCCGAGCTTGTCGAACAGGTCGCTGCCCCAGAACCACACGTCGGCATCGCGCGGAAGCTGATTCTTGTAGGCGCACAGGCGCAATGCGGGATTGGGGCAGTGGTCGTCGAGGTAGCGCGCGACGATGCCGTCTTGCAGCATGCGGCCGAAGGAGAGCGCGAAGCCGCCCGGCGTCCAGGCAAGCTTTCCTGCCACGGAAAAATCGGCGGCGAATACCATTACGGCGCCGAGCACGAGCGCGATAACACCGCGCGCGATCCCGGCCGGTGGCACGCGCGCGCGAAAGAAAAGGGAGATCAGCAATCCCGCGCCCAGGATCGCAAGCTGAACGGCAAGCGTCGCGCTGTGCGTCGCGGCGGACACGGCGGCGAGAACGATGAGCGCCATGCGTTCCCATCGTCGCAAAGCATCGTAGCGCATCACGATGAGATAAAGCGCGAGCACGCCAAGGCCGCAGAAGATGTCGGTGAGCAGAATCGACGTGAGCCAGGGTAGGGTGGTCAGCATTGAGAGCACGGCCACGATGCCGAGCAGGAGCCACGGCCGCTTGCCGAACCCGTGCGTGCGCAGCGTCAGCGCGAGCATCCAGATCGTCAGCGCGACCTGCACGGCGACGACCGGCCAGAAGTCCCCCCATGCGCCGGCGTTGAGAATGAGGCCGTAGACCACCGCGCGGCTCGGCACCAGCGTGCCTTCGTACCAGCGCGCGAGATAGCCGCCGGTGTCCCATTGCAACAGCGGAAAGCGGTTCCAGACCGCGGGCGCGATCAGGAAAGCAAACGACCAAAAGCAAGCGATCGCCCAATTGGCGCTCTCGCGGCGCATTGAGAGTCCTCAGCGTTTCTTCGTGTTCTTGCCACCTAGTTAGCGGTGTAACAGAATTGGCGCGAATCCTTTCTGTCATCGCCGGGCATAGCCCGTCGAAGACGGGCGTGAACGCCCTCTTGACCCGGCGATCACGATCAGGGACGCAGTGTTCTCCTAAGCGAGATGGCCGGGACAAGCCCGGCCATGACAACTTGATGTTCGTCACCTTCTTCACCGAACTGAAATCCGCCGGCGTGCCGGTCACGCTGCGCGAATATCTGACGCTCATGCAGGCGATGGACGCCGATCTTGCCTCCCGCCGCGTCGAGGATTTTTATTATCTGTCGCGCGCGGTGCTGGTGAAGGACGAGCGCAATCTCGACAAGTTCGATCGCGTGTTCGGTCACGTGTTCAAGGGATTGGAGCTCCTGAGCGACGCGATCGAGGCGGAAATTCCAGCCGAATGGCTGAAGAAGCTCGCCGAGAAATATCTGACCGAAGAAGAAAAGAAGCAGATCGAGGCGATGGGCGGTCTCGACAAGTTGCTCGAGACCTTGCGCAAGCGGCTGGCCGAGCAAAAAGGCCGCCACCAGGGCGGCTCGAAATGGATCGGCACCGCGGGCACGTCGCCCTTCGGCGCCTACGGCTACAATCCGGAAGGCGTGCGCATCGGCCAAGATGAGAGCCGCAACAGGCGCGCGGTCAAAGTGTGGGACAAGCGCGAGTTCAAGGACCTCGACGACGAAGTCGAGCTCGGCACGCGCAACATCAAGCTCGCGCTGCGCCGCCTGCGCAAATTCGCGCGCACCGGCGCCCCGGAGGAACTCGACCTCGACGGCACGATCAAGGGCACCGCGCACAAAGGTTATCTCGACATCCTGATGCGGCCGGAGCGGCACAATGCTGTGAAGGTGCTTCTGTTCTTTGACATCGGCGGCTCGATGGATTGGTACATCAAGAGCACGGAAGAGTTGTTCTCGGCCGCGCGCGCCGAGTTCAAGCACATGGAATATTTCTACTTCCACAATTGCGTTTACGAGAAAGTGTGGAAGGAGAACCGGCGCCGCTTCCAGGAAACGACGCCGACCTGGGACGTGCTGCACACCTATCCGCACGATTACAAGGCGATCTTCGTCGGCGACGCCTCCATGTCGCCTTACGAGATCATGACGCCGGGCGGTTCGGTCGAGCACTACAACGAGGAAGCGGGCGCGATATGGATGGAGCGAATGACGCGCACCTATCCGGCGTGCGTCTGGCTCAACCCGACGCCCGAGCGTGAGTGGCAATCGACGCACTCGATCAGGCTGATGCGCCAGCTCATGGGCGGACGCATGTATCCGCTGACGCTGGAAGGACTGGATCGCGCGATGCGGGAGCTGGTGCGGTGATTACGCCCCGCGCAGATCGCAAATGAAGCCGTGGATTCATGCGCCACTGCTGGCGCTACTTATGATCGCGGCGGTAGCTTGCCTTATGATTCTTGCTGCGCTCCAGGTAGGTGGGCTGCGTAATTTCGTTAAGGCTGCTCCATCGGGCAAGCGGCTGGCTATGGACTAGCCGGCGCAGCGGCGATTCTGTGGGCGAGCGTCGTACTTCTTTCGATTGTTTTGTTTGTTTGGTTCGGTTTTGGGCCTTTCTACCTCCTGATATCGGCGGTGCTGATCATATTTACCGTAATTCCGAGTTTGGCCGTTCCGGCGGTCAACAGACCTTTTTGAGGAGTTGACCACGCATCAACTGGTCTGGCTATCCATCGCGGTGACCGTGGTGAGCCTCGTTCTCGCTTTCATCTATGTGGCCGTTGCCAATCGACTCGGCTTTGCGCTCCAGTTCGGTTCTGTTGCGGGCTAAGCACAGTTCAGGGCATTCCAATTTCAAATTCCTCCCCGCCGCGCTGCGGCGCAACTCAAAGTCCCGAGAGTTACGGACGGATCGTCGGCACCAAGCAATCGTTCGCTTGACGGCGTATTCAGACCCTTTTGTCCACAGCGGCCTTGATCTGATCGGTGATGATCTCCTCGACCGCCGCTTCTTCAGTCTCTGCAAGCAATCCTTCCTTGGCGAGAAACTCATCGAACGTCTCGCTCCAGTCGATCCGGCCTTTGCTCTTTTTTTGTACGGTCTTCTTCATCGTTCGATGTGCTGTGGCCGCCGAGAAAACGCAAAATTTCTCATGCGTTCAAGGGCGACGATCCTTCGGGCGAGCTTGCCTTGATGCTTCAAAATTAAGGCAATCAAAAGCCCCTCTCCGTCAGGGAAGGGGCTTTTGCATCATTCAGGCCGGTGGGAAATCAGCACCCGCTGCCCACAGTGCCGGTCCCGTTGGTAGCGGGCGTCGAGATTGAGCTGCTGCCCAATCCATTGGTCGAGTTCGAGTTGTTCAGCGAGTTATTGCTGCTCAAGTTCGTCCCCGATGATGCCGTGCCGGGCGTCGCGCTGTTCGGATTGACCGACGTCGTTCCTGACGGATTGGTCGATTGCGTGCCCGGCTGGTTGTTGGAAGCAAGATTGTTGTTCAATCCCGTCGGACTGGACGAGCCGACAGTCGCGCTGCCGCACGGCTGACCGTTGATTCCGGTTCGGCCTGCGCTCGACGGGCTATTGATGCCGCCCGGCGTAGTGCTCATTGTCGAGCTGTTCGTGGACGGCGCGCCGGTATTGCTGGGAATGCTGTTGGGGTGACCCAGGCTTCCGTTAAAACTACTGATACCGCCGCCGCCCGCGCCGCCAACGCCGCCAGTCGTGCCGACGCCAGCGGACCCTGCGGCCCCAGCGCCGGCTGCGCCACCCGCGCCGGCACCGCCCGCGCTACCGCCACCGGCTCCTGCGGCCAAAGCCATGCCGGCCGTTCCGGCGATCAGCGCGGCGGCAAGCCCGGAAAGAATGTGTCGTGTCCATGCCATCGTGAAACTCCCTCATGCAGACCTTGTCTGTCGCCAACGGGCGGTTCGGAAGGGAGTTCCTGGGAACAGGCAAAAACGCGAGTGCGGAACCAAAATCCCAGCTTGTGCATAGTTCGTCCTGCAACTCCGCCTGCCACTTTCGTTGGAAAGCCGGCACAAGTCGCTTATCGAGTCGAGGAACCGACCGGAGAACGCCGAATGGTTCGCATGTGCGCGTTTTTGCCCGCCGTCTTGCTGACGGCGGCTTTTTCTTGCTCAAACGCCGACGCGCAGGTCCGCCGTCATGCCGGTCCTGTGCATCATCGCGACCGCAGCGAAAAGAAACTCGCGGCCGTTTCGCTCGGCGTTGGAATCGCGTCGACGGTGGGCACGCTCGCGATCAACAATTGGCATTTGCATGGATGGCATAACAGCAGCGGGTTGACGGAGACCGGCGCGTTCGTCGCGACGACAATCGGCTGCGTCGCCCTCTCGCCAATCGTCGCAACCGTGGTGCTCGACCGGCCGCTCACGCAACGCGAGGCGGGCGAGCTGGCCGGCTCGTGCATCATTCCGATCGTCGGCGGTTGGCTGGTCGGCGCAATGTACGACGCCCATCCGGAATGGGACCCGGAAGACGCGGCGCGCAGGCGAGGGCGGCCGGCTCGTTTATTTCCTCTGCTCTCGCCTGACGACGAATAGTCCTTCTTCCAGGCGGAACGTCGCATCGCCGTCCGCATTCTGCGGCGCGAGCGCGGCGCTTACGTCAGGCGTCGCTTGCTTGAGCAGCGCGCGCAGGAACGCCTTCATCGTGGCGTCGTGGCGCGCGGCCCAACTGGCAAACTCCATCTGCTTGTAGATTTGCTCTTCGTGCGTGATCGCGAAGCCGGCTTTTGCGAGCGCGTCGCGCCATTCCTCCATCGTCCACGCGCGCAAATGACTTGGATCGCGGAAGCGCTCGAACGCATTGATGTAGTCGCCGACGCTGCCTGCCGGCACCACATTATCGACCAAAGCGAGGATGCCGTTCGCCTTGAGCACGCGATGGGTTTCGGCCAGAAAATCGGGAATGCTGTCGAAGTGATGCGGCGCGATGCGGCAGGTGACGAGGTCGAATGCCGCATCCTCGAAGGGCAGCGCCTCGGCCTTCGCATAACTGACCCGGATGTTGTCGAGCTTACGTTTTTGAGCCTCGCCGCGCACTATCGTCAGCATTTCATCGGTGATGTCGGTTGCCCAGACGCGCGCGACGTGCGGCGCGAAGACGTAGGCGACGTGACCGCCGCCGGTGGCCACGTCGAGCATTTTCCAGTCCGATTTGGGCTGAACGAGATCGACCAGCCGCTCCAGGCTTTTGCCTTTGGCGTGCGGCTTACTGGTGAGATAGCCGGCGGCAGTCTTGCCGAATTGCTCCTGCACGAGGGTCTTGGACATGGAAGCCTTCCGATGTTTCGGGCGGCGGAACTATACACGATGCAAAAGAAAACGCCCTCGCATTCGCGGGAGGACGTCTGCCGGCTTGCTGAGGCGGGGTCTCGGTCTTTAACGGCGGTCGCGATCGCCGCCGCTCAGGTCGTCGTAGCCGTGACGGTTGCTGTAGAAAACCAGCGCCATCAACCCGCAGCCGACCAGCACCGAAAAAAAGACGCCACCGGCCATGGCAACGTAGCCGTAGAGCGGAATCTCGGCGGCGGCGAGATAATTCCAAGCATGCACGGCAAACCACAGCACGAAGATCAGCAGTGCAATGAGCGGGGCGAAATAAAGAAACTTTCGCATCGGCCTGATATAGGCTTCCCCTCGGCGAATTGCCAAGTCGCTTACTCGGCCTTGAATTGACTAGAGAGAAGCGCGCCGATGGATTGCTCGAGGCCGGCGTCGCGTTGTCGCTTTACCCACCGCCCTCATTCCGCCGCCGTGAAAATCTGCGCCTACTGCCGGTGACGGCTCACCGTGCGGTCGCGTTCGGTATCGATTTCGACCGCCTTGGCGAGAAACTCATTGCCGATCGCCTCCAACTCTTCCGCAACGGCGCTGTCCATGAGCGCGCCCTTGAGATGCCGCGCAAGGCGGAAGCACTGCTCGGCTTTCGCGATGAAGTATTCGGAGCACACGGGTTGTGACATTTGCGTCATTTCTTTGGGACGTGCCGTCATCCGGAACGAGCTTGCAGCGCCCGCTCGCGGGCGTTCTCGCATTCTTCCTTCAGCGCCATGCGAGCCAAACGCAGCAGGCAGACGAACAGCGAAAAGCGCATCTGCGCGCCTTCCGCCATTGCGTAGTCGAGCATCGCCTCGAGGCCGGCGACGTCGTAGCCGTCGCTCGTGACAGGTTTTCTCCTTCCATCGGCATTGTGATTCATGGCAATGCGCTCCTCCATTGCGACCTCATTTTTGGAGTGTTGTTTTTGAGCAGCGACCTTTCTTGGCTCGGCTGCTCCGGTCAGGCGAGTTTCGAACGCGCCGTTTCCAGATGAACGGGTCGGTACAACACCGATTCGGTGTCGCCCCGCATCTCACGCAGCCGCGCGAGCGTGCGGGAGTCGAATTTCGCGGCGACGGCGACCACGTCGGACGGTCCATAGCGCCGCGGCAAGCCGAGCGGCGTCACGCGGAAGTAAAGCTGCACCAGGCGCAGCAGCCAGATCGGATCCATTTCGATGATGATCGTCGACACGCCGGTGGAGAGACCCCATTCGACGATGCCGGACAAAAGAGAGTTGGCGATCGGACTCAGCGCGCGCCCGCGTTCCCTGTGCGGCCGCGATACGCAGTAGCGCGTCCACTCCCAAACTTCCGGACCGACAGGGCGCTCACCTTCGCACAAATCGGGCAGCACGTCCGATAGCAAATGCGGTTTCGTCGTCGGCAGCATGCGCTGATAGCCGAGCACCGCGCCGTCGCGGATATAAAGCATGTGCAGCGCGCGCCCGTCGTCGAATTGATCGATCTCGCGACCGTCGGCCTTTCGCAGTTCCTCCCATTTCGATTCTTCGACGAAAACCTGATGGCGCAAGCGGTACGCTTGATCCATCTCGGCCCGATATTCCCGAATGTTTTCGGCGTCGACCAAGTGAATCATACACGGCTCCTATCGTCTGCTTTCCGGTCAGGAGAGCAACGAGCCAAGAGCCTGGGAAGTACGCGAACGCGTACCTTGAGGGTGTGAGCAAGCGAGGCGTAAAATAGATCAGGTGATGATGTATCTTCGGAATGCTTCGGCGACGGCCTGCGTCCGATTGGTTGCATTAAGCTTCGAGCGCGCGCTGCGGAAGAATTTATCGACGGTGTGCTCCGAGATGTTGAGTATCTCGCCGATTTCCCATTCGGTCTTTCCGGCCGCCGCCCATTGAAGAATCTCCTGCTCGCGCGGTGTGATTCTGGCCTGCGCCGCTTCTATGCTTTTCGCCCGCAAGTTCAGCGCATGGCCGAAGGCGTAGGCTGTTACCAGAGACATCATGCCACGCAGGTATGGCGGCATCTCAACCCGCGGGCCTGCGATGGAAAAGCCGGCCACTTCGCCCTCGAGCGTAACCAGCGGCACCGTAAATCCGCATTTGAGCTGGAAGTCGCCGGCTTCATCCATCACGCGGCTCGCCATCGGATCGTCGCGGCAGAGGGGCGCGAGCTCGTTCCACATGAAGGGCGAAACGTCGGAAGTGACGCGCCGGATCGCCGGATCGGCGAACAAATAGCCGCTGGAAAAATAGCGCTGCGCCCAGTCCATCGGCCAATCGGCCAGAACCACGTTTGATTCCTGCTGCGACTGCGTGGAGCCGGGAAGCGGGATCGTGCCGGCGAGAATGTTGTTGAAGCCGTAAGGCCGGACCGCCTTGAGAATGACGCTGCAAATCTCGATCGGACTCGCCGCGCGGTCGATATCTCGAATGAACGTGAGGGTGTTGTCCAAATCCTTGCGCCGGCTATTGCCGGCGCGCGCGCGTCGGTTACGGCGGGGCGAGTCGGCGATGCCGACCGATTTGGAGGCGCGATTGCTTTCGTCATTGAATTGCGATGCGCTCATTGCCGCTCATTATTCGCGACGAGCCGATGCTTCGTCGTTTTTCTACGCGCAAATCCTAGGCCCGTGGGTGCGATGCTTCAATACACCATGCCAGGCTGCAATGGCCGCTCAACGTGCAGGACACGAACGCAAATCTGCGCGAGGTCGACAAAGATCAGTTGCGCACGACCAGCACGGAACATTTCGCATAGCGAACAACATGACCGGCATTTGAGCCGAGAAAATACGTCCGCATCGCGGGCCGATGCGAGCTCATCACGATCAGGTCGGCGCCGAACGCTTTCGCTTCTTCCAGCACCTCGTGATAGATGCCGCCTTGCCGGACCTTGCCGGACACGCGTTCGGGCGGCAGCCCGCACTCGGCAATGATGATTCGCATCGCGTCTTCGGCGGCTTTGCGCTGCTGCGCGTCGAAGTCCGGCGGAACATATTCGGCCAGCATTACCGGCGTCAGCGGCAACACGTTCACAAGCCGCACCGACCCGCCGGACGGGTTCGCCAGATTGAGGGCGGTGTCGATGGCCGGCTTTGCTAATTCCGTGTCGGCAAGATCGATCGGAACCAGGATCCGCCTGTACATGGGCCACTCCCTTTTCTCGCGCGACCGCAACTATAGGCACGTTTTCACGTCGCGGATGCTCTGATCAGTTCGTCGCCGGCGCAATGGATTTAGGATTGACGAAACGCTCCAGCCGGCCCGCGTGCGGATGCAATTTGGTCCAGTCCTCAAACGCAAACTCGATGACCACGAGCCCCGAGGTCGGCAGCTTCTCCCGCAAGAATTCGCGCGCGTCGATGTCGCCGGAGGCGATCAGCAGCATCGCGAGTTCGTGCAGGGCGGGATTGTGCCCAATGACCAGGAGGTTATCGGCGTGCGTAGGCGCTTCGGCGATTACATTGAAAATGGTGTGGGCCGTCGCATCGTAAAGGCGGTCGACCGATTGCGCCGGCGGCGCCGGCTTGAACGCGGCGGCGGCTTGCTTCCAGGTTTCCTGCGCGCGGAGGGCAGGCGACATCAAGACTTGGTCGGGGATGATCGCGTGACGCGCCATATAGACGCCGATACTGCGCGCATCCAGGCGTCCGCGCTCGGTAAGCATGCGATCCTGGTCGCTCATGCCCGGGTCGGAGCGTTCCGATTCGGAGTGGCGGAGCAGCAAGAGCCGGCGCATGGTAAGACCAATATAGCGGCCCGACCGGGACCGTGTATGAGTGCGAGATGAACGCGTCGTCCGATACGATCCAGCCTAGCACGTCCACCGTCGCCGGTGCGGCCGTGCCGCCCGGTGGTACCGGCGGCCGCTTGCCGCATGAGACCTGGTATGAAGCGACGCAGGTCGCGCGCCCCGAGCGGCCGCGGCTGAATTTCGACCTTGACGCCGACGTCTGCGTCATCGGCGCGGGCTTTGCCGGCCTCACGGCGGCGCGCGAAATTGTGCGCCGGGGCTGGTCGGTCGTCGTGCTCGAGGCGAGGCGCATTGCCTGGGCGGCTTC
>JAICMO010000188.1 GCA_025929185.1 Pseudolabrys sp.
AAAACCCGCGCTGCGGCAGCGCGGCAACGGTCTTGCCACTCTGCGGATCGCGCACGGAATAAGCCGGCTCCTGCCGCATGCAGGCGGCAAGCGCCAACGCAGCCAAGGCAACAATGAGAAAGCGGGATCCCCGCATCGGGCCGAATCCGGATGGGCGAACGCGCCCAGTTCGGCATTAGGCGGCCGTATGGTTAACAAAAACTGACCGGGCCGCGACGCGCCGAAGTTAACGCAGAAGCAACCATAATCGTTTGTCATCGCGGTGGCGACGTAACGGTGCGCGTTGGGGTTGGTGATGTTTCGTGACAAGGCGTCCAAAGAAGCAAAAGCGGCAGCCGCATCAAGCGTAAAAGCCGTCGCGGCTCCATTCAGGGCCGACGGCGAACTCGACATGCGGGGGCTCGGTCGAGTCCTTTGGCAGAAGAAAGCGAAAATTCTCGGCTTTACGGTGATTGTGGCCGTGCTGACGGCGGCCGTGGTCAACATACTGACGCCGCGCTACCGCTCCGAAGCGCGAATTCTGCTCGACGCACGCGAAAACGTTTTCCTGCGCGCGGAAGCTGACAAAAATGGCGACCGGAGCGCGCTCGATCCGGAAGCTGTTACCAGCCAACTTCAACTCGTTCTGTCCCGCGACTTGGCGCGCGAGGTCATCAAAAAACAAAATCTGACGAAGGTCCCTGAATTCGATCCGGCCATCCGGGGAATCTCGCCGCTCAAGGTGGTGCTGGGGCTTTTCGGGATCGGAAGGGACCCGGCCGCGATGACGCCCGAGGAGCGCACGCTGGAAACCTATTACAACCGGCTGAACGCTTACGCCGTCGAAAAATCGCGCGTGATCGCGATCGATTTCAGTTCGGCGAATCCCGACCTTGCCGCGCGGGTCGCCAATTCGATCGCCGAGATCTATTTGAACATGCAACAGGCCGCCAAACAGGAGCAGACGCGTGCGGCGAGCCAATGGCTTGCCGGCGAAATTGCAACCATGCGGGCGAAGGTCGCGGATGCCGAGAATAAAGTTGAGCGGTACCGCGCGAAATCGAACCTGTTTGCAGGCTCCAACAACTCGTCGCTGCCGAGTCAGCAACTGACCGAGGTCAACTCGCAAATTGCGGCGGCGCGCGGTCGCAAGGCCGACCTTGAGGCGAGGGCGCAGCAACTCCGCGAGCTTCTGCGCTCCGGCAATCCGATCGAATCATCCGACATCGCCAACTCCGACGCGATGCGCCGCCTCGTCGAGCAGCGGGTCGCGCTTCGCGCGCAACTCGCCGAGCAATCTTCGACGCTGCTGGAAAAGCATCCTCGTATCAAGGAGTTGAAAGCGCAAATCGCCGAGCTCGACCGCGAAATTCGCGCCGAGGGCGAGCGGTTGGTGCGCCAGCTTGACTATGACGCCAGGGTCGCCGGGACGCGCCTGGAAACGCTCACCGCGAGCCTCGATCAGGTCAAGCAGATCGCCTCCCGCACGAATGAACAGGACCTCGAGCTTCGCGCCCTTGAGCGGGAGGCGAAAACCGACCGCGATCTGTTGGAATCCTACCTTGCGAAATATCGCGAGGCCGCTGCCCGCGACAACATCAATGCGGCGCCGCCGGAGGCGCGGATCATTTCGCGGGCGAGCCCTGCCATCAAGCCGGATTTTCCAAAGAAGGTGCCGATGGTGCTGATTGCTGCTTTTGCGGCGTTCGGGCTCTCCACCGGTTTTGTCGTTATCGGCGCGCTGCTCGGCCCGAGCAGCGAAATCTCCTATCCGCCGTACGCGCCGTCTGCGTCCTCGGCGCAGCCGCTTTCCGCGGTGCCGGCCGCGCTCCATTCACCGCGCATTCGCAGTGCGACTTCTGCGCCGGCGCGAAACATGGAGCAGGTCGCACAGAAGCTACGACAGAAGGGCGAAGCCGGGCGGCGACTCGCGGTCGCGGGGACGAACCGCAATGTAGGGACGACCTACACCGCCGTTGCGCTGGCCCGCATCCTGGCCAGGGATTCGGGCGTGGTCCTTGTCGATCTCGCCTTCAATGCGCCCAATCTGTCGGTGATCTCCACGAATCCGCAAGCCCCGGGAATGGCCGAGTTGTTGCGCGGCGCGGCTTCATTTGCGGACGTCATCACCTGCGATCAGTTTTCGAGCGTCCATCTGGTGTGCGCCGGAAACGTCGGCAAAGACGGTCCGGCGCTCGCGGCCTCGCCGTCTCTGGCAACTTCGATCGAGGCGCTTGCGCGCAGCTATGAATACGTGGTGCTCGATATCGGCGCCGTGCCGGAGACTGCAATTGAGCCATTTGCGCTGCTAGCACCGCGCGCTGTCTTGGTGGCAACGGATCCTGCCGGTGCGGTCGCACGGCAAGCGTTCGACCGGCTCGAGAGCGCCGGGTTCGTCGAGGTAAGCGTGCTGCCGAGCGGCATTCGCGCAGCCGCGGCCTGAGTCGTATTCAGCTAAAGATGCTGGCCCGCGCGCGCAGGCGGCGCGCGCCGCGCACGATCGACCAAAGCGCGGGCGTATGCTTGATCAGACGTTTCGTGGCGGCCATCGCTTGAGCCGCGCGGGTTACCACCGTGCCGGCGCGCGTCAACGACAGGAAGCTGTCGAAGAGCGGATCGGCATTGCCGCAAAAGAGATTTTTGTACTGAGCTTGCCCGACGCCGAGGTCGAACGTCGAGATCCCGCGCTCGCAACAGTCACGCACGATGTTGTGCAAAAGCAACTCGCCGGGGCTTTCGTGAGAAAGCCTGCCGCTGATGATTGAGTTGAACATGCCGCAGAACCGTCCACCACCGATGATGCCGCCGAACGTGGCAACGACCACCCCGTCCACCGAAAGGCAGTACAACTCGATGAGGCGCTCTCCCGTGCCGGCTCTGGCAACCGCCAGAGCCTCGAGGAAGCGACGCACCTCGGCGGCTGCGAATACATCCGAAATGCCGCGCGCCTGCATGCGCTCGCTTTTTTGCTTGAAAAAAGTGTCAAGCACGTGCCTTGCGGTCTCGGCATCCTGCACGCGCTCGAATTTTACGGCGCCGAAGTGGGAGAGCGCCCGCAGCTTCTTGCGAAGCTTCTTGCGCATTTCGCTATTGGTGCGCGCCCGCAGCAAGCTGTCGAAGTTCGACGAGAGAGCACCGCTGAAGCCGGAATTCGCCGAGCGCTGGTGCGAAAGCAAGGCAAACGGGTTGGTGGCGCCTTGCCATGTCAGCGGCTGGTTCGTGAGCAGCAGCGTATCCGCTTCGCCCTTTAACTGCGCGAGCGAGGCCTTGATCTCGATGTCGTCTATCGTGCTCGCGATATCGCGATGCCACAGGCCCATGTTGAAGTTGGCGTGTTTGCCGCCGAGAAATTCAACGATGCGCAGCTGCGCCAGTCTGCGGCGGCCGAACGGCCAAAGAAACACGGGGCTGTTTCGGCGACTGAAGCCGACGACGATGAACGGGGTCACGCCGGCGGCGCCCCCGATATGGTGATGCCAGAGGGACATGAATTCGTAGCGCTGATAGGGCGTGCCGAGCGCGTGCTGCCGCTCCAGCGCTCGCCAATAGGGCTCGGCGGCTTCGAATGTGTCGAAGATGTCGATCCGCGCGGCATGCGCCTCCACCTCGGTTTGCGGATCGGAAATGGGGGGGTGCCGCAGCGGAATGACGTTCATGCGACCTGTGGGGCAGGTTGATCTGAATCCCCCGGAGGGTCGCAAACATTTATCAATAAAGGGTTGGAATATTAGAGGACGAACCGGAAAAGGGTAAGCCTTTGGTTGCGCTAAGGAAAACCATTATTCGCGGCGGCCTGGAGGGGCTGTATTTCAGCGGGATGCACCGTGTCCTGCATCCATTCGTCGGAGGCGTCGGCGCGATTTTGATGCTGCACCACGTGCGGCCGGCGCGCAGAGATCCATTCCAGCCCAACCGCCTGCTCGAAATCACCCCGGTCTTTTTCGAGACGCTGCTGCGCCGGCTCAAGAATTCGGCGCTTGACGTCATCTCGCTCGACGAGATGCGTGACCGGCTCGTGCGCGGCAATTTTTCACGCCGGTTCATGTGCATCACTTTCGACGACGGCTACAAGGACGTGATGCAGTGGGCCTATCCGCTGCTCAAGAAGTACGAAATGCCTTTTGCGATGTATATCGCGACCAGTTTTCCGGGGCGGCTGGGCGAATTGTGGTGGCTCGCGCTTGAAGCTGTGATCGCGCGCAACGAGCGCGTGGCGATGGATTTTGCCGGCGAAGAACAAGTTCTCGACTGTCGCGGCGCAGAGCGGAAACAGGCGGCTTTCGATGCCGCCTATTCCTATTTGCGCAGCCTGCAAACGGAAGACGAGTTGCGGCTCGTCATTCGGGATTTGTGCACATCCTACCGCGTGGATATTGCATCGTTCTGCCGCGATCTCTGCATGAACTGGGAAGAAATCGGGCAAATGGCGCGCGACCCGCTGGTGACGATCGGCGCGCATACGGTCAATCACGTCATGCTCAGGAAAGTGCCGAGCGACGCCGCCGCGCGCGAGGAGATGGACGAGAGCCGCTCCGCGATCGAGGCGGCGATGGGCCGCCGGCCCGATCATCTCGCTTATCCTGTGGGTGATCCGACATCGGCAGGCCCCCGCGAATTCCGTATCGCAGCCGAATTGGGCTTCAAGACCGCCGTGAGCACGCGGCCTGGGGTGTTATTCGCCGAGCATCGTGGCCACCCGACGGCGCTGCCGCGCATTTCAATCAACGGCGAGTTTCAGAAAGCGCGCTATCTCGACGTTCTTTTGTCGGGCGCCGCGACCGCCGTGTGGAACGGATTCCGCCGCGTCAACGCGGCTTGACGGCGTTTTGCCGGTCGGGCCGTGACATCCAAGCGACCAGCGGCATCGCGGGCAGCACCCAGCCGAGACCGGCCACGACATAAAAGGCAGCGGCCACGTAGCCGTTGATGTTTGTCAGCACCGATTGCGCCAGCGCCATCGCGAGCAGCGCCCAGATCATCGCCAGGGCAAGCAAGGCGAAGGTTCCGATCAGCTTGCGGATTCGAATGCTCATTGGTCGCACCGGATGCGGTTTGCGGGCTTGCGCGCAGGACTATATGGTCCGCCGCGTCCTCTGCAAGTGTGTCGTCTGCCTGTCGTTGCCATGGCTTTTCACTCGTCTGCTATTCCGTTGCCGGATGTGCGGCGCCGCGCCGTCCGCGTCTGGCTGCTCGTAGTCGCCGCGCTGATCTTTTTGACGCTCATCGTCGGCGGCGCCACGCGGCTCACCGAGTCCGGCCTGTCGATCGTGGAATGGAAACCGGTCACCGGCGTGGTGCCGCCGCTCTCCAGCCAGGCATGGCAGGACGAATTCGCGGACTATCAAAAAATCCCGCAATACCGCGAGCTCAATCGCGGCATGACGCTCGACCAGTTCAAGGTCATCTACTGGTGGGAATGGACGCATCGCCTGCTGGCGCGCCTCATCGGCGCGGTGTTTCTCGTGCCGCTCGTCTTTTTTCTCTGGCGCGGATGGATAGAGCGGCGCGAGCAGATACGGCTGTGGGTGATCTTCGGCCTCGGCGCGTTTCAGGGCGCGGTCGGCTGGTGGATGGTCGCTTCGGGGCTTGCCGCCGGCGTGAGCGTCTCGCAATACCGCTTGGCATTTCATCTCACTCTCGCATGCCTGATTTATTCGGCGGTGCTGTGGACCGCGCAGCAGGTGTTGCCGCGCAAGCCGATCGAATCGCGCGCGCGCGTGCGCAACGGCGCGCTGCTCATCGCGATCCTTGTTCTGGGGCAGATCTATCTCGGCGCGTTGGTCGCCGGCACCAACGCCGGCATGATCTACAACACTTGGCCCACGATTGACGGCGGCTTCATTCCGTCTGCGCGTCATCTGTGGCAGCAGGCACCCTGGTGGCGCAACCTCTTTGAAAATTTGCTGACCATCCAGTTGGACCATCGCATGCTGGCTTACACGATCTGGTTTTTGGCCGGCCTGCATGCGATCGACGCGTCGCAGGCGCGGCAGCGCGCGGGCGGCGCCGTGCTGCTTTGGCTCGCGATTACGGTGCAGGCGACGCTCGGAATTTTGACATTGCTGTTCGTGGTGCCGATCGATCTCGCGATGGCGCATCAGGCGATGGCCATCGTCGTGCTGACGATTGCGGTGTGGCACGCGGAGCGCCTGCGCCACCGGGTGGAACGGCGTATTTCGGCACAACTTCCGCAAAGCGCCCGCGAGGCACAGAGCACATGATCGACGCAAAAACGGTCGACGGCGTCGCGGTTCTTACTCTCGCGCATGGCAAGGTGAATGCGCTCGATATCGACTTGTGTGACGGACTGGCCAGAACGTTCAACGAGTTGCGCGCGTCCG
>JAICMO010000045.1 GCA_025929185.1 Pseudolabrys sp.
ATCCACGGCCACAGCATCGCCGGGATGCTTGAACCATTTGCCGACGGTCGCTTCCGTAACCGACTCGCCGAGGGTGGGGACGCGGATTTCAGCCATGATTTTTGCCCGTTCGCATATATTTTTTTCTCCGCGTCATCGCCCGTGAAGGCGGGCAATCCAGTAATCACCGTGGTGCCATCTTGCACGGACGGCGACTACTGGGTCCCCCGCTTTCGCGGGGGACGACGGGCCACAATTACCGCAGTGCCTCGTCCAGCAATTGCTTGAGCTGCGCGAGATGCTTCGACATTTGCCCGACCGCCGTCGAGGCCGAAGCCGGGCGTCCCGCGTAGCGCATGCGCTTGCTGGCGCCGCCGATCTGGTCGAGCGCCCATTGCAGGAACACGTCCACGAAGAACCAGGCGCCCATGTTGCGCGGCTCCTCCTGGCACCAGACCATTTCGGCGTTCTTGAAACGCGACAGCTCGATCAGCAGCGCCTTGGATGGGAACGGATAAAGCTGCTCGATGCGCAGGATGTAGATATCGTCGATGCCGCGCTTCTCGCGCTCCTCGTAAAGATCGTAATAGACCTTGCCGGAGCACAGGATCACGCGGCGGATTTTGTCGTCGGGAACGAGTTTTATTTTCTGATCCGGCAACAGCTGCGCATCGTCCCACAGCAGACGATGGAATGAGGTGCCGGTCTTCATCTCGTCAAGACGCGACACCGCGCGCTTGTGGCGCAGCAAGCTCTTCGGCGTCATCAGGATCAACGGCTTGCGGATTTCGCGCTTCAGTTGCCGGCGCAGGATATGGAAGTAGTTCGCCGGCGTCGTGCAGTTCGCCACCTGCATATTGTCTTCGGCGCACATTTGCAGATAGCGCTCGAGCCGTGCAGACGAATGCTCGGGTCCCTGGCCCTCGTAGCCATGCGGCAGCAGGCAGACGAGGCCCGACATGCGCAGCCATTTGCGCTCGCCGGAGGAGATGAACTGGTCGATCACGACCTGCGCGCCATTGGCGAAGTCGCCGAACTGCGCTTCCCACAAGGTCAGCGCATTGGGCTCGGAGGTCGAGTAGCCGTACTCGAAGCCGAGCACGGCCTCTTCCGACAGCATCGAGTTGAGCACCTCGTAGCGGGCCTGACCCTCGCGCAGGTGATTGAACGGCGTGTGCCGTTCCTCGGTGTCCTGATCGAACAGCACCGAATGGCGCTGCGAAAACGTTCCGCGCTCGGTGTCCTGCCCGGACAGGCGCACCGGATGGCCTTCGAGCAGCAGCGAGCAGAATGCAAGCGCCTCGGCGGTCGACCAGTCGATATCGCGGCCTTCCTCGATGGACTTCGCGCGGTGATCGAGAAAGCGCTGGATCGTCTTGTGCAGATGGAAACCTTCCGGCACCACCGTTATCTTTTTGCCGATTTCGCGCAGCGTCGTGATCGCGACACCGGTATTGCCGCGGCGCGGATCGTCGGCATCGTGCGCCGCTTTTAAGCCCGACCAGCGGCCGTCGAGCCAGTCCGCCTTGTTCGGCTTGTAGCCCTGTCCGGATTCAAACTCGGCATCGAGCCGTGCGCGCCAGTTGGCTTTCATCTTGTCGACTTCGCCCTTGTCGACCACGCCCTCAGCGGCGAGCTTTTGCGCGTAGATTTCCAGCGTCGTCGGATGCGAGCGGATTTTCTTGTACATCAACGGCTGCGTGAACGAGGGCTCGTCGCCTTCATTGTGGCCGAAGCGGCGGTAGCAGAACATATCGATGACAACGGGCTTTTGGAATTTCTGCCGGTATTCGGTTGCAACCTTCGCCGCGAACACCACGGCTTCCGGATCGTCGCCGTTCACATGGAAGATCAGCGCCTCGATCATCTTCGCCACATCCGACGGATATGGCGACGAGCGCGAGTAGCGCGGGTAGGTGGTGAAGCCAATCTGGTTGTTGACGATGAAGTGCAGCGAGCCGCCGGTGCGATAACCTTTCAGTCCTGAAAGACCGAAGCATTCCGCGACGACGCCCTGCCCCGCGAACGCCGCATCGCCATGAATGAGCAGCGGCAAAACCATGGTGCGCTCGTCCGGCGTTGCGCCGTGCTGATCTTGCTTGGCGCGCACCTTGCCGAGCGTGACCGGATCGACGATTTCGAGATGCGACGGGTTGGGCGTGAGCGACAGGTGGACCTGGTTGCCGTCGAACTCACGATCAGACGATACCCCCAGGTGATATTTAACATCGCCTGAGCCTTCGACATCATCTGGTTGAGCGGAGCCACCCTTGAATTCATGAAACAGCGCGCGGTGCGGCTTGCCCATCACTTGCGTGAGCACGTTGAGCCGTCCGCGATGCGGCATGCCGATGACGATCTCCTGAACACCAAGATTGCCGCCGCGCTTGATGATCTGCTCCAGCGCCGGGATCAGCGCCTCCGCGCCGTCGAGACCGAAGCGCTTGGTGCCGGTATATTTGACGTCGAGGAATTTCTCGAAGCCTTCGGCTTCCACCAGCTTGTTCAAGATCGCGCGCTTGCCTTCGCGCGTGAAGTTGATCTCTTTGTCGCGCCCTTCGATGCGCTCCTGGATCCATCCCTTCTGCGCGGCATTCGAGATGTGCATGAACTCGATGCCGAGGGTCTGGCAATACGTGCGGCGTACGATGGCGAGAATTTCCCGCATCGACGCGAATTCAAGGCCGAGCACCTTGTCGAGGAAAATCCGCCGGTCGAGATCGGCTTCGCCGAACCCATATGATTTGGGATCGAGCTCTTCCTCATCCTTGTGCGGCTCGAGACCGAGTGGGTCGAGATTGGCGTAGAAATGACCGCGAATGCGGTAGGCGCGGATCAGCATCAGCGCATGGATCGAATCGCGCGTTGCCTGCTGCACGTCACTTGCGGAGATGTCGACACCGCGCTCTTGTGCCTTCGCCTTGATCTTCTCGCCGAGTTGCTTCTCGGTTCGTGCCCAATCGCTATCGAGCGCGGAGACCAGTTCGCCGGCGGCGCGCACCGGCCAGTTCGGCTGCTGCCAGGAGGCGCCGCGCGCGTTGCGCGCAACGTCGCCGCCGTCGTCCTTCAGGCTCTTGAAAAAGGCCTGCCATTCGGCATCGACCGAGCCCGGATTGCGCTCGTACCGTGCATAGAGATCGTCGATGTAGGTGGCGTTGCCGCCGTAAAGGAAGGAAGTTCTGGCGAAAGCCGCGTTGGCGTCCTGGCGGGACATGATTTCGGTCCTCGGGCTGACAAAATTGCCCCGTCCGCCGGCCAAATGGGCCGCTTGGCCGCTCCCGGCGGTTGTCGTGTTCTAACAGTATTTATGACGCCAGTAAGTCTACGAAAGACCTAAAAAATGAATCTCGTCTTCAATACTTCGGCAGAATCTTTCCAAATGCCAAGAAGGCGCGCCGCAAGCAGCGCCTTCTTAACGCCCGAACAGCAGGACCTGCGTCAACCTCCGAAGCGCCAGACAAGCTCGGTACGCACGGTCTGCACGCGTGGATGGGTGCGCTCGCCGACGCCGGTCGGCACACCTGTGGCCGTCGCAAAGACATCGAGTGTCTTCGTATCGTAGTCGGCAAAACGGTACTCAGACTTCAGATAAAGGCCCGGAACAATAAAGCCCAAGGCGTATTCGGCACCGCCACCCACAAAGAAGCCATCGTAAGTCTGGTCAGGGACCCCAAGGCCGGTGGGAGTACCGGTAAAGTTCACATAAGTCGTGCCTTTGAAGTGCGCCTGCGTGAAGCCGCCTGACACAAACGTCAACAGCGACGGGTCGACCAAGTAGCCGATCTTACCGCCAACCGCCCAAGAACGATCCAGCGACATATCACCCGCAACGAGTCCAACTTGGGCATTGTTTTGTCCGGTGTGCGATCCGTGGATGCGGGAAATGTCGCCATCGACGAAAGCGCCCAGCACCCATCTCGGCGCAAGCTGATAATCGAAGCCGACTTGCGCCGTGCCGAGCCATCCGCGCCCTCCTTGATCGAGCGGCACGTTCGTCGCAAGCCCTGTCACAGTCGACGTGAGCTGCGTGTCGAGGTCGTACATGCCGTAGCCGCCGCCGACGCCGACATAAAATCCGGTCCAGCTGCGTGCGACCGGCGCCGGCGCCGCCTTAACCGGCATAGCGGAGGCCATCGCAAGTGGCCCGGCTCCGAAACGCCAGACAAGATCGGTGCGCACGGTCTGAACGTAGGGATGCGTGCGCTCGCCTACTCCGGTGGGCACGCCGGTTGCTGTCGCGAAAACGTCCAGCGTCTTCGTGCCGTAGTCCGCGAAGCGATATTCGGATTTCAAATACAGGCCGGGAATAAAGCCCAAGGCATATTCCGCGCCGCCACCGATGAAGAAGCCATCGTACGTTTGATCCGGGACCGCAAGACCAGTGGGAGTACCGTTAAAGTTTAAATACGTCGTGCCCTTGAAATGCGCCTGCGTGAAGCCGCCAGACACGAACGTCAACAGCGACGGATCGACCAGATAACCGATCTTGCCGCCGACCGCCCAAGAACGATCAAGCGACATGTCGCCGGCAATAAGTCCGATCGCGTTATTTTGTCCGGTGTGAGATCCGTGGATACGGGAAATGTCTCCGTCCACGAAAGCACCGATCACCCATTGCGGGGCAATTTGATAGTCGAAGCCGATCTGCGCCGTACCGAGCCAACCGCGGCCTCCTTGATCGAGCGGCACGTTGGTCGCAAGGCCCGTCACCGTCGAGGTGAGCTGCGTACCGAGGTCATACATCCCGTAGCCGCCGCCGATGCCTACATAAAATCCGGTCCAGTTGCGCGCGACGGGTAGAGGCGCCGGCGCCGCTTTCACCGGCATGTCCGCTGCCATAGCGGATGAGGTCGACAGCGCGGCAGCAATACAAAATCCAAACGAAAGCTTGTTCATGACCCCGCCCTCGAGCGGATCGCCCAATCTGCCGGGCTCCGCTCATGAAGATTTTCCTTTGCAGCCATTGCAAATCCTATTGCAAGATAAAGGATTATGATGTTGCCCCGCCGCAACACTCACACAGATTTCCTGCGGGCCCTTTAGGCGTTCAGCACTTCGACCAGCGTCTTCCCGATCCGAGCCGGGGACGGCGATACCTTGATTCCCGCCGATTCCATCGCCGCGATCTTCGATTCCGCATCGCCCTTCCCGCCTGAAATGATCGCGCCGGCATGGCCCATGCGGCGGCCGGGCGGCGCCGTACGGCCCGCGATGAAGCCGACCATCGGCTTCTTGCGGCCGCGCTTTGCCTCGCTCTTGAGGAAGTCGGCCGCGTCCTCCTCAGCTGAGCCGCCGATCTCACCAATCATGACGATCGACTCGGTCTTGTCGTCGGCAAGAAACATCTCCAGCACGTCGATAAATTCAGTGCCCTTGACCGGATCGCCGCCGATGCCGACGGCTGTCGTCTGCCCCAGCCCTTCGCGGCTTGTCTGGAAAACGGCTTCGTAGGTCAGCGTGCCCGAGCGCGAGACGATGCCGACCTTGCCCGGCTTGAAGATGTTGCCGGGCATGATGCCGAGCTTGCATTCGCCCGCGGTCATGACGCCGGGGCAGTTCGGCCCAATCAGCCGCGACTTCGATCCTGACAGCGCGCGCTTCACGCGCACCATATCCATCACCGGAATGCCTTCGGTGATGCAGACGATCAACGGAATCTCCGCCTGGATCGCTTCGCAGATCGCATCGGCGGCGCCGGCGGGCGGCACATAGATGACGCTCGCGTCGCAGCCGGTCTTTTCAACCGCTTCCGCCACAGTGTCGAACACCGGCAGATTGAGATGCGTCGAACCGCCTTTGCCGGGCGAGGTGCCGCCGACCATCTTCGTGCCATAGGCGATCGCCGCCTGCGAATGAAACGTGCCGTTCTTGCCGGTGAAGCCCTGGCAGATGACTTTGGTATCCTTGACGATCAGGACGGACATTGGAGGCTCACCTTTCCGCATGCGTCATGGCCTGGCTTGTCCCGGCCATCCACGCCTTGGCGCGTGAATTGAAGGAAGACGTGGATGCCCCGCCCAAGGCCGGGCATGACGGAAGAAGATCGCAAGGCTGCGTCATCACGCGGTCTCCTTCACGGCCTTGACGATTTTCTGCGCCGCGTCGTCGAGATCGTTTGCCGAGGTCACGTTGAGCTTCGACTCGGCGATGATTTTCTTGCCGAGATCGACATTGGTTCCTTCCAGCCGCACGACCAGCGGCACTTTCAATCCGACTTCTTTCACCGCCGCCACCACGCCTTCCGCGATCACATCGCAGCGCATAATGCCGCCAAAAATGTTGACGAGAATGCCCTTCACGTTCGGATCGGAGGTGATGATCTTGAACGCCGCGCTCACGCGCTCTTTGGTGGCGCTGCCGCCGACATCGAGAAAGTTCGCCGGCGCCATACCGTAGAGCTTGATGATGTCCATCGTTGCCATCGCGAGACCGGCGCCGTTGACCATGCAGCCGATCGAGCCGTCGAGCGCGATGTAGTTCAGATCGAATTTCGACGCTTCGATTTCCTTCTCGTCCTCTTCGGTGAGATCGCGCAGCGCGACCACGTCCGCATGGCGATAAAGCGCGTTGCCGTCGAAGCTTACTTTCGCATCGAGACAGATGAGCTGATTGTCCTTGGTCACCACCAGCGGATTGACCTCGAGCAGGCTCATGTCCTTGGCCGTGAACGCCGCATAAAGCTTGCTCAGCAGACTGTCTGCCTGCTTCGCGAGATCGCCGGAAAGCTTGAGCGCCTGCGCAACGCGGCGGCCATGATGCGGCATGACGCCGGTCGCCGGATCGACCGAGAAGGTGACGATCTTTTCCGGGTGGGTTTTCGCGACTTCCTCGATGTCCATGCCGCCCTCGGTCGAAACAACGAACGCGACGCGCGAGGTTTCACGGTCGATCAGCGCGGACAGATAAAACTCCCGATCGATCGCCGAACCGTCCTCGATATAGAGGCGATTCACCTTCTTGCCGTGCGGGCCGGTCTGGTGCGTAACGAGAGTCGAGCCGAGAATGCGCGACGACTCTTTCTTCACATCGTCGGCCGACTTCACCACTTTCACGCCGCCGGCCTTACCCCTGCCGCCGGCATGAATTTGCGCCTTGACCACCCACACCGGACCGCCGAGCTCATTGGCGGCTTTGATCGCCTCATCGACTGTGAAAGCGGGAATGCCGCGCGGCACCGGCACGCCGAACTCGCGTAGCAAGGCTTTCGCCTGATACTCATGGATATTCATGCCGTACTCCCGCCAAGTCGCCCTAGAAGTGTTGGCTTGTTGCTAATCGTTCAGGTTCGGCGCGATTTTCTTGCAAGCCTCGACGAGGCCCTGCACCGCGGCGGCCGATTTCTCGAACATGTCGCGCTCGGTGCCGTTGAGTTCGATCTCGACAACCCGCTCGACGCCTTTCGCCCCGATCACCACCGGTGCGCCGACATACAAATTCTTGATTCCGTATTCGCCGTTGAGCCACGCGGCGCACGGCAGAACGCGCTTCTTGTCGAGCAGGTAGCTTTCCGCCATCGCAATCGCGGACGCCGCCGGCGCATAGAAGGCCGAGCCGGTCTTGAGCAGGTTGACGATCTCCGCGCCGCCGTTGCGCGTGCGGGTAACGATCTCGTCGATGCGCGATTGCGAGGTCCATCCCATCTTGACGAGATCGGGCACCGGAATGCCCGCCACCGCCGAATAGCGCGTGAGCGGGACCATGCTGTCGCCGTGGCCGCCGAGCACGAAGGCGGTCACATCCTCCACCGAAACATTGAACTCGTCGGCGAGGAAATAGCGAAAGCGCGCCGAGTCGAGCACGCCAGCCATGCCGACGACCTTCTGGTGCGGCAGGCCGCTGCACTTTTGCAGCGCCCACACCATCGCATCGAGCGGATTGGTGATGCAGATGACGAAAGCATTCGGCGCATATTTCTTGATGCCGGAGCCCACCTGCTCCATCACCTTGAGATTGATCCCCAAAAGATCGTCGCGGCTCATGCCCGGCTTGCGCGGAACGCCGGCAGTCACGATGCAGACATCAGCCCCTTCAATCGCCTCATAGGAATTGGCGCCGGCGAAACGGGCATCGAAATCGTCGACCGGCGAGGATTCGGCGAGGTCGAGCGCCTTGCCTTGCGGCACTCCCTCCATCACATCGAAAAGGACCACATCCCCAAGCTGCTTGAGACCGATGAGATGAGCGAGCGTGCCGCCGATCTGGCCGGCGCCGATCAACGCAATTTTATTACGGGCCATGGTTGGAAAACTCTCGATTGGATGAGCCGCTTAATCGCGGCTCGTGGGTGGTTAACCGGTCCCGCTTTGCGTCACAAGGCAGACCCGCTGCGAGCCGGGCCCAACCTTGTATACATAATACCACACTAGTCAGCGAGTGAAGTCCAGCGTCAATTTCGGCCTCTGATGCGCGGGGGAAGTCAGCCGGGCTAGCGCTTGTAGGGCGGCGGGTCTTGCAGGGCCTCGAGCTGGATCTGCTGGATTTCGGCAAGCCGCTCCCACTGCCGGGTCAGGATATGATCGATTTTTTCGTGCAGGTGCCTGATCTCGAGCTCGGCCTTCAGGTTCACCCGGTAGTCGTTTTCAGACCGCAGGCGATCTTTGGCTTCCTGCCGCTTCTGACTCATCATGATGATCGGCGCTTGCACGGCCGCCAGGCATGACAGCACGAGATTGAGCAGGATGAAGGGATACGGATCAAACCGGGTGGTGGCGGCAACGACGTTGAACGCCATCCAGCCGATCAGCACGGCCGCAAAAATGATGATGAAGGTCCAGCTTCCGCCGAACGACGCCAGGTGATCGGAGAGACGCTCGCCAAAAGTCCGCTGGCCGGAAAATTCCGCTTCGATGTTTTCCGCCAGCGTCTCGTGGTCCGCGAGACTCTGCACCACCTCCTGCTCGAGCTTGGTCAGCTCGCCGCGTTCCTCGCCAAGCAGATCGGTGACGTAGCGCGAGCGAAACCGGTCGAGGTCTTGCAGGCACACGAAGCCCTCCGCCGGGAGGTCGGGATGATCGGCCCTGATGCGGTCGAGCAAGCTCGGCCGCACGACATCAAGCCGGCTCACGTCGCGCGCCGGCTTTTCCTTGCCGCAAATGACGCAAGGAAAGCGGGTCGGGCGAGGCCGCTTCGGGCGAACCGCCGCCGGTGCTTCGGTTATCTGCGACGACATGATTGCGGGATTCACCCCCGCATCAGGCGCCGGATCAGCTTTGTGATTCTGATCGGTCATACGCCACATCCGATGACGTTCAATGGAGGATGCGGGGATGTAGGCCCGCGCAATCCCGTCTGGCAACCAAAATTGCCGTTACGAGCGCAAAGCCAGGGCGAACCGTCCGATCACGTCTCGACGATTTTCGTCTCATCGATAGCGTGGCCGCCGCGCGGCCCGTGCGGCAGGCCGAGATAGGATTGCGAGCGCATCTCGATCAGCCGCGACGCCGTGCGCTTGAATTCCTGTGCTTCATAGCCTTCGCTCGCCAGATACAATCCGTCCGGCTCGGCCTGCGCGGAAGCAAGCAGCTTCACCGCGTGGTCGTACAACGTGTCGATCAAAATGATGAACCGCTTGGCTTCGTTGCGGCGGTCGTAATCCATGACCGGAACGTGGTCGAGAATGATGGTGTGAAAGTCATGCGCGATCTTGAGATAGTCGCTGGCCGCCAGCGCCTCGCCGCATAATTCTGCAAACGAAAAACGGGCAACTCCCATCGCGGCGCGCGGCACACGAACCACGTGACCCTTAACGCTCAGCCGTTGCGGCTTGCCGTGATTGCCGGCTGTCAACCGCAGCCAAGCTTTGTCGAGCGCAGCTTTCGCCCGTTCATCGTCGGGCACGTACCAGCTGCGCACGCCGGTAAGTTTTTCCAGCCGAAAATCGATGCGCGCATCAAGGCGCACGATCTCGCAATGCTGCTCAAGCATCGCGATAAATGGCACGAAAAGACCGCGGTTGAGGCCGTCCTTGTAAAGCTCATTCGGCGCCAGGTTCGACGTCGCGACCACGACGACGCCAAGCTCGAACAACTGCGTAAACAAGCGGCCGAGAATCATCGCGTCGGCGATGTCGGTGACGTGGAATTCGTCGAAGCACAGGAGCCACGCTTCATCCGCAATCGCCGCCGCGGCGCGCTGAATGGGATCGGATTCGTCGCCGTTTTTGTGTTCCTGCCGATATTCATGCACCCGCTCGTGCACATCGGCCATGAATTCGTGAAAATGAACCCGGCGCTTGCGTTCGACCGCGCTAGACTCGAAAAACAGGTCCATCATCAACGTTTTGCCGCGCCCGACCTCGCCGTAAACATACAGGCCCTTGACCGGCGGCTCGGCGCTTTGCCGGCGGCCGAACAGCCAGCCGAGCGAGGATGATTTCCGCGCCAGACGGCGGGCGTCCATGCGCCGTTCAAGCGCAGCGAAGTGCTTCGCCAATTCGGCCTGACCCGGATCGGCTTCGATCTTGCCGGCGGCGATAAGCGACGCGTAACGCGTGCTGAATTGTTCGGACATAAGCGGATCAGGCGGCGAGCGGATAGCTCTCTTCTACCACATAAGGACCGCCGCCGATCGAGGCGCGCGAGGAAAACAGCACGAAGCGCGATACGCGGAACGCGGCCGTGCGGAAATAGCCGCGTGCCGCGAGATACTCGGCGACCTGCCGGCTCGACGAATCGCGCAAGCGCGCGAGCGTGACGTGCGGCGTGTATTTTCGCCCCTCCGGATCGAGCCCGATTTGCTGCATCAGGCGCTCATGTTCCGCCTGCACGTCCAGCAGCGCCGGCGCAGGCGTGACCGTGGCGACAACTGCGCGCGGCTTACGGCTGCCAAAGGATGTCAGCCCCTCCAGACGCAACTCGAATGGTGGGCGCTTCACCTTGCCCAACAGAGAAGCGACTTCGCGAGCGATGATGTCATCCACGTCGCCGATGAAGCGCAGCGTCAGATGATAGTTTTCGGGATCGATCCAGCGCGCGCCGGGCAGGCCGCCGCGCTGCGAGGCCAACGCTTGCCGCGTCTCGGGTGGGATTTCGACGCCGGTAAAGAGCCGCGGCATGATGCGTTTCCGACTATGAACCTCGCGCCGTGCGCACGCGCGCGATCAATTCTTCGACCTTCGGCAGCATGCGCGCCACGATCACATCGACGCCTTTCGCATTCGGGTGCATGCCATCGTGCTGATTGAGCGCGGGATCGGCGGCTACTCCCTCGAGGACGAAGGGATAAAAGACGACGTGGTGCGCCGAAGCAAGCGCGGGGTAAATGGCATCAAACGCTTTTATGTAATCCGGCCCCATGTTGCGCGGCGCGCGCATGCCGGCGAGCAGCACGGCAATGTGGCGCTGCGCCAGCCGAGCTAGAATTGCGTCGAGAGCCGCTTTGGTGACCTTCGGATCAATGCCGCGCAAGGCGTCATTCGCGCCCAGCTCCACAATCACCGCATCGGTTCCATCCGGCACCGACCAATCGAGACGCTGAAGGCCGCCGGACGCTGTGTCGCCCGAAACACCGGCGTTCGTTATGTGCGCCGCGATGCCTTTGGCCTTGAGCGCGGCGGCAAGCCGCGCCGGCAAGGCTGCCGTCGCCGGAAGGCCGAAGCCGGCCGATATCGAGTCGCCCAGCACCACGATCTTGACCGCATCGCCCGACGCGGCCGCAGCCACCGAAGTCATACAAGCAAACGTGAGCGCGAGCGCCGCGGCGAAGCGCTGGACCAGAACGGCCATTCTCTCATATGAGCGGAGTGGTGATCGGTGTGGCGGCATGAATGACTTCTCGCAAACGAAGCCGGCGATTGCGCTGGCCGGCGTCAATCTCACGCTCGGGCAAGGTGCGGCCCGCGTTCATATCCTCAAGGACATCGATCTCAATATAGGCGCCGGCGAGGCGATTGGCCTGGTCGGACCGTCCGGCTCGGGAAAATCGACGCTGCTGATGGTGATGGCCGGGCTGGAGCGGCCGGATACCGGCAGTGTCGCGGTGGCGGGCCAAGAGCTGCGGAAGCTCGACGAGGATGCGCTGGCGCGCTTCCGCGGCCGCAACATCGGAATTGTCTTTCAGTCGTTTCATCTGATTCCGACCATGACGGCACTCGAGAACGTCGCCGTACCGCTGGAGCTTGCAGGCGCCGCAGCGGCGGAAAAAAAGGCACGCGACGAGCTTGCAGCGGTCGGATTGACCGACCGGCTCAACCACTACCCGGCGGAATTGTCCGGTGGCGAGCAGCAACGCGTTGCGCTGGCGCGCGCCTTGGCGCCCAACCCGGCGATCCTCGTGGCCGACGAGCCGACCGGCAATCTCGACGAAAATACCGGCAGGCAGATCATCGATCTTCTCTTCGCCGGGCATGCCCAGCGCGGCGTCACGCTTGTTCTCGTCACGCACGATCAGGCCTTGGCGACGCGCTGCGGACGCGTCGTCCGCCTGCGCTCCGGCCGGATCGATTCCTCTTTTACCTCCACCCTCCCGGGGGAGGTCGGCGAGCGAAGCTCGCCGGGTGGGGGTCAGCGTGCGACATGACCCCACCCAACCCGCCATCGCTACCGCTCCGGCGGGCTACCCGCCCCTCCGAGGGGAGGGAAGAAGAAGCGGCATCGCGTTGCGCTTTGCTCTGCGCGAAATGCGCGGCGGCTTGCGTGGTTTCTACGTGTTCATCGCGTGCATCGCGCTCGGCGTGATGGCGATTGCGGGAATTGGCTCGGTCGCCGGCAGCCTGGCCGAAGGCCTTGCGCGGCAAGGACAGGTGATCCTCGGCGGCGATCTCTCGCTCACACTGGTTCAGCGCGAAGCGACCGCGCCGGAAATAGCTTTCCTGAAAAGCCGTGGCGAGGTTTCCGCCGCGGCCACCATGCGCGCGATGGCGCGCACCGCCGACGGCCGCACCGCGCTGGTCGAACTCAAGGCGGTCGATTCGAATTATCCGCTGTTCGGCAGCGTTGGATTGACGCCCGCCGTTTCGCTCACTGATGCCCTTGCGCAGCGCGACGGAGTCTACGGCGCGGTCGCCGACCCGGCCTTGATGGCGCGCCTCGATCTGAAGCCCGGCGCGCGCATCACCATCGGCGGCGCGATGCTTGAAATCCGCTCGGCGCTGACGAACGAACCGGACAAGCTTGCGGGCGGCATCGGATTTGGTCCGCGCCTGTTGACCAGCGAAACGGCGCTGCGCGCGATCGGACTCGTTCAGCCCGGCAGCCTTGTGCGCTGGCATTATCGGCTGAAACTGCCCGCGAGCGATGCGAGCGACAGGGCGGCGGATGCAGTCGCCGACGCTGCGCACACGCAATTGCCGCAAGCCGGCTGGGACATCCGCACGCGGCGCAACGCCACCCCACGGCTCGAGCGCGACATCGAGCGCTTCACCGAATTCCTCACCATTGTCGGTCTGACGGCGCTTCTGGTCGGCGGCGTCGGCGTCGGCAACGCGGTCAAAAGCCATCTCAACCGGCGGCGCGAAACCATCGCCACCCTCAAGGCGCTGGGCGCCAGCGGCACGCGCGTGTTTTCGATTTATCTGGCGCAAATCTTGATCATGGCTCTGATCGGAAGCGCCATCGGCATCGCGATCGGGGCCGCATTGCCGTACGTCATTGCCGCGCTTTTCGGCGCCATCATTCCGCTGCCGATCGAACCGTCCTTTCATCCCGGCGAATTGGCCCTTGCGCTCCTCTACGGGCTGCTCACCGCGATCGCTTTTGCGCTTTGGCCGCTCGGACGCGCACAAGACATTCCCGTTGGCGCTCTCTTCCGGGACACGGTTGCACCGACACCGCATTGGCCGCGGCGGATTTACATTGCGGGCACGGTACTCGCCATCGCGGCGCTCGGCGCACTGGCCATAGGGCTTGCCTACGACCGGCGCGTCGCAGCGATTTATGTCGCGGTCGCCATCGCCGTATTTGTATTGTTGCGCGCGGTCGCCGCCGCGCTGATGATCATCGCACGCCATGCGCCGCGCGCGCGCTCCACCGCGCTGCGCATGGCCGTCGCCAACATTCATCGGCCTTCTGCTTTGACGGCGACCGTTGTGCTCTCGCTTGGCCTCGGCATCGCGCTACTGGTGACGGTGATCGAGATCGACGGCACGCTGCGCAAGCAGTTCACCGCAGCGCTGCCGGAAAAAGCGCCATCCTTCTATTTCCTCGACATTCCGGCCGACCAAGCGACGCGCTTCGACGCCTTTGTGCGCCAGCGCGCGCCGAATGCGACGTACGAAGAAGTGCCGATGTTGCGCGGACGCATCGTTTCCGCCAACGGCATCGCGGCCGAAAACATCAAACCAAGCGCCGATGCCGCCTGGGTTCTGCAAAGCGACCGCGGCATTACCTACGCCAATGACGTGCCGCGCGGCTCGCGGCTGGTCGAAGGACAATGGTGGAAGCCCGATTACAACGGGCCGCCGCTCGTTTCCTTCGAGAATCGGATCGCCGATGGACTTCATCTCAAGCTCGGCGATCCGGTTACCGTCAACGTCCTCGGCCGCAACATCACCGCGCGTATCGCGAATCTGCGGGCCGTCGATTGGCAAAGTCTCGGCATCAATTTCGTGATGGTGTTTTCGCCGAACAGCTTCCGCGGCGCACCGCATACGCATCTTGCGACGCTCGCCTATCCGGGCGGCGGCACGCCGACGCAAGAAAGCGCCATGATCAAATCGGTGGCGGATGCCTTTCCGACGGTGACGACCGTGCGCGTGAAGGAAGCGCTCGACGCCATCGGCTCGCTCATTTCAAATTTGGTGTTGGCGATCGACGGCGCAAGCGCCGTCACGCTGCTGGCGGCGGCGCTCGTTCTCGGCGGCGCGCTCGCGGCGGGACACCAGCATCGCGTTTACGACGCCGTCATCCTGAAGACGCTTGGCGCGACCCGCGCAAAGCTTCTTGCGACCTACGCGCTCGAATACTTGCTGCTCGGCACGGCAACCGCGTTTTTTGGCGTCGTCAGCGGATCGCTGGCCGCGTGGCTGATCGTGACCGATCTGATGCACCTGCGCTTTTCGTGGCTGCCGGGACCGGCGCTCGCTGCCGCGGCTGGAGCAATCGTGGTTACCATCGGCCTGGGCCTGATCGGCACCTTCGCAGCACTCAACCAGAAGCCGGCGCCGGTGCTGCGGAATTTGTGATTTTCGCGACATTCCGCCGCGCGGCGGGCGGCCCATTCGGACCAAGCGCCATTTCAGCTATAATTCTCAGGTGTGGATTGTTAAGGATTCGCAACTTGATAAGCCATGATTGGACCACATCTGGCGCCCAGCCTCGCCGCACATTAGATTCGGAACACGAACCGCGACGGCGTTCGCCGGCGCACAACATGACCGGCCTTCGCCGGGCATAGAGAGGGAACTGCAATGTCGGACTACGACCGGAATTTAGCCGCCCGCGGTGGCTTTGCCGATCGGGCGACCGCGATCGATGCAGGCCTGCGCGCCTACATGATCCGCGTCTACAATTACATGGCAGCGGGCGTGGCGCTCACCGGCGTCGTGGCCTGGCTCACCTACAGCGCGGCCGTGCAGACTAACGCGGCGGGCCAACTGGTGCTGACCTCGTTCGGCCGGGCGATTTACGGCGGGCCGCTGACGATCGTGCTGTTCCTCGGCACGCTCGGCATCGTGTTCTTCATGAGCTTCCGCATCAACCGGCTGCAACCGAGCACTGCGCTTGGCCTGTTCATGCTCTATGCCGGGCTGCTCGGGCTCATGCTCTCGTCCGTGTTTCTGGCCTACACGGGCGCATCGATCACGCGCACGTTCTTCATCTCGGCGGCGTCGTTCGGCGCCTTGAGTCTCTACGGCTATACGACACAGCGCGACCTTGCGCCGATCGGCTCGTTCCTGATCATGGGCCTGTTCGGGCTGATCCTGGCGGTGATCGTCAATATCTTCCTGAAGAGCTCGGGGCTCGAGTTCGCGATCTCGGCGATCGGCGTGCTGATCTTCGCCGGCCTAACGGCCTGGGACACGCAGCGGATCAAGGAAATGTACAGCGTCAGCGACGACGGCACGATCACCGGCCGCAAGGCGGTGATGGGCGCCCTGGCGCTTTACCTCGACTTCATCAACCTGTTCCTGTTCCTGCTGCGGTTCATGGGCGACCGCCGCTAAGGGCAAACAAACGGTTCAAAGATGCAACGCCCCGGCCAAAAGCCGGGGCGTTTTTTTGCTGTCGTCACCGGGCTTGTCCCGGTGACCCCGCTTAGGTAGGCACGAGCGCTGCCTTCCTTAGCGAGATGGCCGGGACAAGCCCGGCCATGACAAGCTATGAAAATCCGTCCGGCGACTCTCTCCGACATCCCCGCCATCACCCGCATCTACGCCGATGCCGTCCGCCACGGCACCGCCTCATTCGAGCTTGAGCCGCCGGACGAGGCCGAGATGACACGGCGCATGAACGCGCTTCTTGCAGGCAAATTTCCCTACCTCGTCGCGGAGATCGAAGGGGCTGTGGCCGGCTATGCCTATGCGTCGCTTTACCGGACGCGCCCGGCCTATCGCTTTACGGTGGAAAATTCGGTCTATGTCACGCCCGAAATGCATCGGCGCGGCATCGGCAGGAAATTGCTGGAGCGCTTGATCGACGCCTGCACGGCGCTCGGCTTCCGCCAGATGATCGCAGTGATCGGCGATTCAAATCAGGCCGCCTCGATCGGCGTGCACAAGGCGTGCGGCTTCGAGCCCGCGGGAAATCTGAAAAACATCGGCTGGAAATTCGGCCGCTGGCTCGACACGCCTTTGATGCAGCGTGCACTTGGGCCGGGCGCAAGCAGCGATCCCTAAGCTGTCATTGCCCGCGAAAGCGGGCAATCCGGTAACAATGGTTGTGCTTGCGTTTACTGGGTCCTCCGCCTTCGCGGAGGACGGCAACCCAATTTGAATAGTCAGTTCGCCACCAGCGACAGCGTCTTGTCGATCGCGCGCAGCACCGGATCGAGTTCGTGTCCGCGCCGCACGACCAGTCCGGTCGCCGCGATGACGCTGTAGGCGCCTTGCCGACGAGCAAGCTTCGGATTTTTCTCGATACGATAGAGCGGGATTTCCGAGCTGCGGCGAAAGACGGAGAACACCGCGCGGTCTTTGAGAAAATCAATGGCGTAATCGCGCCACTCGCCCGCGGCGACTTTCCGTCCATAAAGACCGAGAATGCGATTGAGTTCCCGGCGGCTGAAGGTAACCTGATTTGCGGGGGCGGCGGCACGCGCCAGGTTCGCGCCCCCGCCCGACTGGCTTGGATCGGCTTCGCCGGAACCGAACGTCATGCGGCGCCTCCTTGTTGGATCATGACAATGATCGCGCCTGTCGCCGGTTGCCGCAAGGGGTACGCCGGCAGCAAGAATTCGCGCAAAACGGTCGCAAACCTGCATCTCGGCGATCACGCACACGTTAAAAGAACCATAAAACTGCCCAATTTCGGACAATCGCCCGACACGCTGCCCTGAGATAAGAGTCACCGTTGCCTCAAGGCCCGGTCTGGTTCGAGTCCGGATTCCTCAGCCCCCCAGCCCCCCGGGCTTGGCCGGCCGGGTCAGTTGAGTTCCGCGTACGGTTCAATCCCCAAATCCTTCAGGCCGGTTTTACCGGCCTGATTTTTTTGCGCAGTGTTGGCTGGAAGTTTTTCGCAACGTTCTGGTTTGAGTCATTCCGGGCCATAAGCGCGTTTACGCGCGTCGTCGACGCGCTATGGGCGCGAACCCGAAATCCACAGGCCAATTCTGCATATGTTTCTGGATTCCGGACCGCCGCTTCGCGGCGTCCGGAATGACGTTGTCTTCAATGGACCGTCAGTGCAGGTCGATCTTGGCGGCGCCGAGCATCACGCCCGGCTTGGCGGCACGGCCGCTCTGCACGACGACGGCGAGCGAATTGATGCCGTCCGCCGAGATTTCGGAAAGCGGCATGCTGAATTTCTTCGCGGTGCCGTCCCAGTCGCCGAGCTTCACCCAACCGCGCACCACGCTGTAGTAGGTGAGCGTGCGGCCGGAATTTTCACCGCGCTCGACGGTGACGCTGATCTGGTGCGTTATCGGACAGAGCCACACCTCCGCCTTGTGGTGCTCGTCCGCCGCGGCCGGTACATTCGCCGTGATTTCTCCATCGGCGACGGCAAGTGTCACGGGCAAGATGAGAGGCGAGGCCTTCTCGCGCGTCTCAACGATTGCCTTTTCGATCGCCGCCTTGTCGCTGCCGACGACCGGCATCACGCCGTTGACCACGACCTGCGGCGTGTAAACTTCGCGGTCGCCGCGCGCGTTGGCGTAGGCGCGCTCGCGCATCGAATGACCGTGCAGCGCGAGCGTGTCTTTCCAGCCGAGATAATCCCAATAATCGACCGGCAAGCTCATCGTGATGAGCGAGCCATCCTTCGACAGCTCGCCGAGCAGCTTGTCCGCCGCGGGACAGGACGAGCATCCCTGGCTGGTGAACAGTTCGATAACGGCGCGGGGCTCGCCGGCGACGGCAGGCCAGATGCCGGCCGTGGCAGAAAACACGATTGCAGCTGAAACAGCGATGTCACGCGTCTTCATGCCAGCACCACGGCCCCGCCCGCCGCGCTTTTTTCTACGAGCCCGCACGATCACCCGCCATTCACTTCGCGGTGAGTGGGTTAACGCTACGCGGCCAAATGGCGCAGCACGTATTGCAGAATGCCGCCATTCTTGAAGTACTCGAGCTCGTCCAGCGTGTCGATCCGGCAGATGAGCGGAACGCGCTTGAGCGTGCCGTTGCCGGAGACGATTTCCGCGATCAACCGCTGGTGCGGCTTGATCTCGCCATGCAGCCCGCGAATGGTGACCTGCTCGTCGCCCTTCAATCCGAGCGATTGCCAGGACGTGCCCTCCTCGAACACCAGAGGCATGACCCCCATGCCGATCAGGTTCGAGCGATGGATGCGTTCGAACGATTGCGTGACCACCGCGCGAATTCCGAGCAGCACCGAGCCCTTCGCCGCCCAGTCGCGGGAGGAGCCGCTGCCGTACTCTTTGCCGGCGAAGACCACCAGCGGAACGCGCTCGGACATGTAGCGCATGGCCGCATCGTAGATGGTCATCCGCTGTTTAGACGGATAGTGAATTGTGTAACCGCCTTCGACGCCCGGCACCATCTGGTTCTTGATGCGGATGTTGGCGAAGGTGCCGCGCATCATCACTTCATGGTTGCCGCGGCGCGTGCCGTACTGGTTGAAGTCGGCGGGCTTCACTTTGTGGTCGATGAGGTATTTGCCGGCCGGCGAATCGATCTTTATGGAGCCCGCCGGCGAGATGTGGTCGGTCGTGATCGAATCGAGCAGAAGCGCCAGCACGCGCGCGTCGACGATATCTTCGAGCGGCTTCGGGTGTTTGGCCATGCCACTGAAATAGGGCGGGTTCTGCACGTAAGTCGATTTGCGGTCCCAATCGTAAGTGACGCCGCCCTTGATGCTGATCTTGCGCCAATTGGAATCGCCCTTGAAGACATCGGCGTATTTCTTACTGAACATTTGTCGTGTGATGTTCTTGGCGACGAAGTCGGCAATCTCCTTGTTGGACGGCCAGATGTCGCGCAGGAAAACCTTTTTGCCCTTTTGATCGACGCCGAGCGGCTCCTTCACCAGATCGGCGTTCAGGGAGCCGGCGATGGCGTAGGCGACGACCAGCGGCGGCGAGGCGAGAAAGTTTGCGCGCACGTCGGCATTGATGCGGCCTTCGAAATTGCGGTTGCCGGAGAGCACCGCGCAGGCAACGAGATCGCCCTCGTTCACCGCCTTTGAAATTTCCGGCGGCAGCGGCCCTGAATTTCCGATGCAGGTCGTACAGCCGAAGCCGACAAGATTGAAGCCGAGCTTGTCGAGATCTTTTTGCAGGCCGGACTTATCGAGATATTCGGCGACCACTTGCGAGCCGGGCGCGAGCGAGGTCTTCACCCACGGCTTGACGGTCAAGCCTTTCGCCGCGGCCTTGCGCGCGAGCAGGCCGGCGCCGATCATCACGCTTGGATTGGACGTATTGGTGCATGACGTGATCGCCGCGATCACGACATCGCCGTGGCCGAGATCGTGCTTGCGGCCGTTGACCGGGACGCGCTTCTTTATCTCGGACGCCTTGCCGAATTCCTTGTCCATGGAAACGGCAAAGGCCGCCTTGGCTTCCTTCAAGGGAATGCGGTCTTGCGGCCGCTTCGGACCCGAGATCGAGGACTCGACCGTGCCGAGGTCGAGCTTAAGCACGTCGGTGAAAACCGGATCGGGCGTTGTCTTGGTGCGATAAAGGCCTTGCGCTTTGGCGTAGGCCGACACCAGCGCGATCAGATCGTTCGGGCGGCCGGTATTCTTCAGATAGCTGATGGTGTCATCGTCGATCGGCGAGAAACCGCAGGTCGCGCCATATTCGGGCGACATGTTGCCGAGCGTCGCGCGGTCGGCGATCGACAGATGCGTGAGACCTGCGCCGAAAAATTCTACGAACTTGCCGACCACGCCGCGCTTGCGCAGCATTTCGGTGACGGTGAGCACGAGGTCGGTGGCGGTGACGCCTTCCTTGAGCCGGCCGGTGAGCTTGAAACCGATCACCTCCGGCAAAACCATCGAGAAAGGCTGCCCGAGCATCGCCGCTTCCGCCTCGATGCCGCCGACCCCCCAACCGAGCACCGACAGGCCGTTGACCATGGTCGTGTGCGAGTCGGTGCCGACCAACGTATCCGGATAGGCGACGTCCATTGTCGCCTGCTTGCCGTCGACTTTGACCTTGTCCTTACGGCTCCAGACGGTGCGCGAAAGGTATTCGAGATTGACCTGGTGGCAGATGCCGGTGCCGGGCGGCACCACGCGGAAATCGTCGAACGAGCGCTGCGCCCATTTCAGGAACTTGTAGCGCTCCTGATTCTGCCGGTATTCCTCCTCGACGTTTTTCTTGAATGCCTGGTTGTTGCCGAAGAACGTCACCGCGACCGAATGGTCGATGATGAGGTCGACCGGAACCAGCGGATTGATCTTCTTCGGGTCGCCGCCAAGATTTTTCATGGCGTCGCGCATAGCGGCGAGATCGACCACTGCGGGAACGCCGGTGAAGTCCTGCATCAGCACGCGTGCGGGACGAAAGGCGATCTCACGGTCCGAGGTTTTGGTCTTCAGCCATTCGGCGACCGCCTTGATGTCGTCCTTGGTGACCGTGCGCCCATCTTCGTAACGGAGGAGATTTTCAAGCAGCACCTTCATCGAAAACGGCAGGCGGGAAATGCCCTTGAGGCCGTTCCGCTCGGCGGTGGGCAAACTGAAATAGGCATACGTTTTGGAGCCGACTTTCAGGGTCTTGCAGCATCGAAAGCTGTCGAGTGAATTCATGTCCGCGGTTTCCATGGCCGGCTGGCACACCGGCGCGTCTTTGCGCTAAGTTCTTAACTGAACAACGATTTTTCCGGTGGTGAGTTTCGCGTCGAAATTCCGTGCGTAGCGCCGCAACGGCACGGCTTATAAGGTCTTTTCGCGGCCGACGCCATATTGACCGGAAAACGTAAACGATCATGGACACAGCCAAGCACCTTCCGCATACCGGCCGCCGAAGGGCATTTCCCGGCAGCCCGGCAGCAAATTCTGATGCGCTTGCAGGCTGAAAATGTCGCCTGTAGTCGGGGCGGGCGCGAGATTTTCGCGGGCCTGAGTTTTTCCGTTCATGACGGCGAAGCCCTGATGGTCACCGGCCGCAACGGTGCGGGCAAATCTTCGTTGCTCCGCACAATCGTCGGTCTGGTGCGGCTGACGGAGGGCGAAATCAGACTGGAAGGCGGGCGAGCAGAAGCGAGCGTCGCCGAGCAATCGCATTTTGTGGGCCACGACGATGCGATTAAACCGGCCCTCTCCGTGCGCGAGAACCTAGTGTTTTGGACGCGATATCTGGGTGGCGCTGCAGACGTGATCGCTGCGCTGGAGGCTGTCGAACTCGCGCCGCTTGCGGCCTTGCCGGCCGCGTATTTGTCGGCCGGGCAAAAACGGCGGCTGTCGCTGGCGCGGCTCGTCGCCATCAAACGCCCGCTGTGGCTTCTGGACGAACCCACCACAGCGCTGGATTCTGTTGCACAACAAAGGTTTAGCGTACTGATGCAAGCGCACTTGCGCGATGGCGGCCTCATCGTCGCCGCCGCACATGGGCCGGCCGGCCTTGAAAAGCCGCGCGAACTGCGGCTGGGGCCGCCATGAAGTCGTTCGCCGCGCTTCTGATGCGGGATGTGAGGCTTGCCGTGCGGGTCGGGGGCGGCGCGCTCATGGGAGCGATGTTTTTCCTGATCGTGGTCGTCATGACCCCTTTCGCGGTTGGGCCAAATTTGAGGCTGTTAGGCTTGATCGGCCCGGCCATTCTGTGGCTCGGGGGCGAACTTGCGACATTGTTGGCGCTTGATCGCCTCTTTGCGACCGATCACGAGGACGGCTCGCTCGACCTGATCCGCACCGGCGAAATTCCGCTCGAATTGGCGGTCGCGGCCAAAGCCGTGGCCCATTGGCTCACCACCTGCCTGCCGTTGGTGGTGATTTCGCCGCTGCTCGGCCTCATGCTCAATGTCGAGGCGCGCGCACTCGGCTGGGTCGCGCTGACGCTGCTGGCAGGCACACCAGCGCTTACCTTCATCGGCCTTGTGGGCGCTGCGCTCGCGGTCGCGCTTCGGCGCGGCGGCTTGCTGCTGGCGATCCTGGTCCTCCCACTGACCATCCCGGTTCTTATATTCGGGGTGGCCGCCGCGAACGCAGCGATTGCCGGACCGGCGCCATTCGGCCCGCCTTTCACCATTCTTTGCGCGCTCTCTCTGGCGAGCGTGGTATTGGGGCCGGTCGCTGCGGCTGCGGCGTTGCGCTACGCCATGGAATGAAAGTGTCGCACCGGGTTTTGCATCATGCGCCACATTGCCGGAAAATTTTCGGCCCAATAGAAGACCGTTCATGGCTGTCATCGATTTTGCCAATCCCACGCGCTTCTTGAAGCTGGCGAACCGGCTGTTGCCGTGGCTCGCCGTCGCGACGGTGTTGACGTTCGCCTACGGATTGAACGGCGCGCTGCATGCGCCGGACGATTATCAGCAGGGCGCAACGGTCAAAATCATGTTCCTGCACGTGCCGTCCGCCTGGCTCGGCATGTTCGGTTGGATGCTGATGAGCGTCGCGGCGCTGGGTACGCTGGTGTGGCGCCACCCGCTTGCTGACGTTGCCGGTAAGGCCGCCGCGCCGATCGGCGCAGCATTCACATTGCTCTGCCTCGTTACCGGCTCGCTTTGGGGGCGGCCGATGTGGGGCACCTATTGGGTGTGGGACGCGCGGCTGACATCCGTGCTCGTTCTCTTCCTGCTCTATCTCGGCGTTCTCGCGCTCTACTGGACAGCCGAAGAGCCCGGACGCGGCGCGCGCGCCGCCGCGATCCTGACGCTGGTCGGCGCGGTGAACATTCCGATCATCAAGTTCTCGGTCGACTGGTGGAACACATTGCATCAGCCGGCGTCGGTTTTCCGCATGGGCGGATCGAGCATCGATCCTTCGATTTTGCATCCGCTGTTTGCGATGGCGATTGCATTTACGCTTCTCTTCGTGACGCTGCATCTTGCCGCCATGCGCAACGAAATCTTGCGCCGTCGCGTGCGCGCGATGCGGCTGATACAGGCGCAAGGATTGGCGAGCGCATGATTCCGAAAAGTGGAAACCGGTTTTCGAAAAGCATGTCCTCGGGCTCGACCCGAGGGATCATGCGCAAGGAATACGCATGAATCTCGGACCGCACGCCGATTTCATTATCGCGTCCTACGCGGTGGCGATTTTCGTCGTGGCGGCGCTGGCGGCATGGGTCACGCTCGACTACATCACGCAGCGCCGGATTCTCGGCGATCTCGAAGAACGCGGCGTTACCCGGCGTTCGCGCGGCAAGGGACATCCGTGAGGACGGCGGCAAACACGGAACCGGGCAAGCGGCGCAATTTTTTCTTGCTGCTGCCGCTGCTGGTTTTCCTCGGGCTTGCCGTCTTGTTTTTCTTCCGGCTCGGAAGCGGCGATCCATCGCGCATTCCTTCAGTGCTGATCGGTCATCCCATTCCGAAGACCGATCTGCCGCCGCTTGCCGG
>JAICMO010000180.1 GCA_025929185.1 Pseudolabrys sp.
GCCACCATGAAGACGCAACCGCTGACGAAGTTGCGATCCTTGAACAATTCGAAGCGCACGAACGGTTCGGGGGTCGTGAGCGAATGTGCAAAGAAGTAGTAGAAGCCGGTCACCGAGACGATCGCCTCGATCCAGATTTCGGACGAGCCGAACCAGCCGACCTGCTCGCCGCGATCGAGCAGCAGTTGCAGCGCGCCGATGCCAACCGCCAGCGCGAAGAAGCCAAACCAGTCGAAGCGCAGATGCTCGTGGCGTTTGGTCTCTTCCATGAAGAAGAGAATGCCGAGCACGGTGATGACGCCGATCGGCAGATTGATCAGAAACACCCAGTGCCAGGAATAATTGTCGGTGAGCCAGGCGCCGAGCGTCGGCCCCATGATCGGTCCGAGCATCACGCCGATGCCCCAGATCGCCATGGCCGAGCCGCGCTCTTCCTGCGAGTAGGAGTCGAGCAGGACCGATTGCGAGAGGGGAACGAGGGCTGCGCCCGCCATGCCTTGCATCAACCGGAACAGCACCATCTGCTCGATGTTCTGCGCCAGCGCGCACAGAAACGACGCGATCGTAAAGCCGGCAACGCAGACGACGAACAGCTTCTTGCGCCCGAACCGGTCGGCAAGCCAGCCGATCGGCGCCGTCATGATCGCGGAGGCGACGATATAGGACGTCAGCACCCAGTTGATCTGATCGAGCGAGGCCGACAGCGAGCCCTGCATATAGGGCAATGCGACGTTCGCGATCGTCGTGTCCAGCGCCTGCATGATGGTGGCGGTCATCGCGCACACCGTCACCATCATGCGCCGCGCCCGCGGCGAGATCGCCGCTCTCCGCGCCGAGCTCATTTTTGCTCTTTCGCCGCCGTCGAGCCGAACGGCCAGCGGCTATGATGCGTGTCGATGCTCACCTCTACGCTCATCCCGGAGCGCAAGAGATGCGTGTCCTCGTCCTTGTCGAACGCGATGCGCACGGGCAGGCGTTGCACGACCTTGACCCAGTTTCCGGTCGCGTTCTGCGGCGGCAGGATCGAGAACTGCGCGCCGGTGCCGGGGCTCACCGAAACGACGGTGCCGCTAAACGTGTGGTTGGGGAAGCTGTCGACATCGAGCGTGGCCTTCTGGCCCACGCGCAAGTAGGTGATGTCGGTTTCCTTCGGGTTGGCATCGACCCACGGCGCTTGGTCGTCTATCACACTGAACACCGGCGTGCCGGCGGCGATGAAGCGGCCAAGCTGGATGTTATCGACTTGTGTCGCAATACCGGAGATCGGCGCGCGGATCGTCGTATGGCTGAGATTACGCTGCGCGTCATCCACAGCGGCCTTGGCTTGCGCATATTCCGGGAATTGGGCCAAGGGCAGCGCGGCATTTCCCAAAAGCTGATTGAGCGTAGACTCGCGCTGTTGTTTCGTGAACTCCGCCTGTAATTTTGCCGTCACCAGCGCCGAGGCAGCGGTGTCGACATCGGCCTGTGAGCCGGCTTGCGACTTGACGAGCTGCATCTTGCGATCGAGATCGCGCTGCTTGAGATCGACGTTTTTCTGCGCGAGATCGGCGAGCGTAGTCAGCGAATTCAGCGTGGTCTTGAGCTTGTCGTAGGCGGAACGCGCAGTGTCGAGCTTGGCCTCCGCCTGTTGCAACGCGAGCCGATAAGGCTGCGGGTCGAGTGCAAATAGCTCATCGCCGGGATTGACATGCTGTCCTTCACGCACGGCGACGTGAATCACCTTGCCGGAAATGTCGGGCGTGATCAGAACTTTCTGCGCGCCGACGTAAGCATTGTCGGTGGAGATGTAACGCCCACCTGAAAGATAAAAGACTGCACCGGCCACCAACGCGATCAACGGGAGCACGACCAGCAGGACCATGCGCAGGCGCTTGCGGCCGGACGGCGCGCTCACCTCCGACTTTTCGGCCGGCGCCGATTGCGATGGAGGCGCCGTCTTCTTGGCTTCCGGCATCGGAACGATTTTGCGGGGCTGTTCATTCATGACGCTTAACCGTTGGCGGCTTCTTGTTGAGGCGCGTTGTTGCTGATGGCGCGACGAAGGTTTTCGCGGACCGTGCCAAACTCATCGAGCATTCTTTTGACCGATTGCGGCGTGAGCCCTTCGAGGACGGTGTCCATCATCTCCGCGCCCAGCGCATCGAGCCGATTGAGCAACGGCCGGGCAGCCGGGGTCAGGTAGAGGCGGTTGGCGCGGCGGTCATTCGGATCGGGGCGGCGCTCGATGAGGCCGCTGGCATTGAGCCGGTCGAGCAGCCGGGTCAGCGTGATCGGCTGCAGGTCGAGGATCTCGGCAAGCTCGGATTGCTTCAACCCTTCGGAACGATCCAGCCGGACCAGCACGGCCCACTGAGCGCGGGTCATACCGAAAAGACGTGCGCGCTGATCCGCGTATGTCCGGAGCAGCCGCGCTACATCCATGATTGAAAAGGCGAATTCACGGTTGAGCGGCAGATTGACGATGGCTGGCACTTCCGAAGGCTCCTTATAATAAGCCTGCTTATAATAAGGCCAGTAGAGGAATCGTGCCACCCGTGAGCCGCAGGCCAGCCTTGCGTGACGTGCATCGACTGCTACGGCAAAGTCAGGGCGGAAGCGGAGGGGAATGAAATGGAGATCGGCTTTATCGGGCTCGGCAATATGGGTGGGCCCATGGCCCGTCGACTGATCGAGGCCGGCCACAGCCTGGTCGTCTACGACACCCGCAACGATGCAGTCGCGCCACTGGTCGCGCTGGGTGCAAAGCTTGCCTCGTCCCCGGAGGATGTGGCGGACCGTGTCGAGACGGTCATGGCAAGCCTGCCCGAGCCGCACGTCGTCAAAAAGGTCGCGACAGGAGACGGCGGCGTTATCGGCGGCAAGCGCGTGCGGCGTTTCGTCGATTTGTCGACCACCGGATCGCGCGTAGCCGCCGAAGTCGCCGAGGCTTTGGCCAGGAGAAACATCGCACAGATCGACTCACCCGTGAGCGGCGGCGTTGCCGGCGCGAACAAAGGCACGCTGGCGGTCATGGTTTCGGGCCCGCAACAGGATATCGACGTAGTCAAGAATGCGCTTTCCGTGTTCGGCACGGTCTTCGTGATCGGCAACAAGCCCGGCATGGCGCAGACCATGAAGCTCGCGAACAACTTCCTGTCGGCGACCGCCATGGCGGCGACGTCGGAAGCAATCGTCATGGGCGTCAAGGCCGGGCTCGATCCGGCGATCATGTGCGATGTGATCAATGCGGGGTCTGGGCGCAACACGGCGAGCACGGATAAATTTCCGAAAGCGATTCTGCCGCGCACGTTCAATCTCGGCTTTGCCACCGCCTTGATGCTGAAAGACGTGCGGCTTTGTTTCGAGGAGGCCGCAGCGCTTGGCGTTCCGAACGACATGATGGCGACGGTGCTGAAGGCGTGGGAACTTGCCGGTTCCGAGATCGGCGCCGACAAGGACTTCACGACGGTGGTTCAGCCAATCGAGCGGCGCGCCGGCGTCACCGTTGGGACGGAGAAAAAATTATGAGCGACGACATCCACGAAATTTACGCCGTCTGCTACGCCAGCCATGAGCGCCGCTCCTCGGAAAATTACATCTTCGGCGATCCGCACGACATTCTCACCTCGATTTCCTATTACGTGTGGGCGATCACCGGTCCGCACGGCACGTTTGTGGTCGACACCGGCTTCGATGAATCGGCTGCCAAACAGCGCAACCGCAAGATCATCCATCCGGTCGGCGAGGGGTTGAAAGCGCTCGGCATCGAACCGGACAAGGTCGGCAACGTCATCGTCACGCATATGCATTGGGATCATTCCGGCAATTACGATCTTTTTCCGAATGCCCGTTACCACGTGCAAGACGTCGAGATGGCCTATTGCACGGGCCGCTGCATGTGCCACCAGATGCTGCGTGTCCCGTTCAGCGAGAGCGACGTGCAGGCGATGGTCAAAAAGGTGTTTGCGTATCGCGTCGAATTTCACGACGGGACCGAGGAACTCGCGCCCGGCATCACGGTGCATCGTATCGGCGGCCACTCGAGGGGTCTCCAATGCGTGCGCGTGAAGACGAAACGCGGCTACGTCGTGCTATCGTCGGACGGCATTCACCTCTACTCGCACATCGACGAGGGCCGCGTGTTTCCGATCACCTATAGCGTCGGCGATACGCTCGAGGGCTACAACACGATCAAGAAGCTCGCGACCTCGCGGCGCCACATCGTGCCGGGGCACGATCCGGACGTGCTGAAGATTTTCCCCGCGGCGAAGCCGGGGATGGAAAGCTGGATTTGCCGCGTCGATGTGGAGCCGAAAGTGTAACTCCCGTGCTCTCAACTTCATCATTGCCGGACTTGACCCGACAATCCATGATGCAGTTTAGAAAAGAAAGCCCAACGTAAGCCGCTCCTTGCGGAGAGGCAGAATGGATGCCCGGGTCAAGCCCGGGCATGACAGCGGACAGGCTGGTGCGAATCAGACCAGCCCCAACTCCGCGAACGCATCCTTGTGATGCTCGGCGCTGTCGGCCGAAAAACAGCAAAACACCACGCGTGCCATGCCGCGCGGCTGTGCGGAAATTTCCGAAGCAACCGTGCCGACGGCAATGCGCGCCGCGCGGTCCGAGGGAAAGTGGTAGACGCCCGTCGAGATCGCCGGGAAGGCAATCGAGCTCAGCGCACGTTCAGCCGCGAGGGCGAGCGCCGTGCGATAGCAGCTGGCGAGCAACTCATCCTCCCGCTTGCCGCCGCCGCTCCAGACCGGGCCCACGGCGTGAATGACGTGCTTCGCGTTTAATTTATAACCCCTGGTGATCTTCGCGCTGCCGGTTTCGCAGCCGCGAAGCGTGCGGCATTCGGCGAGCAGTTCGTGTCCTGCCGCGCGATGAATAGCGCCATCGACACCGCCGCCGCCCAGAAGCGAGCGGTTCGCCGCGTTCACGATGGCATCCACGTCGAGCGTTGTGATATCGGCGACGATGATTTCCAGTCGCGTCGTGCCGATCTCGGCAACAAGTTCGCTCATGCCGCCAGTCTATCACGCATGTTCGGATTCGGCCGCAGCCTCGAGATCGACGGTCGAGCGCACACCGACGTCCTCATAATGCGCGTCAAGAAATTCGCGCGCGGCTTGGCGACCGCTTTTGTGCAGCATCTCGAAGAAGTCGTAATCGGTGTTGAGGCGGCTTGCGGCATCGAGCGTCTGCGACGCGCCGGTGAGCGCGATGCGATGGATATTGATGCGACGATATTCTCCCGCGCCGGTCCCGCGCGGCAGCTTGCCTTCGTCGATCAGCTTGCCCACAAAGGCGATGCCGCGCAGTTCGGACATGAGCGACGAATTGAACGTGATCTCATTGATGCGCGCCATGATCTCGTCCCGCGTTTTCGGCACCTGCTTTCGTTTGAGCGGATTGATTTGCACCAGCAGCAGGTTTTCGGTTTGGGTGGCCCCGACCAGGGGATAGAGCGCCGGATTTCCCACATAACCGCCGTCCCAATAGAACTCGCCGCCGATCTCGACGGCACGAAACAGATGCGGCAGGCAGGCGGATGCCACGATCATGTCCGCCGTCATTTCCTCGCGCTTGAATACTTTGAGCTGTCCCGTCTTCACGTTTGTCGCGGAAACGAACAGCTGCAAATCGTTGCATGCGCGCACTTTGCCGAAATCGACGAAGCGCGTGATCAGGTCGTTCAGCGGGTTGATATTGAGCGGATTGAAATCGTAAGGCGACAGATACCGCGTCAGCGCCTGCATCCACAGGCCGACCGGCGTATCCTCGATCGGCCAGAACGAAAACAGGCGGTCGACCGCGCGCCGCTGCACTTCTGGCAGGTTGCCGCCGAGACTTGCTGCCCGCCAGAAATCGGCGAGCCGCTTGCGCGCCTCGTCCGGCCCGCCACGCGCAAGGCCGTCGGCAAGCATGATCGCGTTCACTGCGCCGGCCGAGGCACCGGAAATTCCCTCGACCGAGAGCCGTCCATCCTCAAGCAACTGGTCGAGCACACCCCAGGTGAAAGCGCCGAGCGCGCCTCCGCCTTGCAGCGCCAGATTGATCCGCTTCGGCCCGCTCGGACCGGGGCTTTTGTTGCCGCGAAAAACGCGAGGAAGAATGTTCATCGACGATTCCGGCGTGCGCCTCTCACTGGGCGACCCAGCCGCCATCGATCGAATAGGCCGAGCCGGTGATCGTCGCCGCCGCCTCGCTTGCGAGAAATACGGCAAGTGCGCCGATGCTCTCGGGCGTCGTGAACTTGTGCATCGGCTGCTTTTCAGAGAGCAGCTTCAGTTCTTCGTCGTGCACCGATTTGCCGGAAGCCTTGGCGCGATCTTCGATCTGCTTTTTCACTAGCGGCGTGAGCACCCAGCCGGGACAAATGGCATTGCACGTGATGCCATCGTTCGCCGTCTCGATTGCGACGACCTTGGTCAAGCCGACCAATCCATGCTTCGCCGCGACGTAAGCGACCTTCTCGCCGCTGGCGACGAGGCCATGCGCGGACGCCGTGTTGATGATGCGGCCCCACTTGCGCCGCTTCATGCCCGGCAATGCCGCCCGAATGGTGTGGAACGACGACGACAAATTGATCGCAATAATCGCGTCCCATTTTTCCGGCGGAAAATTTTCAATCTTGTCGACGTGCTGAATGCCCGCGTTGTTGACGAGCACGTCAAGCGAGCCGAATGCTTTTTCAGTCGCCCGCACCGCTTCTACGATTTCGTCCGGCTTGCTCATGTCCGCTGCCGAGTAGAGCGCTTTGACGCCGAAATCTTTTTCGATCCCCACGCGTTCCTTTTCGATCGCCGCCTTGTCGCCGAAACCGTTGATCATCACATCGGCTCCATCGCGCGCTAA
>JAICMO010000133.1 GCA_025929185.1 Pseudolabrys sp.
CCGAGCACGATCTCCGCGCCGGTCGCGCGCACCGCCTCCGGCGTCAGGCCCTTCACGGTCGCCTGCGTGCCGACCGGCATGAACGCCGGCGTCTGCACGACGCCATGCGGCGTGACCATCTCGCCGCGGCGGGCGGCGCCGTCGGTAACGAGAAGGTGGAAGGAAAAAGACGCGGTCATTTGGTGTCCCGGGCGCGGTGCAGCACGTAGTGATGCACCGCAGGACCGGGACCGTCAAAGCACGTGCTGGAATGGTCCCGGATCAGTGGTGCACCGCTCCACTTTGTTTCGCGCTGCACCGCGTCCGGGACACGTCAAGCGACCGGATACAGCAAACAGGCATCGCCGTAGGAATAGAAGCGATAGCCGGCATCGATCGCGTGCGCATAAGCGCGCTTCATCGTATCGAGCCCGCTGAACGCGGCCACCAGCATGAACAGCGTCGAGCGCGGCAAATGAAAATTGGTCAGCATGAGATCGACCGAGCGGAAACGGTAGCCCGGTGTGATGAAGATCGACGTCTCGCCGGAGAACGGCTGAATACGTCCGCTCTCATCGGCGGCGCTCTCCAGGAGCCGCAATGAGGTGGAGCCGACGGCAACGACGCGCCCGCCCTTCGTGCGCACATCATTGAGCGCGTCGGCGACTTCGGCGGAAACCGTGCCCCATTCCGAATGCATTATGTGACTCTCAACATCGTCGGTCTTGACCGGCAGAAACGTACCGGCCCCGACGTGCAACGTCAGACGATGGATTGAAATGCCTTGCGCCGTCAGCCTCTCGGCCAACGCCGGCGTGAAGTGCAAGCCGGCGGTTGACGCTGCGACCGAGCCTTCGATCCTGGCGAACACAGTCTGATAATCGGCGCGATCCTGGTCGTCCGGTGCCCGGCGCGAAGCGATATAAGGCGGCAGCGGGATATCGCCCCGTTCTTCAATGGCTTGATCAAGCACTGGTCCATGGAAGGCGAACGAAAGGATTACTTCACCGCCTTCAAGTTTCACCTCAACTTGAGCATCGAGCTGGCCGAGGAAGCAAACCTTGCCCTCGTCGCCAAAGCGAAGCGTGTCGCCAACCTCGACCTTCTTGGCCCCCAAAATGAAAGCGCGCCAGCGCGAACCGTCGAGCCGCTTGTGCAGCGTTGCTTCGATCCCCGGCTCGCTCTCGCCCCGCCCGATCCGCCGGCCTTTGAGACGCGCAGGGATCACTTTGGTGTCGTTGACCACCAACGCGTCGCGGGGTCGCAGCAAGCGCGGCAAATCACTGATGCCGCGGTCTTCAAATTCTGGCTGCGCGCCCGGCCGCACCACGAGCAACCGCGCGGCGTCGCGCGGACTTATCGGCCTCAGCGCAATGCGCTCGGGCGGAAGGTCGAAATCGAAGAGATCGGTGCGCATGATCTTTCTTATACCTCCCCCTGCAAGGGGGAGGTCGGCGCGAAGCGCCGGGTGGGGGTCATCGTCATGCGACCCCACCCCGACCGTCTTCGACGGTCGACCCTCCCCTTTCAGGGGAGGGATTCATGCCGCCATCGTCGCCTTGACGATCTTGTCGGGGTCCTGCACCGGCTCGCCGCGCTTGAGCTTGTCGACGTTTTCCATGCCCTCGGTGACGAGGCCCCACACCGTGTACTGGTTGTCGAGAAAGCGTGCGTCGTCGAAGCAGATGAAGAACTGGCTGTCGCCGGAATCCGGATTTTGCGCGCGCGCCATCGACACCGTCCCGCGCACGTGCGGCTCGTTGTTGAACTCGGCCTTGAGCTTCTTGCCCGAGCCGCCGGTGCCGGTGCCCTGCGGACATCCGGTCTGCGCCATGAAGCCTTCGATGACGCGATGAAAGACAATGCCGTCGTAGAAGCCTTCCTTCACCAGTTCCTTGATGCGCGCAACGTGGCGCGGCGCAAGATCGGGCCGCATGGCGATCACCACTTTGCCCTTGGTGGTTTCGAGGATCATCGTGTCTTCGGGTTTGGCCATTTCATTCTCCGAATTCTTTGCATTCCTTTGTCATTGCCGGGCTCGCAATCCATCTCTCGAAAACGATGGAGGCCTGGATCAGGTCCGGCATGACGCCTTCGGCGTCACTTCATATCCGCCGCGACCTGCACCTTCACCATCTTGTCGGGATTGGCGACCGTGTCGCTTTGCGAGCCGCGCGGCGCCTTCTTGAGCTTGTCGACTACATCCATGCCGGACACCACCTCGCCGACAACGGTGTATTGTCCGTTGAGAAACGAGGCGTCGGCAAAGCAGATGAAGAACTGCGAGTTGGCCGAATTCGGATCGCTCGCGCGCGCCATGCCGACCACGCCGCGCTTGAATGGCACGTTGGAAAACTCAGCCTTCAGGTTCGGATACTTCGAGCCTCCGGTGCCGTTGAAGTTCTGTCCGTCGCCGGTCTGCGCCATGAAGCCTTCCATCACGCGGTGAAACGGGACGTTGTTATAGAAGCCGTCACGCGCCAGCCGCTTCAATCGGTCTGCGTGATGCGGCGCGATGTCGGCACGCAATTTGATGATGACGCGGCCTTTGGTCGTATCGATCACCAGCGCGTTCTGCGGATCGACGCCGGCGGGCAACTTCGGCGGAGCGGCAAACGCGGGAAGCGCGCAGACGAGCGCAATGAGGACGGCGGCGATGCGGATCATGAGGGCTCCAGATGTTGGCTCGGCTAGCGGGCGAATTTCTTTGTCAGGCGCGCGGCGACGCTTGCCGGCACGAAGGCGGATATGTCGCCGCCCATGCCGGCGATCTGGCGAACCAATGTGGCGGTGATCGGGCGCACGTCCGCCGAGGCCGGCAGGAAGATGGTCTGCACCTTCGGCGCCATGGTGGCGTTCATCCCTGCCATCTGCATCTCGTAGTCGAAATCGGTCGCGTCGCGCAGGCCACGGATGAGCATGGTCGCACCTTCCTTGCGCGCCGCCTCGACGACCAAATTATCGAACGTAACGCAGGCGAGTTTGCAGCCTTCCCCGCGCACGATCGGCTCGCAGGTCTCTTGCAGCATCGCCAGCCGCTCGTCGGCGGAGAACAACGGTTTCTTGCCGGGGTGTACGCCGACCGCCAGCACCAGCCGGTCCGCGAGCCGCGCCGCCTGGCGCACCACGTCGAGATGGCCGTTGGTCACCGGATCGAAAGACCCGGCATAGAGGGCAGTCCGCGGCAAATTTGACGCCATGGCCGGGGTCTACCCCGGCCCCTTGCTGCCCGCAAGCCGGGGCGCACTGCGACCCGCGCCGGCTCACAAAATTTGGGGCTTCTCCTTGAACCTCGCGGCCCGCCGCACGTTCAAATCTACAGGTGTCCGCAACACGTCGGGAAGCGAGTGATCGCCATGCTGAAGGCCGCCCTTGTCGCGATTGCCGTATTGCTCGTTGCCGGCGGCGTCATGCTGTTTTCCGGCCCGAGCGCCAAGGAGGCGGTAGTGAGTCCTGCGCAAGCCTCAGCCGACGACGCGGCAGCCAAGTGCGCCAGGCGGGAATGGCCCTACCTGCATTGCGTCGGCACACCGGCCGGCAATCTGCGCATCCGGCTCGTTACAACCGACCGCTTGGCAAAGTAAGCTCGGCTTTTACACGCATAGGTCGGTGTATCCGAATCATCGCCGCGATTAACTTGCGAGCCGCAAGTTGATCGGGAGGCGAAATGCGCCGGGCATTTGCTGCCGTCATTGCCGCCTGCGCCGCGGTGTGCGGCGCGGTCGCGCTCGCCCAGCCCTACCCAGATCGCCCGATCAAGATCATCGTGCCGACGCCCGCCGGCGGACCCGTCGATGTGATGGCGCGGCTCATTGCGAACGCATTGCCCAGCCGCGTCGGCCAACCGGTTTACATCGAGAACAAACCGGGCGCGGGCAACATCATCGGATCGAAGCTTGCCGCCGACGCGCCGCCCGATGGCTATACCCTGATCGTGACCTCGGCGAGCGGCCTGGTCATTAGCCCCATCATCCATAAGAGCGCGGGCTACACCGCCGCGAGTTTCACGCCGATCAGCCTCATCGCCGGAACGCCGCAGGTGCTGGTGATCAATGCCAAGCTGCCGTTCAAATCGGTGGCCGAGCTTGTCGCCTACGCGAAAGCCAACCCCGGCAAGCTCAACTACTCGACCGGCGGCATCGGTACGCTGCCGCATCTCACTGCCGAGTTGTTCAAATCGGAAGCCGGAATAAACATCGTGCACGTCCCGTACAAAGGCGGCGGACCCGCGCTGCAAGCGGTGATGACCGGCCAGGTGCAAATGTTGTTCGACACCGTCAGCACATCGCTTCAGTTGGTTCGCAACGGCAAATTGCGTGCGCTCGCCATTGGCAGTTCTTCGCGCGTCGCGGAATTGCCGAACGTTCCCACCATGCGCGAAGCGGGATTTCCGCAATTGTCGACCGGGGCCTGGACCGCGCTGCTTGGGCCGCACGGGCTGCCTCCCGCTGTAGTTGCGAAGCTCAACGCGGCGGTCAATACGGCGCTGCGCTCGAGCGCTTTGACGGGCACGCTCGCCAAGCTCGGCGCCAAGCCCCGCGGTGGCACGCCGAAAGAACTGGCGGATTACGTCGCAAGCGAAACGGCGAAGTGGAAGCCGATCGTGCGGTCACTCAATCTGATCGACTAGAGCAATTCCAGTTGGGGTTTGCTGTACTTGGTCATTGCCGGCTTGACCCGGCAATCCATCATCTTGGAGAAAAGTCTTTCTTTTGATGGATGCGCGGGTCAAGCCCGCGCATGACGGTTCAAAGCAAGCGGAAACTGCTTTAACGGATCGTGAAGGCTTCCGCCGCTAATCGGCGTGGCCCGCGAGTTTTGCCGCATCTTTTCGAATCGCAGTCACAAGAGCGCGGATCAGCGCGCGGATCACCTGGTTTTGCCTTAGCGCGGGATGCGTAACCAGCCATATATCGACGGGCGGACCGACAGAAATTGCCTTTATGCGTTTCACGCCCTTCAGGCCGTCACCCAAAAAGCACGGCAAAACCCCAACTCCCATTCCGGCGGCGACGGCGGCGGCGAGACTCATTTCAGTGTTTGCGATGAAGGAAACGCCCACCTCCTTCTTGAGGCCGTTTCTCCACCACTGCGCCGCCGTGTGATGCTCGAAACTTTCCGAAAGCACGCAGGCCTTAAACCTGCAAAGTTCCGCAAGCGATGCCGGCATGCCATGCCTTTTGAGGAGCGGCGCGGCGCAATAAAGAGCGTGAGCCAGCTTGCCGGCGCGCCGACCGACCAGGCCCTCGCCCGGTTTTTCGCTGGGACGGACGGCAATGTCGGCCTCCCTGCGGCCGAGATTGGCGAACTGATTGTCGACGATGAGTTCGATCGGCGGCGTTTTCTCGGCCCGCGCGAAACCCGCAAGCACCGGCGCGAGATAAGCTTCGGCAAAACCATCCGACGCGGAGATGCGCACAGGCGCGGAAAAGCGCGCATTTCTGCCAAGCAGACGCAATTCGGTTTCGGCCGCTTCGTTTTCGATTTTTTGCGCAAGGCGAATGATCTGACGGCCGATTTCGGTCGGCTCCCATCCGCTCGCTTTGCGATCGAATATTGCGCCGCCGACTTGCCGCTCCAGACGTTCGATCGCGCGATAGACCGTCGACGGCGCGCGCGACAGAACTTTTGCCGCCTTCAGCGGCGTGCCGGCGCGAAATGTCGAAAGCACGCTTGTGATTGCTTCGAGCGATCTCAATCCGGCGATCATTTGCGCATCTGCGAAATCGGTTTTCGTCTTTGCTAATAGACCGACCGCCGACACTCCGCTACCGAATCCGGCCGCGATCGCAACGGCAAAAAAGGAATTCGACAATGTACCGCAGTGGTATCAAGGTAGCGCTAGCAAGCGCGGCATTGATGATTTTCGCCAACGCTGCTTCCGCTCAGGCCGTCATTACAAGCAAGCAACTGAGCGTCGATGCCGCCAACGGCATGGCCATGGCCGCGCTGGAGCAATGCCGCAAGGACGGCTTCCGCGTGTCGGTTGCCATCGTCGACCGCGCCGGCAATGTGCAGGTCCTGCTCAAGGACAACGGCGCCGGTCCGCACACGCCCGACACTGCGCGACGCAAGGCGTACACATCCGCGTCGTTCGGCGTACCGAGCGCGGAGTTCGCCAAGCGGGTCGCCAATCCGGGCGCCGCGACGCTCAAGGATATTACCGAGGTGATCGCGCTTGCCGGCGCGCTTCCAATTCGGGCCGGCAAGGACCTGCTCGGCGGCATCGGCGTCGGCGGCGCTCCCGCCGGCGAAAAGGACGAGGCCTGCGCGAATGCCGGGCTGCAGAAATTCGCATCGCAACTGAAATGAAAAAGAGGCGGTTCATGTCCCTGCTCAATCGACGCTCATTTGCGATCCGCGCCGTCGGCATGCTGGGCGCAACGGCAATCTCGTCGCCGCTCCTCGGTGTGCCCGCGGTGGCGCAAGTCGCGCCGAGCGATGCGGAGCGGACCGCCTATACTGGTCTGCATCGCGCCGTCGCGCGCGGCGACGTGGTGCAGATCCGCAAGCTTCTGGCCGAGGGTGCCGACCCGAATGCGCGCGACGGCGCCGGACGCACGCCGCTGCATGTGGCCGCGTTCGGCTCTCACTACGATGCCGTGCGCGCGCTCGTTGCCGGCGGTGCCAGCATCAATGCGCTGGAAGACAGTCGCTACGACGTCGTCACCATCGCCGCCGTCAAAGACGACCTGCGCATGGTCAAGCTCGCGCTCGAGTTGGGCGGCGATCCGAAACTGATCACCAGCCCCTACGACGGCACCGCATTGATCGCGGCGGCGCATCTCGGCCACGACGGCGTGGTGCAGGCGCTCATCGATGCCGGCGCGCCGCTCGATCATGTCAACAATCTCGGCTGGACCGCGCTCATCGAGGCGGTGATCCTGGGCGACGGCGGCGCGCGCCATCTCAAGACGGTGCAGGAGCTTGTCGCGGCCGGCGCCAACCGAGCGATCGGCGATCGCGCGGGCACGACGCCGCTTCAGCATGCCGAGCGGCGCGGTTACGCAAAGATTGCGGCAGCCTTGAAACAGACGTAACGCGTTGTCCCGGCCGGCCCCGGTCAGCCCGGCCGGCGCACCAGCGACAGCCACACACCGCCGCCGATCAGCACCAGGCCCGACACGCGGCCAAGCCATTGCGCGCTGGCGCGCTTCAAAAAGAAGGCGCGGCCGGCGCCGCCGAGCAGCGCCCACAGGCAATCGGTCGCGCCCGCCATGACGACGGCGACGCTGCACATCACGAGAAGCTGGTGCCCGGCCGGCAAATGCGGATCGACGAATTGCGGCAGGAACGCCGTGAAGAACGCAATCGTTTTCGGATTGGTGATCGCAACCACAAAGCCGCGCCGGAAATAGACATGCTCGCGCGGCGGCGCGAGCGCCACCGCCCCGCCCGCGTGCCGCCACGCCTGGATGCCGAGCCAGATAAGATAGGCCGCACCGGCCCAGCGCAGCCATTCGAAAATCTCGGCCGCGTACTGGATGACGATGCTCAGGCCCAACGCGATGCCGGTGATCAGCACCGCGTTGCCGCTCGTGCTGCCGGCAACGGTGATCAAGCCAGCGCGCGTGCCACGCGTCGCCGCGGTCGAGACGACAAGCGTCACGATCGGCCCCGGGACGAGGACCAGCACGAGCGTGATGAGCAGAAAGGCGGAGAAGAGTTCGAGATTCATGCGTTACCGTGTCATTCCGGGGCGCGGCCGGAAAGCCGCGAACCCGGAATCCGGATGCAGACTCCGAGTTCGTTCTGGATTCCGGGTTCGCTCGCTGATGCCCGCGCCCCGGAATGACAGAAACTACTCTTCCCCGTTCTCGTCGCCCAAGAGCCGCTCGACGGAAACCACTTTCTCATCGTCCGCAGTATCGAGCACGATCACCCCCTGCGTCGAGCGGCCGGCGATACGGATGCCGGCGACCGGCGTGCGGATCAGCTTGCCCGCGTCGGTCACCAGCATGACTTGATCCCCTTCCTCGACCGGGAACGAGCCGACGATGCGCCCGGTCTTCTGCGTCAGCGACATGGCGACGATGCCTTTGCCGCCGCGGCCGGTGGTGCGGTACTCGTAGGACGACGACCGCTTGCCGTAACCGCGCTCCGCGAGCGTCAGCACGAACTGCTCGGCCGCCGACATCTCGACATAACGCTGTTCGCCCAGTTCGATGGCGCCGTTTGCGGTCTCTTCGGCGTCCGTCGCCGTCTCCTCCACCTCGCCGTTCGTGCCGCGCCGCACGGCGCTTGCGCGCTTGTGGTAGGCGGCGCGTTCCTCCGCCGTCACATCGACGTGGCGCAGGATCGAGAGCGAAATCACCTTGTCGTCCTTGTCGAGCGCGATGCCGCGCACGCCCATGGACGTGCGGCCCGAGAACACCCGCACCTCCGGCACCGGAAAGCGGATGCAGTGGCCGCCCGCGCTGGTGAGGAGCACGTCGTCCTTTTCCGTGCAGATCGCGACGTCGACGATGCCCTCACCTTCCGACAGTTTCATCGCGATGATGCCGGAGTGGCGCACGTCGACGAAGTCCGAAAGCTTGTTGCGGCGGACCGTGCCCTTGGTCGTGGCAAACATCACGTCGAGCGTCGCCCACGTCTTCTCGTCTTCGGGCAGCGGCATGATGGTGGTGATGAGTTCGCCCGGATCGAGCGGCAGGATGTTGATCAGCGCCTTGCCGCGCGCCTGCGGCGCCGCCAGCGGAAGCCGCCAGACCTTCTCCTTGTAGACCTTGCCGCGCGACGAGAAGAACAGGACCGGGGAATGCGTCGAGGCGACGAAGAGCCGGCTGACGAAATCCTCGTCGCGCGTCTGCATGCCGGAGCGGCCTTTGCCGCCGCGTCGTTGCGCACGATAGGTGGAAAGCGGCACGCGCTTGATGTAGCCGAGGTGCGAGACGGTGACGACCATGTCCTCGCGCTGGATCAGGTCCTCGTCCTCGACCTGCGCCTCTTCCTCGGCAATGATCGTGCGGCGCGGCGTGGCGAATTCGTCTTTCACCGCCGCCAGCTCTTCCTTCACGATCAACTGGATGCGTGAGCGTGAGCGCAGAATTTCCAGATAATCCGCGATTTCGGCGGCGAGCTTGTCGAGCTCCTGACTGATCTCCTCGCGCCCGAGCGCCGTCAGACGTTGCAGGCGCAGGTCGAGAATGGCTTGCGCCTGCTCGGCCGAAAGCCTCGTCATTCCTGCCTCGGAAACCGTGTGACGCGGATCGTCGATCAGCGTCACCATCGAGGCGACATCCCGCGCCGGCCACTCGCGTCCCATCAAGGCCTCGCGCGCTTCCTTGGGATCCTTGGCCGCACGGATGAGCTTGATGATTTCGTCGATATTGGCCACCGCGATGGCGAGGCCGACCAGGATATGCGCGCGGTCGCGCGCCTTGCCGAGCAGATATTTGGTCCGCCGCGAGATCACTTCCTCGCGGAAGGCGATGAACGCAGTCAGCAGATCCTTCAGGTTCATCACCTGCGGACGGCCGCCGTCGAGCGCCACCATGTTGGCGCCAAAGGAAGATTGCAGCGGCGTGAAACGATAGAGCTGGTTGAGCACCACGTCGCGCTCGGCGTCGCGTTTGAGCTCGATCACCACGCGGTACCCATCGCGGTCGGATTCGTCGCGCAGGTCGGCGACGCCGTCGATCTTCTTGTCGCGCACCAACTCGGCGATGCGCTCGACCATGTTCGCCTTGTTCACCTGATAGGGAATTTCGGTGACGATGATCGCCTCGCGCTCCTTGCGGATGGTCTCGAACGTCACCTTACCGCGCATGATGATGGAGCCGCGGCCGGTCGCGTAAGCGCTGCGAATGCCCGCACGGCCGAGAATGATGCCGCCGGTCGGGAAATCGGGTCCCAGCACGATGCCGTTCAGGTCGTCGATGCTCAGCGCCGGATCGTTTATGAGCGCGATGCACGCATCGATCACCTCGCCGAGATTGTGCGGCGGGATGTTGGTGGCCATGCCGACGGCGATGCCGCCCGCGCCGTTCACCAGCAGATTGGGAAAGCGCGCCGGCAGCACCAGCGGCTCGTGCTCGGAATTGTCGTAATTGTCCTGGAAATCGACGGTATTCTTGTCGATGTCTTCAAGCAGCGAATTGGCGACCTTGGCGAGCCGCACTTCGGTGTAACGCATGGCTGCCGGCGGATCGCCGTCGACCGAGCCGAAGTTGCCCTGCCCGTCGACGAGCGGCAGGCGCATGGAAAAGTCCTGCGCCATGCGCACCAGCGCGTCGTACACCGCCTGATC